>NZ_JBFUGY010000016.1:0-172554 GCF_056402655.1 Bradyrhizobium sp. P3_C3 | reverse complement strand
ATTAGAACACAGAGCCGAACAGGGGCTTCCACCAAAATCCAGATCATTCGCAGCCGTCATTGACGACTACATCCGCTTTCGTGAGCGGGATCATACGCACGGCAAGACCTCAGCGGGGATGCTGCGGCAGATCAGACGGGTTTCGAAGTTCTGGCGGGAGTACGCTGGGCACCTCGCCGTCGAGGATATCGACGATAGGGTGATGCGAGAGTTCATTCCGTGGCGACGGGACTACTACGCCTCGTTCGAAGTCCTGCCGAAGAACGCTAAGCGACACCCGACGGATAAGACGCTTCAGTGGGACATGATGCTCGGCAAAGCCATTGTGAAATGGGCGCAAGAGCAGGGACTTCGGGCTAAGCAGGCTCGAATAACAGCGACGTTCACTCCGAAAAAGAAGCGGGTCAGGCCAGCCTTCGAGCGATCAGAATTTAGAATGCTTTGGCGGGCGCTTTGTAAGCGCATCAACACAGCTCGTGATGTGCGAACTCGCAAGAGCCGAGAACTTCTAAAGATATACGTCCTCGTCGTGGCCAATTCCGGCTTCCGACCAGGAGAAGCGAACAACTTGAACGTCCGAGACGTTCACCCGTTCAAAGATGAGAAGGGACGGAAGAATTATCGCTTCGTCGTGCGAGGAAAAACCGGTGAACGGGACGCCGTCGTTAGAACGGTCGCGGCCAAGAGATTAGACAAATATTTGACAAAGCGGCGGGCAGAAGAGCCAGCCGGGTTGCTATTCGTGATGCCTGACGGATCGAAAGTTATTTCGCTAATTGATCAGTTGAATGCTGCTTTGCAGGAAGCGGGCATGGAGAAAAGCAGCTTCGGCGAAAAGTACACCGTGTACAGCTTGCGGCACTTCTATGCAGTGAATGCGCTTCGCAACGGAGTAGGAGTCTTCGAGGTCGCTCGCAATATGGGCACATCGGTCCAGATGATCCAAGAGTACTATGGCAAGCAGGCCACGCCGACGGTGTTCGCCACGAGGCTGGGTGATTGACGCCGATCCGATGCTTATCCGCCCTATGCCTGGTCGTCTGAATTGGGAGGCCCACCGAGAGGCTCTATACCGCAAGACAAAATTAGACGAGTGTTGCTTCGATGCGTGTTTCGTTTAAGTTGTATCTTTAATTTGCATTGTGAGGGCGAAATGTCGTTCGATTTCGCAAGGTATGTAGACGGCGTTCGCCTTAATCTTGGTCTGCGTTTTGAGAGCGAGGCGATGGAGGCCGATTACAAGACGGAAAGAGGCGAGCGCACCAGAGGCGTTATTTCTGCGGTTGTGCTGTTGAGCGTAGTGCTCTTCGGAGTCTTTGGATTTTGGGATAATACAGAAACAGTGAGCGGGAGTGAGCAAAGCCGATTTCGCTTTTTGTATGCCATCCCACTTATGCTGATCTTCTTTGGACTAACGTTCACAAGTCTCTTCAGGGGGCGTGAAAATATCTTCGTTTGGTGTTTTACGATTCTCGTGAGCGTGCTAGCCGTCGCTCAGATACTTCATTTCGAGCAGGGGGCGTTGTCGCTTGATTCTGGAACGTCAGCTCTCAATTTTGCACTCATCTGCGTCTCGGCAATTGGTCTATTTCCCATAGATGTTCTTTGGTCCGTTCTTGTCGGCGCATCAGCGGTTCTCATTTACGCATCGTCATTACTCTATTTTACAAAAATTGCATTTGCTGTCGCCGCTGCCTATCTGTTCAACATAGCGAATATTTATTCTGTGCTTGTTCTGATGAGTTATTGGCGAGAGCGATTTGCTCGAGAAGAATTTCGTCGCAGCTTTCTTCAAGAGCGAGAAAAAAACAAACTTTCGGGATTTCTATCCAGTTACATTCCTTTGACCTCGTTGGAAGGCAGCGACAATTCAGCGGCAGCTGAGTCGTTCGGAGAAGTAACGCTATTGTTCTCAGATATTGTCGGCTTCACCACGCTCACGGAACACCTTGCTCCAAGGCATGTGCTCGAAATTCTCGATCAAATTTTTTCAGAGTTCGATGCGTTAGCGGAGGGGCACGGCGTCGAGAAAGTCAAAACAATCGGTGACGCCTACATGGCGATCAGTGGAAAGAAATCATCACCAGCAAATCATGCTAAGGCGATGATTGACTTTGCCCTTGACGCCATCAAGGTCGTTGAGAGCATCTCTGTGAAGACGGGCTATCCCTTAAAGATCAGGGTGGGAGTTCACACTGGCTCGACTATTGGAGGAGTAATAGGCCGACAGAAGCGCATCTACGACTACTGGGGGCGGACCGTCAATCTGGCCAGTCGGTTGGAGTCTACAGGTGAGCCGAATAAGGTGCACATTTCGGAGGCTACGTACTGGCGTGTTAGGGAGCTTTTCCACTTCGAGGATCGAGGGCCGACGCAGCTCAAGGGAATGGGAGCCGAGCGCAGCTTTTTTGTTGCAGCGTTTGCCGATTAAACCAGACGGGCAGCGAGCCTTCCAACTTTTTACGGTGAGAGAGTTGAACGCTGATCGATAGCTTTCAGCATTCGGTCTATGTTTTCGAGGCCCGAAGAGGCTATCGCGTTGCTGCTGCGCAGCAAATTCAGTCTCAGGAAAGCCGTCAAGTCTCTACGAACGCCACCCAGGTCTAACAAACCTTCCTGTATGGCTTGTGCCGTCTGAGAAATTCTGCCGGTTCAACGTCGGGTGTCGCAGCAAGCTTCTCAATAATTTTCAGGCTAGTCGTAAGGGGAAAGACGGGCGAGCGGGACGTTGTCGTCAGGTCCGTCGCAGCTAAGAGGCCAGACAAATATTTGACAAAACGCAGGGAGGAAGATCCCGCTGGCTTGTTGTTCGTCATGCCCGATGGTTCGCAAATTATCACGCTCATCGATCAGCTCAATGCTGCGCTTAAAGAGGCGGGGGTCGGGCGGAGCACGTTTGACGGAAGTACTCCATTTACAGCCTCAGGCATTTCAACGCCGTGAATGCGCTGCGTAATGGCGTTGGCGTCTTTGAGGGTCGCCGCAACATGGGCACTTCAGTAGAGATTATTCAGGAGTACTACGCGAAGCAAGCTACAGCGGCGGTATTTGCAACACGGTTGGGAGATTGACGAATTTATGCTCGCTCTTTGTTCCAACAATTCAGTTTACCCTGAAGTTTTCTAAGTCCGTGTGATGAGCAAAGACCCGAGAGAAACGCTTTGCGCCAATTCATCAAGAGCGAAGTAGGACAGCGGGCTTCCAAAATGGGTCGCAAAACGATTTAGGAAATCGCCTTTCTCAGGCTCTCCCTTTAGTAGGTCTTGGAATAGTGCGGCCGCCTGCAAAAGCCGCTCATGGTCCGCAGGGTGGGTTTGAAGGTCGGATCCGGCTGGATCGTCCTGAGCAAGGATAAGGTGACAGATTATTGTGTATGATACAGAAAAGGCACTAATACCGCCCTTGAGCGATGTTTCAATGGCGAACTTGTCGGCCTGCAGCTCCTGTTCTCTGAGGCGAGACCGCCAGGCTTCCTGAGTCTCCCCTTGTAGCTGGGACGCCTTGTGCTCGAACGCCACATGCGCTGCTTCATGCGCAAGGATGAAATATCTCATCTCGCTGAAGAAATGTTCTGAGGGCACAGCCAACTTTTTGGCTTCGTCTTGATTGTATCCATCGCCGAAAGCGGCAACACCGGGTTCGATCCACAGTGCATCGGATTGCTTTCGAACGAGACCGCGGTGGTATAGAAGGAAACTGAACCACCACAAGTCATTCTGATTCTGCATTGAGATTACGAACGCAATAGCGCAGATTTCTAGAGAAGATAGTCCTCCGAGCGATAACACGATTCTTTGCCGTACCACGTCGCCCGCTTCCGCATAGAACTCGAACGCTCGCTCCTTAAGGATGAACTGCGGAGAAGCATTCTGAAGCCGAAGCCGTTGCTCCCCTGCGGTCTGTCCGATTATCTCGTCTAAGGTTTTTCGAACGGGGGCCTCGTACAAACCCAACAACATGCGCATAGCTTCTGGACGTGGCAGGTCAGGCGGCACGCCCGGCGGACGCTCAAATCCCTCGTTTGCCGATGCGGGATGATCCGAAGCCAACAAGCCTACGCTCGCGGCAGAACTGATGAAGACTCGTCGTGTTAAGAGATGGTTCATGGAGCGATTCTCCAGCAGCGAGTAATTCAAAGCGTCGAAAAAACGCCTGCGCACGCAAAATCGCTTCGGCTATCCTCAGAACCCGTCCAATTGTTCCTTCGAAGGAAGAGACTTAGTCAGATTGGCGCCGAGATCATCAAGTTGCTCTGTCGAGTATTTGTCCTGAAGATCCAACGGGCTCCACGTCACATCGGCAGCCCCAGGAAATGCTCCGTTGCGTGCGCCGGGGAAGCTGTCCGGTACGAATGCCGGTCGCATTGCGATCGGGAGAGCATTCTTTGTGGTCACAACAACGGTTTTGTCTGCTCCCCCCTCAATGCGAGCAGAAGCGGTAACTCCTGCAAGCCTCAAGAATTTTTGCCAGTTCGTAAGTTCGATCTGCGCCTTTCCGCTGTCACGGTAGTTCAGCTTTATGTTTCTGCGGGCGGACATAACTTCGCCGAGTACGAGGTAAGATGCCTGCCCTGAATAGGGCTTTCCGTTGCGAGTTGCATCAACCTGAGCTTCCAGAAACTTGCAGCGCTTGGGATCGAATAAGCCGGCAAGCGTAAGGGCGGGCATGCTGACTACGGTCACATCCTCGTATTCCATAACCACCGAATCAGCACTTCCGAGTTGAGCCTCCGCCACAGCAACATTTGTTAATCCGGCCGCCAATGCTCCGTTCACGTTGTATGAAATGGTGAGGCTGGGCACCGCACTTTCTTGCGGGGCAGGTGGCGACAGTTTTGGAAAGCACGTCTTGTTGTCTGCCAAGAATTGCAACGTGTGGACGTCATAGACATTGCCGACCTTTTCGCCCCGAGGAATCAAAATCGGAATCCAGTGCTCCCTTTCGAGATTCTTTTGTAGCTTACTGTAGTAGTCGCTAATCTCATCCGATTGTGCCGGTTGCATGCACATCACGGCTTGGAAAAGGAACAGTGCAAGCACACGCTTCATGGTGATTCCCCTAACCTAGTATTGCTTTGAGCGATAATGCGAGAATATATCAGTTTGGGTTGAATCTGGTAAGTTTTAGGTCAGGCTGTGTTGCCGCGAACATGCAATCTGTTTAGCCGAACGATCCTTTCGGTGGCCAGCGCCCCCGAAGCGCCGAGAGTGACTACAACCGTAGGCGGGCTCCTCCTCGGCGGGATGCCGCAGTGCAATTGAATCGGCGCATCAAATGCAGGGAACCACGAGGAGTCCCCGTTGTTCGCCTGAGCAGGTTCGGGGCAAACTTATTGTCACATAAGCGAGCCTTCCATTGGGTGATGGCTTCTGGAGTGCTTTGTTTCCCCTCTCGCTTGCACGAGAAGAGCCGTTCTTGCGAGGACAAAGTACGTGCCGTTCCTCGCAAAGGACGAAAAGCTTCCGTCTCGAGGAGAGCTGTCGAGCGGCCGAAGATCCCAACTGCTTGCTCTTTGTCTCTTTGTGATGTCAGAGCCATTTTGACTGGAGATGCGGAGCAAGGGGATGTCGGACCACTCGCAAAGAGTCGCCTCAGTTTGAGAAGTCTCAATTGAGCGTTTGGATCAATAACGTTGTCCGAGACAGTTCTTCTTACCAGATGCCGTGCAAGCTAGACATCTTCGTGGATTGAGGGACAACTTGCCGCACAACCTTAGGCATTAATAGGCGCGTAACACCTTGTCATGCTGGCGTGCTCATGCCAAACTGAGCTATTCTTTTCGATGTGTATATTTGATCGGGGGGGAAGCTTATGAGCTTGCTCTTCACTTCCGATTGCCTGCTCAGCCAAAGCTTCGAAGTCGCGCCGCTCTCAAAGCGAGCAGCAGTCCTTCTCGAAGTCTTCGTAATCAATCTGGTGCTTTTGAATACTGCCCGAGCTGAAACGGGGCGTTGGGCCGCGAATTCGGCCTTCGCTCAAATCAACGTATTCTGTCAGCGGCTGTACACTTGCTCGCCAGCGCAAGACATACTGTACGACTCAAAAAAGAAGCTCGTCGTCACCGGTCCTAAAACCGTTCGAGGCGTGTGCTCCGCTGGCTCCGGACCTGTCGACGCTTGCAATGAGTGTCTCACAAATCCACCCAACGAGGCTTGCGAATGGCATTTGCAAGATAAGTGATGGCAATTAGGTCGTGCCGCTGAGAGCCAAAGAAACATTCAGATGCGCAGCCAAAGCAGCTAGTCCGGAAAGTTTAATAACTCATCCATTTAAGGGATCGAACTTCCACACGATGACCATACTCTTCTTCGTGGCCAAATGAACTACCTGATGAAGGAGCCTCACTGCGTTCATTTCGAGAGGTGCGCGAAGCCAACTCTTTTTGATTTCAGCCAAGCTCGCAACTCTGCGCGACCCTCCGGCGGAGGGCTGAAGGAGATCGTAAAATTGTAGATTGTGGAGGTTTGTCCAATGTTTGAGAGAATTCTGTTGTCCTTTTCGATGATCCCTACGGCAGTCGCAGCGATGGATGACCCCTTATTTCGTACAGTAATCGTAGATAGCGCTGCGGGGCTCGAAGTAGGTAGGGGATGCGATATCCTAACTGGTAACCCACGCGCCGATTGCGCGGACCGAACGATGGCTGTTGACCACACGCAGTTTGGCCCAGATGTCCTTCTTCAATCACCTTTCGGGCAGTCCGGCCTAAACTGGCGCCCGACTTGGCCCTTATGATCTCGCACGATGTTGGCGGGAGACCGAGCTTATGTCTAACACAGAATATCCAGCTCAGAAGGCGTGTTGGCATTGCAAGGCGCAGATTCCCAACGACGCAATAATTTGCAAAGACTGCAAGTCATATCAAAATTGGCAGCGCCACTTCTCTACTGCCAACATGATTGCGGTAGCGCTAGTGGCGGTGTTTAGCCTAATTGGCATTACATGGGGCGGCGTCGATTACTTCATGACTTTGTGCTGCACCAGAAATCACGATTTGCGATTTTCGATGGTGCAGCCATTGACGCTCTCGGACTATCAAATTGAAAGGCGGCTACAGATCGCAAAGGTGTCTGGTAAGATCGCTGTAATCAATAAGGGGAAAAAGGACGCCAGCATAAACGCCGCGTTGGTTGAACATATATCAGGTACGCAGACATATTTCCTTGAGGGGTGCGGCTATCAAGAGATTCCGAATCCAGTGATCAAATCTGGCGGAGGTCTCGTCGTTATCCCATTTGAGATGCGCTATTGGGTGTTGCTCAATGAGCAGCTCGCCCCCTTCGAAGATATTTTTAAGCGCGACAACTTTAATACTTACATGAGTGGAGCTGGGATGGATGAGAAAGACAATGTTAGAGACTCTGGGAATGTTCTGGTTTTGTGGACGGATGGCGATGGAGGCCGCCGGCAAACGATTGTGCAGGGACAATTTTCTGGCCAGAGGGCGATAAAGTACAAGGGCACTGAAGCTGAGTTCAAGGCGGGCGGTCTAGAAAATCCCTATTGCTTTAGTGAACAAGCACGAAAAAGATTGGGGATTGACGACGATTCTTCACTCGGAAAGTGAAGCCGAAGGGCGTGTGCTTCGAGGTCTACGCTAGCAAGGCGCCTGCACGAAGTGCATTTCTTGGTGCCGGAGCACTCCTCATTATCTCGGTCCTAGTACCTAAGCTCTGTAAACATGCCGCAATCTACTTAGTGCCAGGGCGAACGTATGCTACTTTTAGATGACAAGGGAGAGACCCATGGTCAAGGCGTTCGCCAGATCCTTTGGCGTGCTCTGTATTACCCTTGGCTTGGCGTATGGCGCAGAGAAGTTGCTCGGTGCTCCTCCTGAATTGTTGTTTTTGGCTCCTGCTGTAACTCTCGCATATCTTGGGGGCGACATTCTTCTTGGGAATTGGGTCTCACGCAGGGGACGCAGAAATGAAAAAACTGGTTCTCATAATTGCTCTTAGCCTCTTCCTCCCAGCGAGCGGACTTCCGCAAGATGCAACAGGCAGTCAGGCTGCTTTCGAGAGAGCAAGCCAATCCATTTTCGACTGGCTCCAACGGATCAGTCGCAGCTTGGACGAATTTGTTGCTACTGAAAGGCGTGACCAATTGCGACAACGCCTTCGTACACTTAATCAGTCGCTGTATGAGGTTGAAGCTTCGAAGCTGGTGCTGCTTTTGGATATGAAACAATCGACCGGATTGCCTGCTGAGCTTCAAAGAATGCAACGTAATGCGGGCGTTGTTGCAGAAAAGATTGACCATCTTCGACACGCGATCCACGACGTCGCAATCCTTCTTCGCGAACAATTTCAACAGGAAGGGTTAGATTGTGAGATTTTGCTCTCGTCAGCGACAGGTGAGCGGAAAACATGGTTGTTCCAACTCTCGTCTGACCCAAGCTTGTTGAGTAATCGGTCGACCAAGGAGGAATTGATTAATCGAGGCGAACATGCAGTTAGTTCATTGCGGGATGCTAGCCTCGAGCTCGCAAGCCTAACACACCGGCTAGAAGCGAATTGAGCGGACAAAGACTGGATAGACTGGGGGCTTAAGGTAGGGTTAGCAAAGGAGCCTGCCCACAGTGATTTTCACTGTTGGCTTCTGACGGCGTTAGTCGGATTATACTCTCAGCTCATGCGCAGAACGGGTTTTGTCTAGGGTGAATAATCGCACGGTCAGTAGCTGAGAGTTACTCTGCTGCAATTTCCGCTTCGTCGTGAGGGCAAAACGGACGAGCGTGATGCGATCGTCAGATCGGTCGCAGCCAAGAGGCTAAACAAATATTTGACAAAACGACGGACGGAAGACGCTTACGGTTTGCTGTTCGTTATGCCCCGACGGATCGAACATTACTTCGCTGATTGATCAGCTGAATGCGGCATTGCGGGATGCTGGAATCGCGCGGAGTAGCTTTGGCGAAAAGTACACCATTTACAGCTTGCGGCACTACTATGCAGCGAATGCCCTGCGGAATGGCGTTGGTGTGTTCGAGGTTGCCTGTAACGAGGATTCGTCGGTCCCTTGATTGCCAAAATCGCTTCTCCCAACGCGAAGCAGCCCTAGCAAGTTCGCCAGGCAAAAACTGTTAGCGAGTCCGTGATCGTTTTCGGTTTCAATTTCGCGTTCACCCGGACCGCATCGTCTCGGTTGGCTTCAAGAAACGTCGTCCTGAATTGCTCCAAGTTCGGATTCTCCGTGACCGTAGAAATGCCGGATCTCGCAACATCCATCAGATCTGGCGAAGACCAGACAATGCGACCGCGCTGGCGACATCATGCGGCGCTAGGTCTGCCTCTTCGAAATCCTAAATGGAAACTGCGCTGACCTTCTTCGCTTTGCGGCGGTGCCCTGCTGAGCCGGACTGGCCCGACGGCATGAAATGGGTGGACGCCGGGTTGTCATTCTCCCTGTTGCCGCGTGAAAATGAACCGCCTGTGCGCACTATCTTTGGTTGAAGTTCACCCCGGATGATGTATCGTTCTTCCAATTTGAGGAGAAGAGCGATGTTATTGCGTCGCGCTGCAGCAATGCTTTTTTCGGCTGCTTTTGGCTCTATTGGTGCAAACGAGGCTAAGAGTCAGGTAGCTATTTGCAACCATACCCCCGTGAGCGCCGCGATCTCGATCGTCTATTACGACGGAACGAAGAGCAAATACGTTACAATGGGCTGGTACAACGCTGATCCCGGTCGATGTGTAACCCCGCTTGCTACCATTCCTGATGGGAAAATTTACTACCACGCTGAGGCAAAGAACAGTTCGATCAAAGTCTTTCGTGATAGCGATGAGGCGCATTGGGGTGCAAGTCTCAGTCGCTGCGTTAGCTCGGGCGTTTTCAGTTACGATGATGACTACAAGTGTGACGGCGCGGGCGACAAGGTTGCCCGATTTGCAGAAATCAATAAGCCGGCGGGACCTCGCGTCGAGCAGGGGTTCATTTTCTCCGACTATGACCTAACACTCCCGCAGGCCGCTTCGGCGGCGAGCCGATTAAAATCTGCTATTCAAGCGAACACCCAAACAGTCTCACTACGCGGCAGCGTCTATTTCGCCCAAAAGTTTCATTGCGAAGAGCTCAATGTTTCTGGAGCAAATGTGCTGCAGCCGATCATCGATGACAGGCCAATCGAGATCGAATGCGACAGTATCACATTTGCAGCCGGTGCTCTGCTCAGCGTCGGCACCAATCTGACTCTCAGGGCAAATTTGATTACGGGTTCCGTGAAAATTCGTGGGATTAGAGGTGCATCCGGGAGCGCGGGAGCATCTGTGCTGGGACGAGCCTTGGACGGCGACGACGGCGGCGACGGAGGAGATGGCGGCGACGGAGAAGGAGCTAATGCTTGCTTTCATAGCCTGGATATCTTCCATGGAGTGAACATCGAAGGTGATGCATCAACGCCGGGGGGGGCTGGAGGCGACGGCGGGCCTGGCGGAGATGCTGATGACGGCCTGCGAGGCGCCGACGGAGCAGCCGGCCAAGATAACGTAGACATCCGTATACTGGCGCTGAAATTTGATCGCGCTGCTTCGGTTGAGATCACATCCAACGGGGGCAGTGGAGGAGCCGGCGGAGACGGTCAAGCAGGAGGCATCGGAGGTGACGGTGGTAGCGGCGGAAACGGGGGGGCTGGCGGTTCGGCAGCGATTTGCCATCCTGCTTCGCGCGGTGGTGAGGGAGGTGCCGGGGGCAATGGCGGGGACGGCGGTGATGGTGGGCAAGGGGGATCGGGAGGCCGCGGAGGAAATGGAGGCACGATCCAAGTGCTGGTCAATTCAGATCAAGGTGGAGTGCGTCCAAGTAGGGTGGAGCTAGAGAACACTGGCGGTAAGGGTGGGCGTCCTGGAAGTGGGGGCGCTGGAGGAGGCGGAGGTCGCGCAGGTCGAGGCGGAAGCGGGGGCGTAGGTGGAAACGGAAGCCTTGATCACGGTGGCGGCGCAGATGGTTATGGAGGATATCCGGGCCAAGACGGTCAAGCCGGATCACCAGGAGACCATGGTAGCTGGGGAAATGCTGGCGCGGATGGCGTGCGCAAAGAAAACGTATTCGGGTTCGGTGCCCTTCAGAAAATTAGTCCCGTCTCCTGGGAGGCTCGAACGAACTAAGCTCGTGCATGTCGAACCGAGGAGGAAAAGAACGTGAGAATTTTTACATTCGGATTGGTCTATCTCTGCTCGTTGTCGACGACAGCTCTTGCGGATGAGTTCAAGGGCAATGTTGCCAATATCCAGCTCCAAGCTGGACAATCGATTCATCGGATTGGCAACCTTCGGTGCGCTGAAATGACTGTAAGCGGTCGCGTACAAGTTCAAAGTCTCGAGAACGCTTCGTCCGGTATAATAACAATCGTATGCGACAAGATACACTTTTTGCCTGACGCAGAAATCGCCACGTATTCTGATTTACAGATAAGGGCTGCTCTCGTGGACGGCCCGGTACGCATTCGCGGGGCTCGCGACAAGAAGGGAGGCGATGGCCCGCCTGTCGCCTTGGCGCCAATTCACGGCAAAAATGGAACAAGTGGGATGCCTGGCCGCGACGGGGATAGCGCGGAAGGTCCTGGGTACAGCGATAAGTATCCTCTCGGGAAGGGTTCGGAGTCGGGCAGCAGCGGGGTAGCAGGCACGAACGGCACGAATGGTCAGAACGGCCAGAATGGCAATGACGGCGGCGGAGGCCAAGACAATGTAAATGTGCTGCTTCACGTCGATGACTTCGGGCCTGATTCTACGCTTACGGTTTACACGAGAGGAGGAGAAGGCGGAAACGGTAGCGATGGTACTGCAGGCGGCAACGGAGGAGCGGGAGGAAATGGAGGAAATGGAGGAAAGGGAGGTGATGCAGCGGTAGGGCACAATGGCTCATCTGGAGGCAACGGCGCAAAGGGCGGCAACGGAGGCAATGGGGGGGCAGGCGGAAGCGGCGGCAATGGTGGCAACGGAGGAAATGGCGGAAACATCGAGGTCGTAATTCGGACTTTTGATGATCGCAGCGGTCAAAGGCCAAAGAGAAACGATTTAGACAGCAAGGGTGGGAAGGGCGGACGGCCAKGCACCGGTGCACCGGGCGGACTTGGCGGCACTGGCGGGGCTGGAGGAATTGGAGGACGCGGCGGTGAAGACGCCCGCTTTGTGCAAATCCGAACTAACGGAGGCGGCGTACCAGGTTACGATGGCGAAAGAGGAGCAGATGGTCTGAACGGAAGCCCTGGCCACAAGGGGCAATTTGGAAATGACGGCCGTGATGGTGTGATCAAGCAAAACGTAATGGGATATTTCAAATTGAACTCCATCACCCCGGTTGATTGGGGAGCGAAGAGCCAATGAACCCCTATCGAGTTATCAAATATCTTCTTGCATCACTGCTATTCATGGGGCTGACCTCGGAGTTTCAGTTTGCTCTTGCGGACGTCGAGTTCGGACATGTCGAGGGTGCACCGCTTGACCTCGGGCGCGGTATAAATGCCGATGCGCCCACGCTCTCATTCCAAACTTGTGTCGAGTTCTCGGGATACAAGTACGTGGAGCTTGGCGCGGGCGACGACTCTAAGGAGGCTGGGCTGCCAGAGGGCGTTAACAAGATCGAGATAAGCTCGGATTTCGTGAAGAGTCACGAAGACATGCTGAGGAAACTTGAGATAGACGTCAGCATGAAGGGGGAGGCCACATTCAAGGGAATTTCTGGAGGGGGTGAGTTCAAGTTTGACGGGTCAATGGAATACAACTCATCGAAAACAGACCTAATGTTAGTGCACTTGGCTCGATACAATTTTGGTGTCCGCCGTATCCGCGATGCTACGTTGAAGCCGCAGTTCAAGGCTTTACTAGACGAAAAAAAATATGACGAATTTATCAATGCGTGTGGTACTCATTTTGTAGATCGAGAATTGCGCGCCGCCTACGTCGCTCTTGTTCTGAAGACGACTGATTTGAGTCAGTCCATACAAGAAGTTTTGAAGTCTTCGTTTTCTTCCAAAGTCGAGGTAAAAGGATTCGCGTCTGCTGAATCGAACTTTCAGCTATCCTCTTTTTTCCGTCGAGCGAGCAAGTACGGGTCTGTAAAACTTGATTTTCAAGCAAGGGGCGGTGATCCAACTAAAGCCGCTGCGTTTGCCAAGGCTGCCGATGACGTCAATGTCGACGCCGCACTCGACGCTTTGAACGGTTATTTGCAGGGCGTCAAAGTTGGGACTTCCATCCCCACTGAGTACTGGCTCGCTTCATACGAGCCCTATGGTTTGAAGCTGCCTCCAACCTATGGTGCTAGGCGACAATTCATTCGGAAGGCTTATTTGGCTTCTCTAGATATTGGATCGGCGCTAAAGAAGATGCAAAATGAACTTGATACCCTGAGAGATGCCGGCCAGGTGCAGTCTGTTATTGGGCAGCTTCATCAAAAGGATATTGCGACTTTGAGATCTCAGCAGAGTTCGTTAGAGCAGCTGATCGGAAAGTGCCTCGGCGACCCCGAAGCGTGTAACGATGGTGCGATACCATCAGTAGATACCAACTTGGTATGGCTCTCAGATTTGGTCTCAGAGCATGAACTTCAATACACTTGTCGCTATTCAGGAGACCTACTTTCTAACGTGACAGTTCGGCTACAAGCAGCATTGAGGGATATTGCACCGGCAACAGACGTTCGAGTCTATCGCCTTGATATTGAGGCTAACCGATCAAGGATGGATATCCTTCGTACCTCCTTCGATGATGATCCTGTTCACGGACGGTTTGTCGTTCGGATAGAGGATTTAGACGCGGGCTTCCCTGCTGACGTGACTAATAACCCTCAAAATAGACGAAAGAGCCAAGCTCTGAGAGATGACGCGGAAAAGGCGCGCTATGAAATGGAGCTCGTGACGCGGTATAATCATTCCCAATGGTATGATTTGGGTAAGATCCCAATGGACTCAGCCAAATGTCCGACAGCCAAATGAATTTGGCGCGGTGTGGCGGCGGATAAGAGAGGAATCCGCCGTGCGTATGATCCCGCTCACGAAAGCGGATGTAGTCGTCAATGACGGCTGCGAATGATCTGGATTTTGGTGGAAGCCCCTGTTCGGCTCTGTGTTCTAATTGGAACAGCAATCGACGGCCCACCTGCACGGCCTTCTCCTCGACCGTCGTCTTCAGCGATCGAGTTACATATTTCCCCGGTGAAAATCGAAGGCGGGCGTAATACGTGCCATTGCGGCGAAAAATCGTGAGCCTGCCATCCTCAAGATAGCGAGCGCCTTCCATTCGTGATGCCCCTGAAGTTCGGCAAGCACCACCATGGTCGACAGCATTTCAATTGAAGGAGGACCGCTTAGCTCAGGCGATCCGCTAACCCATTGAAGAAGCAACGATAAGTTGCATCAAGCCCAGCGTCCATGACAATGCTTGTACTTCTTGCCTGAGCCGCACGGGCAATCCTCGTTGCGGCCGACCTTGCCCCAGCTTGCGGGGTTCTTCGGATCGCGAAGAGCTGCGTCGGAAGCCTGCGCTCCGAGCGTGACGCTGGCGAGCGCCATTTCGTCCTCGCCGGTGTTGGGGTCGAACTTGTGCGCTTCCATCGGCGGCAGGACAGGAGCTTCCTGCTCCGGCGGGACGATCTCGACGCGCATCAGCTGCGCCGTGACGGCCTCGCGCAGATGCGCGCTCATCTCCTGGAAGAGATTGAAGGCCTCGGTCTTGTACTCCTGCAACGGATCGCGCTGGCCGTAGCCACGCAGGCCGATAACCTGGCGCAGATGGTCGAGCATGATCAGATGCTCGCGCCAGAGATGGTCGAGCGTCTGGAGCAGAATGGTCTTCTCGACGTAACGCATCACGTCGGGACCCCATTGCCCGACCTTGGCCGCCATGTGCTCGTCGGCTTTGGTCTCGATGCGGGTGAGCAGCTCCTCGTCGGCGATGCCCTCTTCCTTGGCCCAGTCGTCGACCGGCAGGTCGAGATCAAGCACGCGCTTCAGCTCTTCCTTCAGGCCGGCGACGTCCCACTGCTCGGCATACGCATGCTCGGGCACGTGCTTGGCGACGAGGTCGTCGATGAAGGCGTGGCGCATGTCGGTGACGGTCTCGGCGACGCTGTCGTCCTTCATCAGGTCGACGCGCTGGTCGAAGATCACCTTGCGCTGGTCGTTCTGGACGTTGTCGAACTTGAGCAGGTTCTTGCGGATGTCGAAGTTGCGCGCCTCGACCTTCTGCTGCGCCTTCTCGAGCGCCTTGTTGATCCAGGGATGGATGATCGCCTCGCCTTCCTTGAGGCCGAGACGCTGCAGCATGCTGTCGAGACGATCCGAGCCGAAGATGCGCATCAGATCGTCTTCCAGCGACAGGAAGAACTTCGAGCGGCCGGGGTCGCCCTGACGGCCGGAACGGCCGCGCAGCTGGTTGTCGATGCGGCGGGATTCGTGACGCTCGGATCCCATGATGTAGAGGCCGCCGGGCTTCTTCACGGTCTTGGCCGGCTTCGAGCCCTTCGCCGGCTCGATCTCGACCTCTTCCTCGGCCTTCAGCACGATCTCGCGGAAGTGCTCGATGTCGGCCTTGATCTGCTCGATCTTCTTCGCCTTCTCCGCCTCGTCCTCGATGCCGGCAGTCTCCTGCTGGATCCGCATCTCGAGCGAGCCGCCGAGCTTGATGTCGGTACCGCGGCCGGCCATGTTGGTCGCGATCGTGATCGCGCCGGGCACGCCGGCTTCCGCGACGATATAGGCTTCCTGCTCGTGGAAGCGCGCGTTCAGCACCGCGAACAGTTTTGCCGGCTTGCCGGCGCGGGCCGCGGCGTACAGCTTCTGCATCGAATTTTCGTTGCCGAAATCGATCTGCCGGTAACCGTGCTTCTTGAGGTATTCGGCGATCACTTCCGATTTTTCGATCGAGGCGGTGCCGACCAGCACCGGCTGCAGCCGCGCATTGGCGCGCTCGATCTCGGCCAGGATGGCGGCGTATTTCTCGTTCTGGGTGCGATAGACCTCGTCGTCCTCGTCCAGGCGGCCCACTGGCACGTTGGTCGGGATCTCCACGACTTCGAGCTTGTAGATGTCGAAGAGCTCATCGGCTTCCGTCAGCGCCGTACCAGTCATGCCGGCGAGCTTCTCGTACATCCGGAAGTAGTTCTGGAAGGTGATCGAGGCCAGCGTCTGGTTTTCCGGCTGAACCTGGACATGCTCCTTGGCTTCAAGCGCCTGATGCAGGCCTTCCGAATAACGTCGGCCGGCCATCATGCGTCCCGTGAACTCGTCGATGATGACGACCTCGTCGTCGCGGACGATGTAGTCCTTGTCGCGCGTGAACAGCGTATGGGCGCGCAGCGCCTGGTTGATGTGGTGCACGACGGAAACGTTCTCGACGTCGTAGAGCGACTCGCCCTTGAGCTGGCCGGCGTCGCGCAGCAACGTCTCGATCTTCTCCATGCCACCTTCGGTCAGCGTCACCGTCCGCTGCTTCTCGTCGACCTCGTAATCGGTCTTGTCGAGCTTGGGCAGGAAGCCGTCGATGGTGTTGTAGAAATCGGAACGGTCGTCGAGCGGGCCGGAGATGATCAGCGGCGTGCGCGCTTCGTCGATCAGGATGGAGTCGACTTCGTCGACGATGGCGTAGAAATGCGGGCGCTGGACCATGTCCTCGAGCCGGTACTTCATGTTGTCGCGCAGATAGTCGAAGCCGTATTCGTTGTTGGTGCCGTAGGTGATGTCGCAGGCATAGGCCGCCTTGCGTTCGGCATCGTCCAGGCCGTGCACGATCACGCCGGTGGTCAAGCCGAGGAAGCCGTAGATCTGGCCCATCCAGCCGGAGTCGCGGCGGGCGAGGTAGTCGTTGACGGTGACGACGTGAATGCCCTTGCCGGCGAGCGCGTTGAGATAGACCGCGAGCGTTGCGACCAGCGTCTTGCCTTCGCCGGTCTTCATCTCGGCGATGTCGCCCTCGTGCAGCACGATGCCGCCGATCAGCTGCACGTCGAAATGCCGCTGGCCGAGCGTGCGCTTGGCGGCTTCGCGCACGGTGGCGAAGGCCGGCACCAGCAGATCGTCGAGCGTCTTGCCCTCGGCGAGCTGTTTCTTGAACTCGACGGTGCGGGCCTTCAGTGCCTCGTCGGAGAGTTTCGAAACCTCCGGCTCCAGCGCGTTGATCGCGTTGACGCGGGACTGGTATCCCTTCACCCGCCGGTCGTTGGCGGAGCCGAAAAACTTGCGGGCGAGCGCGCCGATCATGCCTAGTTCCTGTGTTCGCGATTCAACCGCGTTGCAGCCAAGAAGTTGTCACCCCCCTGCCTATCAACTCACCGTGACGCCTGATGGCGACAGAGCCCGGACTGCGGGGGGTCATCCGCCATATGGGTGGGAATTGGGCAAGTCTGGGTTCAACGGCCAAAAACGCAGCAAAATAAACGCCATCGCCATGGTCGCGACCGGGCAGAGATATGGCCCGGTCAGGGCCTTGTCAACGGCGGGCGCATTGCGGCTAATTCATCATTTTGACAGACTTTTCGCGTTGCCAAGCCCCCCTGAATTGGGCGAGTGTCCGCCCCGCTAGAGCAGCCCCCTGCTTCAACAAAAGGATTTTCCATGACCACCTCGTTCCCGGTAACCAAAACCGGCCTGCGCTTCGGCCTCGCCACCGCCCTCGTGGGCTGCCTTGCGTTGGCGCTGATCGCGGGTCCCGGCCGGGCTGCCGACGATCCGGTGCTGGCGAAGGTCAATGGCGCGGAAATCAAGAAGAGCGACGTTGCCATGGCCGAGGAGGAACTCGGGGCGAGCCTCGCCCAGATGGACCCGGCGACCAAGGACGAGAACGTGCTGTCCTTCCTGATCGACATGAAGATCGTCAGCAAGGCTGCCGAGGACAAGAAGGTCGCCGACGGCGACGAGTTCAAGAAGCGCCTGGCGTTCGCCCGGAACCGCCTGCTGATGGACAGCCTGCTCGCCAACGAGGGCAAGGCCGCCACCACCCCCGACGCCATGAAGAAGGTCTATGAGGAKGCCTCCAAGCAGATCACCGGCGAGCAGGAGGTCCGCGCCCGCCACATTCTGGTCGAGACTGAGGACGAGGCCAAGGCGGTGAAGGCCGAGCTCGACAAGGGCGCCGATTTCGCCGAGCTCGCCAAGAAGAAGTCCAAGGATCCGGGCTCCGCCGATGGCGGCGACCTCGGCTTCTTCACCAAGGAGCAGATGGTGCCGGAGTTCTCGGCCGTGGCCTTCACGCTGGAGCCGGGCAAGATCTCCGATCCCGTGAAGTCGCAGTTCGGCTGGCACATCATCAAGGTCGAGGAAAAGCGCAACCGCAAGGCGCCGGACTTCGAGCAGGTCAAGGCCCAGATCGAGCAGTACGTCACCCGCAAGGCCCAGGCCGACTACGTCGCCAAGCTCCGCGCGGAAGCCAAGGTCGAGCGGACCGACCAGCCGGCAGCGGATGCAAAACCGGATGCCAAGCCGGCCGACCCTGCCAAGCCCTCCGACAGCAAGATGGCGCCCCCCGCGAAGAAGTAAGAATTCGCTGTCACTTCGCGGACGCCAATAGTATCTAACGTCGCAATGGCCGGGCAAATGCCCGGCCATCTGCATATCCAGACCTCACCAAGGCGCCCCGATGTCCTCCTCCGTCTCCCCGCTCGCCCCCAAAACTGTCCCCGACATGCCCGTGATCGCGGGCGTCCGTCTTGCGACGGCCGAAGCCGGCATCCGCTACAAGAACCGCACCGACGTGCTGCTGGCGGTGATGGACAAGGGCACCGCGGTCGCGGGCGTCTTCACCAGGTCGAAATGCCCCTCCGCGCCGGTGGAATGGTGCCGCGCCAAGCTGAAGGGCGGCAAGGCGCGCGCGCTGGTGGTGAATTCCGGCAACGCCAATGCCTTCACCGGCAAGACCGGACGCAGCTCCACCGCGCTGACCGCGAAGATCGCGGCCAAGGCGGTCGGATGCAGCGAGGGTGAGATCTTCCTGGCCTCGACCGGCGTGATCGGCGAGCCGCTGGACGCGACCAAGTTCGACGGTGTGCTCGGCCGGCTGGCCGAGACCGCCGAGCCCGGCGACTATCTCGCCGCGGCCAAGGCCATCATGACCACCGACACCTTCCCGAAGGTCGCGACCGCGACCGTCAAGCTCGGCAAGGCCAAGGTCACCATCAACGGCATGGCGAAGGGCGCCGGCATGATCGCCCCCGACATGGCGACGATGCTGTCCTTCATCTTCACCGACGCGCCGATCGCGCCCGGTGCACTGCAAGCCCTGCTCAAGAGCGGCGTCGAGGACACCTTTAACGCGGTGACGATCGACGGCGACACCTCGACCTCGGACACGCTGCTGGCCTTCGCCACCGGCGCCGCCGCCGAGCACGGCGCGCCGAAGATCAGCCGCGCCAGCGATCCGCGCCTGAAGGCCTTCGTCAAGGCCTTCAACCAGGTGCTCGCCAATCTCTCCGAGCAGGTCGCCCGCGACGGCGAGGGCGCGCGCAAGCTGGTCGAGATCACCGTGGAAGGCGCCAAGACCAAGGCGTCGGCTCGCAAGATCGCGATGTCGATTGCGAACTCGCCGCTGGTCAAGACCGCAATCGCCGGCGAGGACGCCAATTGGGGCCGCGTGGTGATGGCGGTCGGCAAGGCCGGCGAGCCGGCCGATCGCGACAAGCTCTCGATCTCCTTCAACGGCATCCGCGTCGCCAAGAGCGGCGCGCGCGATCCGTCCTATGACGAGGCGCAGGTGTCGGAAGCGATGAAGGCCCCGGAGATCGCCATCAAGGTCTCGCTCGGCCTCGGCAAGGGTCGCGACCGCGTGCTGACCTGCGACCTGACGAAGGAGTATGTCGCGATCAACGGGGATTACAGGTCTTAAACCGAACGCCGATGGCCGATCTCAAACTGACATTGGTGGTGGCCTGCGCGCTCGTCGACGCCGACAAGCGCGTCCTGATCGCGCAGCGCCCGGAGGGCAAGACGCTTGCGGGCCTCTGGGAATTCCCCGGCGGCAAGTGTGAGCCCGGCGAGCGGCCGGAGCAGAGCCTGATCCGCGAGCTGCATGAAGAGCTCGGCATCACCGTCGCCGAACCGTGCCTGGCGCCGCTGACCTTTGCGAGCTACGGCTACGAGACCTTTCACCTGCTGATGCCGCTTTACATCTGCCGGCGCTGGGAGGGACTGGTCACCCCGCGCGAAGGCCAGACCCTGGCCTGGGTCCGCGCCAACAAGCTGCGCGACTACCCGATGCCGCCCGCGGACATTCCGTTGATCCCGCATCTGATCGATTTGCTGATGTGAGTACGGACCTCATCCGAGGAGCGCGGCACGCGCGTCTCGAAGGATGGCCACACGGCAAGAGCGCGGCCCGCATGGTTCTCGCGGCGATGCAAAGCATCGTCCGCTAAGCGCACCTTACGCGCCTCCTCACCATGAGGATCACTCCTTCCCCGCCTTCTTCACCGCCTCCGCCAGGCTCGCTTTCGCCGACCCCGGCTTGAGCGGCTGCTGCTGGCTTGCATGCGGGGCCCAGCCGGAGAGCCAGATGATGTCGAATGTCGCACGGATGCGGCCGTCGGCATCCGCAAAGCGTTCGGCGTAGATTTCGGCCAGGCGCAGCAGCGTCGCGCGGGGCGTCGGCGTGCGCCGCCGCTCGATCAGCACATTGGCCGCGCCCATGCGGCGGAGATCCTGCATCAGCGCAAACGCATTGGCGTAGCGCACCACGACACGGTCGACATCGGTGACCGGAAGCGCAAAGCCTGCCCGCTGCAACAGCGCGCCGATATCGCGCAGATCGGCGAACGGGGCCACGCGCGGCGACACGCCACCCTCGCATTCGGCTTCGGCCGCCGCAAAGGCCTGGCGCAGCTCGGTCAGGCTGTCGCCGCCGATCATCGCTGCGAGCAGCAATCCGTCCGGCTTCAGCGCACGCCGCACCTGCGCCAGCACCCCCGGCAGGTCGTTGACGAATTGCAGCGCCAGCGCCGAGACGACGAGGTCGAGACTTTCCGGGGCAAAGGGCAGTTTTTCCGCGCCCGCTTCGTCGAGCGCGATCCGCCGAAGTGATGGCGGCCCCGTGAGCCCCTCTCCGGGCGTCCAGAGATCGGCCGCAGCGTGAAACTCCCGCATCACGGCGGCCAGCCGGTCGGTCATGTCCTCTGCAACACGATCGAGCAGGAATGTCACCTCGCCCTGCGCATGTGCGCGCCGCTGCCGCGCATGCAGCAATGCGCGATCGAACAGAGCGGGCGGGGTTTGCGGCTTCTGGGCCATGCCGCTGGTTACGCCGATCACGACCGCCATGGCAATCTCCTCTCTCGTGTCCCGGCTCTACAGCGCACCGCACCGGACGATGCTTCGCATAGCCGGGAGCGCTGCGCTGCGTCCGGGGCGCGAGAGTGTGGCTTGAGCCCCCGTAAACAGAACGCTAGCCTCTCCCCATGGAAGCCGACGCCGCCCCCACCCGCTCCATCGCCGCGCCGTTGCGTGCCGCATGGACGGCCGGCCGCCACGTGCTGTCGCGCGCCGCACGGCTCGCGCTCGACATCGCGCTGCCGACACTGTGCGTGTCCTGCCGCGAGCCCGTCGATGGCGAGGGCGTCTGCGCGGCCTGCTGGGCGCGGCTGTCGTTCATCGAACGGCCCTATTGCCCGCGGCTCGGCATTCCCTTCGTCTATGATCCCGGCCCCGAGATGCTGTCGATGGAGGCGATCGCGAGCCCGCCGGCCTACCAGCGCGCACGCGCGGCGGTGCGCTATGACGACGTCGCGCGCACGCTGGTGCATGCGCTGAAATACCAGGACCGCACCGATCTGGCGCCGGCCATGGGCCGCTGGATGGCGCGCGCGGGCGCCGAACTGCTCACCGGAGCCGACATGCTGGTGCCGGTGCCCCTGCATTGGCGCCGGGCGTGGCGGCGCCGCTACAACCAGTCCGGGGCGCTGGCGCGCATCATCGCGCGGCAGAGCGGTGTCAGGGTGCGCGGTGAAGTACTGCGCCGGGTGCGCGCCACCGAGCAGCAGATTGGCCTGTCGCGGACCCAGCGCGCCACCAATGTGCAGGGCGCATTCCAGGTATCCCCCGACCGCCAGGCGGAAATCCAGGGCCGCCGCATCGTCCTGATCGACGATGTTCTGACCTCGGGGGCGACGCTGGACGCCTGTGCGCGGGCCCTGCTCCGCGCCAAGGCGGCCCAGGTGGACGTGCTGGTGTTCGCCCGGGTTGTCGAGAGCGGCCCCCGTCCCATATAATTCAATGACTTCATGACATGAGAGCGCCACACGACATGACCGACGCTGTCGAAATCTACACCAGGCCGGGCTGTGGCTATTGTTCCGCCGCCAAATCGCTGCTGACCCGCAAGAAGGCAACCTTCACGGAGTTCGACATCGCCAGGAACCCGTCCTGGCGCGAAGAGATGTACGACCGCGCCGGCGGGGGCTCGACTTTCCCGCAGATCTGGATCGGCGGAACCCATGTCGGCGGTTGCGACGAGCTCTATGCGCTCGACCGCGAGGGCAAGCTCGACGGCCTGCTCGAAAGCGTAAAGGCGGTGTCATGAGCGAGGATCGCACCTTCACCGCCGCGATGATCCAGATGCGCACCGGCCTGATGCCCGAGCCGAGCCTCGCGCAGGCCACCAGACTGATCCGGCAGGCTGCGGCCGATGGCGCCGATTACGTGCAGACGCCCGAAGTCAGCAACATGATGCAGCTCAACCGCAAGGCGCTGTTCGAGCACCTCCAGAGCGAAGAGGACGACACCTCGCTAAGGGCCTATTGCGCGCTCGCGGCCGAACTGAAGATCCACATCCATGTCGGATCGCTGGCGCTGCGCTTCTCGCCGGAGAAGGCGGTCAATCGGTCCTTCCTGATTGGCCCCGAGGGCAATGTGCTCGCGAGCTACGACAAGATCCACATGTTCGACATCGAGTTGCCGGACGGCGAGAGCTATCGCGAATCCGCCAACTACCAGCCGGGCGAGACCGCCGTGATCTCCGACCTGCCCTGGGGTCGCGTCGGGCTGACGATCTGCTACGACGTGCGCTTCCCCGCGCTCTACCGCGCGCTGGCCGAGAGCGGCGCGTATTTTATCACGGTGCCGTCGGCCTTCACCCGCAAGACCGGCGAGGCGCATTGGCACATCCTGCTGCGCTCGCGCGCGATCGAGACCGGCTGCTTCATCTTCGCAGCGGCACAGGCCGGCCTGCACGAGAACAAGCGCGAGACCTATGGCCACTCGCTGATCATCGATCCCTGGGGCGAGATCCTCGCCGAGGGCGATGTCGAGCCCGGTATCATCATGGCCAAGATCGACCCGGCCAAGGTCGAGACTGCCCGCCGCGCGATCCCCTCGCTCCAGCACGGCCGCCGCTTCGGCGTCGCCGATCCCAAGGCCGGGCCGGACCATCTCCACCTAGTGCGGGGATCGGCATGATCCGCTACGCGCTCCACTGCGACCGAAGCCACGCATTCGAAAGCTGGTTCCAGAGCTCGTCGGCTTATGATTCGCAGGTGAGGCGCAAGCTCGTGACTTGCCCGATCTGCGGCTCGGCCAAGGTCGAGAAGGCGATCATGGCCCCGCGGATCATCGGCAAGAAGGGCCGCGGACGGGCGACGCCGCCGCCGGAGCCGGCCTCAACGCCTGCGCCCGAGGCTGCGCCGTCGGGACCGACCTCGCTGATGATGGCGCAGGAGCGCGAGTTGCGCGCCAAGCTCAAGGAGCTGCGCGATCACATCGTCAAGCACGCCGACAATGTCGGCGAGCGCTTTGCGAACGAAGCCCGCGCGATGCATTACGGCGACAAGGAGCACCGTCCGATCTATGGCGAGGCTTCGCCCGACGAGGCCAAGTCGCTGATCGACGAAGGCATCGAGGTGTCGCCGCTGCCGACGCTCCCGGAAGATAGGAACTGACAGTTCGCGCTTTCCGTCATGGCCGGGCATGACGGTGGGTGCGGCTAAACTCCCACCAGCAACGCGACTCCAACCACGATCAGCGCGATACCAAAAATCTCGCGCGGCGCGATCGGCTGCTTGAACGAGTAATACGCCACGCCTTGCGCGAACAGCACCTCGATCAAAGCGAGCGTGCGGACGTTGGCGGCGGCCGTCAGCGCGAAGGCCAGGAACCAGAATTGCGAGGCGAACGCGCCCATGAAGCMTGCGAGCAGCGACGGCTTCCACAATCCCAGGATCGACTGGAGCACCTTTGGCGCGCGCCAGAGCAGATAGATCGTCAGCACCAGCGTCTGCACGAACAGACCGAGCACCAGCGTGAACGACGCCGCCGTCACGAAGGAGACATCAGGCACGTTGATGATCGCGCCGCGAAAACCGACCGCTGACAACGCGAACGCCGCAGCCGCGACGAGACCGGTGATGGTCGGCTTCAGCTCGGCAAAGCTCTTCTCGCCGCCGGGCCGCAGGGCCGTGATGACGACGCCGACAGTCGCGATCACGATCGCCAGCACCTTGAGCCAGGTGAGATGATCGCCGAGGAAGACGAAGCCGAAAATCGCGGTCTGGATCGCCTCGGTCTTGAGGTAGGCCGTCGTCACCACGAAGGAGCGATCGTTCATCGCGAGCAGCATCAGCCCGGTCGCAACGATCTGGCTGAGCGTCCCGAGCAACAGCCAGGGCCAGAACACGGTCGGCGGCATGCCGAGGTGATCACCGGTCGCGACCAGCACCACGCCCAAAAACAGCAGCGAGAACGGGAAGCCGAACAGGAAGCGGATATTGGTCGCGCCCCAGGTCCCCAGCGGCTTCGTCAGCGACCGCTGCATCGCATTGCGCGCGACCTGGCCTAGCGCAGCAATGACGGTGAAGGGAATCCAGAGGCTGGCGATGGTGAGCATGCGGGTGGAGCGGTAGGAGGGGAAGCCGTGGCCAACCTGCCGCTAGCGGCGAAGCAGGTCAATCACGCCCACGTCATGGGTGCGATGCTCGCGCCTCGCGTACCCCTCACACCATCCCTTCCGCCACGACCATGTAGTTCACGTCCATATCCGACGAGAGGGCCCATTTGTCGGCGAAGGGTGAGTAGACGACGCCGGTCTGCTCGGTGATGACGAGACGGTTGTCCAAAAGATACTTCGTCAGCTCGTCGGGGGTGACGAACTTGTTCCATTCATGGGTGCCGCGCGGCAGCCAGCGCAGGACGTATTCGGCGCCGACGATGGCGAGCGCAAAGCTCTTCCAGTTCCGGTTCAGCGTCGAGACCACCATCAGCCCGTTCGGCTTCAGCAGCGCCGCGCAGCGCTTGAGGAAAACGCCGACATCGACGACGTGCTCGACCACTTCCATCGCCAGCACGATGTCGAAGCGCTCGCGCGGGTCGATCTCCTCGACCGTGGTGCAGCGGTAATCGATCGACAGATGGCTCTTGTCGGCGTGCAGCTTCGCGGCGGCGATGTTGCTCACCGAGGGATCGACGCCGATGACCTGGGCGCCGAGGCGCGACAGCGGCTCGCACAACAGGCCGGCGCCGCAGCCGATGTCGAGCACGCGCAGGCCGCCAAGACAGTTGAGGCTGCGCACGTTGCGCTCGAACTTGCGGCAGGCGGCGTCGCGGATGTAGCCGAGCCGCAGCGGGTTGATCCGGTGCAGCGGCGCCATCTTGCCGTTGGGATCCCACCACTCGGCCGAAAGTTTCGAGAATTTCGCGATCTCGGCGGCGTCGACGGTCGAGCCCGGCTGCGGGCTTGCGGTTGCGGAAGTATTTTGCTGCATGCTCATGGTTAGGCGCGGTCCTACCGCGTGGTGATCGAACTACGGAAGGCGAGCGGCGTGTCGACGGTCGTGATCTTTTCGATCCCCTCGCCAACGCCGCGAATCGTCACGTCGCCGTAGTTGAGAATACGTCCAAGAATCGACTGGTCGACGTCGACACTCTCGACCTTGTCCAGCGCCATTTCAAAGGTCCGGCGCTTGATGAACCCCGTCTTGTGCACAACCCGCAAGTTGGTGACGTCGGTCTCGGTCGTGAAGCGATGGAACCAGCCCTTGATGGTCCAGTAAAGGGCGGCCAGAGCTACGACGCCGGCGGCTATGAGGCACAGCACCCTGAGGCCATCGGCCGTGGCCTGCGGCATCAGGACGAGAAAGGCGAGAGCCACGATCCAGGCCACGATGGCCGGAAAATAGAAGATCCAGTGCGCATTGGTCGAATACAGCACCCGCTCGCCCGGTTGCAGGATCTCGTCGATATAACGCGCCATGATCTCGGTTAACCCATACCCCCAAGCCAGACCTTAGGTCGGACCTTACCCTGCCCCCGCAGGAACCCGCTTGCCCCCGGCCCCGCCGCTATGTATACGCGCGGTCGGTGTCCGCCGGCACCCGTCCGGTGCGGGTCACCATACTGATCCTTATGAGGGAATGCACGCGTCGTCATGAGCCGCCTCGTGATGAAATTCGGCGGCACGTCCGTCGCCAATATCGAACGTATCCGCAACGTCGCACGCCATGTGAAGCGTGAGGTCGACGCCGGCCATGAAGTGGCCGTGGTCGTCTCGGCGATGTCCGGTAAAACCAACGAGCTGGTGGCTTGGTGCACCGAGGCCTCGCCGATGCACGACGCGCGCGAATACGACGCCGTTGTCGCCTCCGGCGAACAGGTGACGTCGGGCCTGCTCGCCATCGTGCTTCAGGGCATGGGCATCCAGGCCCGCTCCTGGCAGGGCTGGCAGATCCCGATCAAGACCAGCGACGCCCATGCCTCGGCCCGAATCGAGGACATCGACGGCAGCGAGATCATCAAGCGCTTCCGGGAGCGCAAGGAGGTCGCGGTCATCGCCGGCTTCCAGGGCATCAATCCCGAGACCAATCGCATCACCACGCTCGGCCGCGGCGGCTCCGATACCTCGGCCGTGGCGATCGCCGCCGCCGTCAAGGCCGACCGCTGCGACATCTACACCGACGTCGACGGCGTCTACACCACCGACCCGCGAATCGTGCCGAAGGCCCGCCACCTCGACAAGATCGCGTTCGAAGACATGCTGGAACTGGCCTCCCAGGGCGCAAAAGTGCTCCAGGTCCGCTCGGTGGAACTCGGCATGGTCCACAACATGCCGATCTTCGTCCGCTCGAGCTTCGACAAGCCCGAGGATATCGACCCGCATGCCAACCAGCCGCCCGGCACGCTGATCTGCAGCGAGGAGGAGATCATGGAAAGCCACGTCGTCACCGGCATCGCCTTTTCGAAGGACGAGGCCCAGATCTCGGTACGCCAGATCGAGGACAAGCCCGGCGTGGCAGCGTCGATCTTCGGCCCACTGGCGGATGCCAACATCAACGTCGACATGATCGTGCAAAACGTCTCCGAGGACGGCAAGACCACCGATCTCACCTTCACGGTGCCGGCGGCCGACTACACCCGCGCCAAGGACACGATCACGGCCGCCAAGGGCAAGATCGGCTATGCCCGGCTCGATACCGCCACCGACGTCGCCAAGATATCGGTAATCGGCAGCGGCATGCGCAGCCATGCCGGCGTCGCCGCCCAGGCGTTTTCGGCCCTCGCCGGACGGAATATCAACATCCGGGCCATTACAACCTCCGAGATCAAATTCTCGGTTTTGATCGACACCGCCTATACCGAGCTCGCGGTACGCACCCTGCACACGCTCTACGGTCTCGATCAGGCCTAGACGAATTTTCTCTTAGCGGTCGCAGCAAACGCGAAGGTGTACACACCTTCGCGTTTGGCAGGCGTTTTGCTTGGCAAAACAAGCCTCAATTCGCTATACGGCGAACAGGGTGGGCTGCCGCAGACTGTGTCCCAGTTCAGGCGGCGCTGATTCGGTGCAAGCGCTAAATCTTGAGTAGATTTGTGTTTGTGCCTGCGCCGGACGAACAATTTGGTTGTTTTTCTGGAATTTTGGGCCAGCCGCCGGCCGATACCGCCGGGCCAGGCAGACGGAGGAGATTGACGGTTCATGCGGAGCGCGTCGGGAGGTCCCCGCGTCTTGTTGAGACGGCTCCGCGAAACCATGGCGGAGCAGGTCTCGGCCCAGGAGCGGCTGGACAAGATCGTGGTGCTGATCGCCGCCAATATGGTGGCCGAGGTGTGCTCGGTCTATGTGCTGCGCATCGACAACACGCTCGAGCTCTACGCCACCGAAGGTCTCAACCGCGAGGCGGTGCACCATACCGTGCTGAGCGCCCATGAGGGCCTGGTCGGCCTCGTCGCCAGCGAGGCGACCCCGCTCAACCTCAGCGACGCGCAAAGCCACCCGGCCTTCTCGTTCCGCCCGGAGACCGGCGAAGAAATCTACCACTCCTTCCTCGGCGTGCCGATCCTGCGCGCCGGCAACACGCTCGGCGTGCTGGTGGTGCAGAACCGCGCCAAGCGCAATTATGTCGAGGAGGAGCTCGAGGCGCTCCAGACCACCGCGATGGTGCTGGCGGAGCTGATCGCCTCCGGCGAATTGTCTGCGCTGGCCCAGCCGGGCCAGGAGCCGGCCGCGCGCCAWTCGGCGCAGAAGGTCGGCGCCATCCTCTCGGAAGGCATCGCGCTCGGCCATGTCGTGCTGCACGAGCCGCGCGTCGTCATCAAGGACTACATCGCCGAGGATCTGCCGAAGGAGATCAAGCGGCTCGACACCGCGCTCGCCAAGCTGCGCGCCGATCTCGACCGCATGCTGGAGCGTGGCGACGTTGCCGAGGGCGGCGAGCACCGCGAGGTGCTGGAAGCCTATCGCATGTTCGCCAACGACCAGGGCTGGTCGCACAAGCTGCATGAGGCGGTCGCGACCGGCCTCACGGCGGAAGCCGCCGTCGAACGCGTGCAGTCCGACACCCGCGCGCGCATGCTGCGCTCCACCGATCCCTATTTGCGTGACCGGCTGCACGATCTCGAGGATCTCGGCTACCGCCTGATGCGGCAGCTGGTCGGCCAGGACCACGCACCCTCGCGCGAGCAATTGCCCGACAATGCCATCGTCATCGCGCGCGCGATGGGCCCGGCGGCGCTGCTCGACTACGACCGCAAGCGCCTGCGCGGCATCGTGCTGGAGGAAGGTACCGCCAACTCCCACGTCTCGATCGTGGCCCGCGCGCTCGGCATTCCCGCGGTCGGCGAAGTGCCGAACGCGCCCGGCATCGCCGATCCCGGCGACGCCATCATCGTCGACGGCACCTCGGGCTCGATCTATGTGCGCCCGTCGCAGGAGGTCGAAGCCGCCTTTGCCGAACGCGTGCGCTTCCGCGCCCGCCGCCAGGCGCAATACCTTGCACTGCGCGACCGCCCCTGCGTCACCAAGGACGGGCAGAAGGTCGAGCTGATGATCAACGCAGGTCTTGCGATCGACCTGCCGCATATCGAGGACACCGGCAGCGCCGGCATCGGCCTGTTCCGCACCGAGCTGCAATTCATGGTGGGACAGAGCCTGCCGCGCACCAGCGACCAGCTCGCGCTCTATCGCACGGTGCTGGACGCCGCAGGCACCAAGCCCGTCACCTTCCGCACCCTCGACATCGGCGGCGACAAGGCGCTGCCCTATATGGAAGCGGTGATCGAGGAGAATCCCGCACTCGGCTGGCGCGCGATCCGGCTCGGCCTCGATCGCCCCGGCCTGCTGCGCGGCCAGATCCGCGCGCTGCTGCGCGCCGGCGGCGGCCGCGCGCTGCGCATCATGTTCCCGATGATCTCGGAGGTCGCCGAATTCGACTCTGCGAAGGCGCTGGTCGAGCGCGAGCTGACCTATCTGCGCCAGCACGGCCACACCCTGCCGGAGCGCATCGACATCGGCACCATGGTCGAGGTGCCCGCCCTGCTCTACCAGCTCGACGAGCTCCTGAAGAAGGTCGACTTCATCTCGGTCGGGTCCAACGATCTGTTCCAGTTCCTGTTCGCGGTCGACCGCGGCAATGCCAAGGTCTCCGAGCGCTTCGACACCATGTCGGCGCCGATCCTGCGCGTGCTGCGCGAGATCGCGCGGAAGTCGAACGATGCGAAGAAGTCGTTATCGCTGTGCGGCGAGATGGCCTCCAAGCCGATCGGCGCGCTGGCGCTGATCGCGATGGGCTATCGTTCGCTGTCGCTCTCGGCGACCGCGCTCGGCCCGGTCAAGGCGATGGTGATCGACCTCGATGCCAAGAAGGCCGAAGCGATGCTCGGCCCGTTGCTGGACGCGCCCTCCGGCAGCGTCTCGATCCGGCAGAAGCTGACGGAATTTGCCGAGGCCGAGGGCCTGGCGTTGTAGCGGGCCTGTCGCCCCCTTCCCGCCGCCTCGCCTTTTTCCGCCCTTTGAGACCGAACCGATGTCGTCACTCCCCGAAGCCAAACTGGACGTCCTGCTCGCGCATCACGCCTCGCTCGAGGCCGAATCGCTCGGCCAGCTCGCCTCCGAACGCTACGTGCAGATCACCCGCGAGCTCGCCGAGCTCACCCCGCTGATCGAGGCGGTGAAGGCGTATCGTTCTGCGGTCAAAGAACTCGCCGACACCGAGGCGCTGATCGCCGATCCCGCGACGGATTCCGAGATGCGCGGCATGGCGGAAGCCGAGCGCGACGAGCTGACGCCAAAAATCGAAGAGCTGGTCCAGAAGATTCGCGTCGCACTGCTGCCCAAGGACGCCATGGACGACCGCAACGTGGTGCTGGAAATCCGCGCCGGCACCGGCGGCGACGAGGCCTCGCTGTTCGCCGGCGATCTGTTCCGGATGTACGAGCGCTTCGCCAGCTTGCAGGGCTGGAAGGTCGAGGTGATCTCGGCCAGCGAAGGCACGGTCGGCGGCTACAAGGAGATCATCGCGGAGGTCCAGGGCCGCGGCGCGTTCTCGAAGCTGAAATTCGAATCCGGTGTGCACCGGGTGCAGCGCGTGCCGGACACCGAAACGCAGGGACGCATCCACACCTCCGCCGCTACCGTCGCCGTGATGCCGGAGGTCGAGGAGGTCGACGTCGACATCAAGAACGACGACCTCCGCATCGAGACCATGCGGGCGCAGGGCGCCGGCGGCCAGCACGTCAACAAGACCGAATCGGCGATCCGCATCACCCACATCCCGACCGGCATCGTGGTGATGATGCAGGACAGCCGCTCGCAGCATAAGAACCGCGCCTCCGCCATGAACATCCTGCGCTCGCGCATCTACGATGCCGAACAGCAGCGCCTCGACGCCGCACGCTCGGCCGAGCGCAAGGAGAAGGTCGGCTCCGGCGACCGCAGCGAGCGCATCCGCACCTACAATTTCCCGCAAGGACGCGTCACCGATCATCGCATCAACCTGACGCTCTACAAGCTGCCGCAGGTGATCGCCGGCGAAGCGCTCGGCGAATTGACCGACGCGCTGACCACCGAGCATCAGGCCGCACAGCTCGCCGCGCAAGGCGCGGCGGCCTGAACCCGCCTCAGCGCGCTTTGGCCCGGAACGATCGCAGGATCCTGGCCAGGGCGGGTGCGGCGGCACTCAGCTCGTCCAGGTGAATGCGCGAGAGCGATCGCAGCTTCTGCTCGCCCTTGGCCGTCAGCCTGACCAGGACGCGTCTTGCGTCCTGCGGATCGGCTTCCCGTCCGATCAGCTTCAGCTTCGCCATGCGATCCACCAGCTCTACCGCGGTATGGTGCCGGATCAGGAGGAAGCGCGCGATGTCGCCGACGCTTGCGCCGTCGGGGGTGGCCAGCCCCTTGATCGCCAGCAGCGCCTGATGCTGCTGCGGCGTCAACCCGGCGCTCTGGGCCGCGGCTTCGCTGAATGCCAGGAAGGTCCGAAGCTGATAGCGGAACTGTGCAAGCGCCGCATAGTCGGCCTCGCGCATCGCGCCGCCCTTTGAGGGCGCCGCGGAGGAGGGGCGCGTCGTCTTCCGCTTCGATTGAGTCATTCCTGCCTGCGACGTCGAGCCCGCCGGTGAAGCGGGCGGCCACTGCCGAGACTAGCAAGGAAGGACCGGCGGAACCAACCGAGCGGCGCCGCGGATGCACAAATATCGGGGCCTATTCGAAACTGGAGAGCAGGATCTTCACCAGGATGACCTGAAACGCGATCGGGATGCGAACGCTCTTCCGCCTGATCGAGCGCTGCAGCGCACTGGCGATCTCGGCGCTGGTCAGGCTGCCTGCCGACGCATTGGCAATCAACTCCGCCCACATCTGCGACAGCGAGCCGCCGGGCGGGATCACCGGCTTGATGGTCACGCCGCAGCCCTGGGCCCAATCCACGATCTCCCGCATCGTGTGAGGTCCGCAGTTGCGCGCGGTCGCAAGGCGCTCGGCCGTCAGCGCGAGCAGCAACTCGCGCGACGGCAACCAATTCCCCTTCGGCGGCTGTTCGCCGGTGAGCTCCACCGCAAGCTCCTTCAGAACATTCTGCGCGCGCACGCTCAGCTTCTGCATCGGGCCGGGCGCGCGCTTGGCCTGGACCTTGGCCAGGACGGGGCCGACGACGGGTCCGCGCCGGCCGGCTGGCCGGCTGCGCGGCTCGGACACGCGGGAGGCATCGCCCGACTGCGGCGCCGCACGCTGGTCGCTGCCCTCCCCCGCCGGCCACGCAGCCTCCGGCCGCTCCGCCTCCCGCGGCCAGGATCGTCGCTTCCGGGCACCCGCCACTGTCGTCTGCCGCGCCATTTCTCTCGCCGAACCCGCCAGCCTCGTACTCACAAAGACTAATATATATCGTGATCCGATATGTTTTCACGTGATAATTCTCGTCGTTCGACCAAAGACGAAATTGACAGAAGGGCTTCACAAGCAATGCTTAGGGCCAAGAGCTACACGCGGATGTGACGTGCCCGGCGCAGCAGGCCAGCGAGGTCGGCTGGCGCCGGACAGGTCGTGCTTGCGCATGCAAACAAGAACGATGTTCGGAGGAAACGACCATGACTGACGATCTCATCCGCCGCGGCCTCTCGCGCCGTGGCCTGCTCCAGACCACAGCGAGCCTCATCGGCGGCTCGATGCTGCCCGCGATGCCGGCCTTTGCCGAGGACAAGCCGGCGATCGGCTCGTATCCCGCCGGCGTTTCGGGTTCCACCGCCTTCATCGGAATCTCGGTCCCGCGCACCGGCACCTACGCCGTGCAGGGCGAGGACGAGCTCAAGGGCTACCAGCTCGCGATCGAGCACATCAACAGCGGCCATGACCTGATCAAGAAGATCTCGCCGAAGACCGGCAAGGGCGTGCTCGGCAAGGAGCTGAAGTTCGGCGTCGCGGATTCCGCGGCCAAGCCGAACGAGGCGGTGCAGGCGCAGCAGCGCTTCATCAGCGAGAACAAGGCGATCATGATCACCGGCGGCACGTCGAGCGCCGTCGCGGTCGCACTCAACAAGCTCGCGCAGCGCGAACACGTGCTGTTCGTGTGCGGCATTTCCGGCTCGAACGACACCACCGGCAAGGACTGCGTTCGCTACGGCTTCCGCCAGAACTTCTTCGGCCAGACCGCCGCCGCGGCGATCGGCCCGGTGATGGTGAGGGAGTTCGGCAAGAACAAAAAGGCCGCCTACCTGACGCCCGATTACACCTACGGCCACACCGTCACCAAGTCGATGCAGGACTTCCTCGCAACTGCAGGCTGGACGACGGTGACCAACCAGGTCGCGCCGCTCGGCGCGCCCGACTACTCCTCGTATCTGCTGAACGTCGCGAATTCCGGCGCCGACGTGCTCATCAACGTCAACTGGGGCCACGACGCGGTGCTGTCGACCCAGCAGGCCAAGCAGTTCGGCGTGCTCGACAAGATGAAGCTGGTCGTTCCCTACCAGGTGCCCTTCATCGCGCGCGAGACCGGCGGCCTGATGCAGGGCGTCTATGCCGCCACCGACTATTGGTGGACGATCGAGGACAAGTTCCCGCTCGCCAAGATGTTCAACGAGGCCTTCGAGAAGAAGTACGGCTACAAGCCCGAATGGGGCGCCGAGAACGCCTATGTCAGCTTCGCGCACTGGGCCCACATGTGCGAGCAGGCCGGCAGCTTCAATCCGCCCGACGTGATCAAGGCCTACGAGAAGGGCGAGACGATCCCCTCCCTGGTCGGCGACGTACATTACCGCCCCGAGGATCACCAATGCGTCCGCCCGGTGATCATCGTGAAGGGCAAGCAGCAGAAGGACATGAAGAACAAGGAAGACTGGTACGACGTTGTCGAGATCGTCCCAGGTGAGGGGCTGATGCAGAAGCCGGACGCGTTCGGCTGCCATCCCGGCGATTACAGCTGAGCCCGCGCTAACCCCTGTGACGCCGCGGGCTCACTCTGGTCCTGCGGCGTCACCTTTTTCTGACGCGCACCATGGCGCGTCACAACGGCGATTGTCGCATGATCAGTTGGCCCAACCTCGTTTCGCAGCTTTTCAACGGGCTCGCGCTCGGCGCCCTGCTCGCGCTGATCAGCTCCGGCCTGACCATCATCTACGGCACGCTCGGCGTGCTCAACCTCGCGCATGGCGCGATGTTCATGATCGGCGGCTATGCCGGCTTCGTCGCCTACCAGTACACGGAGTCCTTCATCATCGCCGTCATCGCGGGCTCGCTGTTCGTGATGCTGCTCGGCGTCGCGATGGAACGCGTCATCATCCGCCATTTCTATCATCGCCCGCACGAGGATCAGCTGCTCGTGACCTTCGGGCTCGGCATCTGTTTCGTCGAGCTGGTGCGCCTGATCTTCTCGAGCCAGTCGCAGCTGGTGCCGCCGCCGGCCCTGTTCCAGGGCATCACCAATCTCGGGTTCATGTTCTATCCGACCTACCGCCTCGCCGTCGTCGGCATCGTCGCGGTCGCCCTCGGCGCACTGTTCATCGTGCTCTACCGGACCCGGCTCGGCATGATCGTGCGCGCCGGCATCGAGGATTCGGTGATGGTCGATTCGCTCGGCATCAACGTCTACCGCGTCTTCATGGTCGTGTTCGGCATCGGCGCAATGGCCGCCGGATTTGCCGGCATCGTCAATGCGCCGGTGGTGTCGCTGACACCGGGCATCGGTGACGACATCCTGGTCCAGACCTTCGTGGTGGTGGTGATCGGCGGCGTCGGCTCGTTTCCGGGCGCGATCCTCGGCGGCCTGATCGCCGGCGAGATCATCAGCGTCACCTCCATGTTCAACCCCGGCTACGCCTATGTGATGCTGTTTGCGGCGATGACGCTCGTGCTCGTGGTGCGACCGCATGGCCTGCTCGGCGTCCAGGGCCGCGAGTAAGCGATTTCCTGATGCTCAAGCAACGCCCGTTCCTGATCGAGACCCTGACCGCGATCGGTTTGATCGCAGCCCCGTTCGTGCTGCCACATCTCGGCTTCGCCCCGAACACCGTGAACCGGATCCTGGTCTGGGGCCTGTTCGGGCTCGGCTTCGACATCCTGTTCGGATTCACCGGCCTGCTGTCGTTCGGCCAGTCCGCCTTCTACGGCACCGGCGGCTTTGTCGCGGCCTACCTCCTGACCCGCGCGGGTTTCGGCAACGTGCTGGGCGCACTGATCATCGGCATGATCGCGGCGGCGGCGACCGGCTATTTGATCGGCCTGATCGCGCTGCGCCGCACCGGCATCTATTTCGCCATGATCACCGTGGCGATCGCGGAGGTGTTCTTCTTCGTCGAGTTCAATCCGCTCTCGGATTTCACCGGAGGCGAGAACGGCCTGCCGGGCGTACCGACGCCGAGCTTCAATCTCGGCTTCACCACCATCCACTTCACCAATGGCTGGTCGCTCTATCAGTTCATCGCGCTGTGCTACTTCATCGGCGTCATCATCGCGCTCAGGATCGTCCGCTCGCCTGTCGGCGCCATCTTCAGCGCGATCCGGGACAATCCGCTGCGCGCCACCGCCGTCGGCCACAATATCCACGGCTACAAGTTGACCGCCTTCGTGATCGCTGCGGCCTATGCGGGCTTCGCCGGCGGCCTGCTCGGCGTATTGCAGGCCTTCATGCCGCCCGACGCCTTCACCTTCGACACCTCGGGCCAGCTCGTGATGCAGACTGCCATCGGCGGCAGGGGTACGTTGTTTGGACCGCTGGTCGGCGCTACAGTCTGGCTCTTCCTTCAGGATTTCCTTCAGTCCGCGCTGGGCCTCGGAGCGGCCTGGAAGCTCGTGCTGGGCGTCGTGTTCGTGGTGCTGGTCTGCTTCCTGCGCGGCGGCATTGTGGGCGGCCTCGTCGATCTCTACGGCCTTGTGTCCGGCAAGCGAGCGCGAAGGGCTGCGGAGACGGAGGAGGAGGCTGAGATCGAGACGCCGCAGCAAGCTCCGCCTGCGCCGATGCAGGCCAGGGAGGTCGCGCACCCCGCCTATTCCGGGCCGATCCTGAAAGCCACCGGCCTGACCAAGCGCTATGGCGGTCTCGTCGCCAACAGCGACATCGATTTCAGCGTCAATCAGGGCGAGCTGCGCGGCATCATCGGCCCCAACGGCGCCGGCAAATCGACCTTCTTCAAGATGCTGACCTGCGAGATCGCGCCGACCTCCGGCCAGATCGTGTTCGAGGGCCGCGACATCACGGGATTGAAGGTCACCGAGGTCTGCCAGCTCGGACTCACCAAGAGCTACCAGGTCAACCAGCTCTTCACGGGCCTGACGGTGCGACAGAACCTGACGATCGCGGCGCTCGCCGAGCTGCGCGGCAAGTTCCGGCTCGACCTGTTCCGCAAGCTCTCGGACGTCAAGGGCCTGACGGAGCAGGTGGCGCACACGCTTGCCCTGGTCAATTTGACCCGCCGCGCCGACACGCCGGTATCCGAGCTCGCCTATGGCGAGAAGCGCCGGCTGGAGATCGGGCTTGCGCTCGCCACCTCGCCGCGCCTGCTGCTGCTCGACGAGCCGCTCGCGGGCATGAGCCCGCGCGAGCGGGTCGAGACCGTCAAGCTGCTCAAATCGATCGCGCGCGGACGCACCATGATCATCATCGACCACGACATGGACTCGCTGTTCGAGCTGGTCGAGCGCGTAACGGTGCTCCAGGAGGGCAAGGTGCTGCTGGACGGCACACCGGAGGAAATCAGGACCAACGCCGCGGTGCAGGAAGCCTATCTCGGCGGCGTTCACGGAGAGATCGCCGCATGAGCCTGATCGAGGTCAACGGCCTGAATAGCTACTACGGCGACTCCCACATCCTGTTCGACGTCGCCATGCGCGTCGAACGGCACGAGGTGGTGGCGCTGCTCGGGCGGAACGGCGCCGGCAAGAGCACGACGCTCAAGAGCCTGATGGGCGTCGTAACGCCCCGCAGCGGCAGCGTGAAGTTCGACGGCATCGATATCGCCGGACGCAAGAGCCACAGAATCGCGCAGGCCGGCATGCAGCTCGTGCACGAGGAGCGCCGGATCTTCGGCAGCTTGTCGGTGGAGGAGAACATCGTCCTCGCTGGGATCACCGCACCGAAGCGCTGGCCGCTCGAGCGCATCTACGAGATGTTTCCGCGGCTGAAGGAGCGGCGCAACAACCGCGGCACCGAGCTCTCCGGCGGCGAACAGCAGATGCTCGCGATCGCCCGGGCGCTGGTGCGCGATCCCAAGATCGTGCTGCTGGACGAGCCGTTCGAGGGGCTCGCGCCCGTCATCGTCCACGATCTCGTCAAGGCCTGCCGCGAGCTCGCGGCCGCCGGCCAGACCATCGTGCTGGTCGAGCAGAATCTGGCAGCAACGCTGGCGCTGGCGACACGGATCTACATCATGAACAACGGCCACATCGTGCACGAGGGGGCGGCGCAGGAGCTCAAGGCCCAGCCGGAGCTGCTGCAGCGATACCTTGGCGTCTAGGTCGAGTCCCCCTAAACTCCGGGATATCTGCTTTCGAGGGCGCAGCATGCGGCCTCGCCCCCGGAATGTCGCCTTGGGCCCAAAGCGGACACAGGGTCGCCTTTAGCCGAGGTGAGGCCTTGCCAAGCCGAACCGAACCTGAGGGAGGAGACGCTATGAGCGCGATCTGGCCGGAGATTCCCTTCGAGGCATGGCGCGAAACCTGTTCCGCGCTTCATCTGTATTGCCAGATTGTCGGCAAGTATCGGCTCGCGAGAACGCCATGGGTCAACCATTCCTGGCACGCGACCTTCTACGTGAATGCACGCGGGCTCACGACTTCGCTGATTCCAGACGCATCAGGTATCGAGATCGTCTTCGATCTCTCCCGTCACGTCCTGATCGGAGAAGCAGCTGATGGGTGCAGGGCGGAAATGCCGCTCGGGCGAATGTCCGTCGCCGAATTTCACGCCCGGTTCTGTGATTTGGTAGGACATCTCGGCGGAACACCAGAATTTGACGGTCGGCCCAGTGAGGTTCCAGATCCGATCCCATTCACGGAGGACCGCCAAATCAGGCCCTATGACGCAGACGCCGTGACGCGGTTCTTCCGCGCCCTCGTCGCGATCAGCGGAGTATTTTATCGGTTTCGGACGGGGTTCATCGGGAAAGTCAGTCCGGTCCATCTCTTCTGGGGCAGCTTCGATCTCGCGGTGACGCGCTTCTCTGGGCGTTCCGCTCCGCTTCACCCGGGTGGCGTCCCGGGTTTGCCGGACGTCGTGACACGCGAGGCCTATAGCGATGAGGTCTCGTCCGCCKGCTTTTGGCCGGGCGGAGGTGGTACAGACTTTGCGGCCTTCTACTCCTATGCCTACCCCACCCCGAATGGCTTTGCTGACGGACAGGTCATGCCGGCGGGCGCATACTTCGATCGGAAGCTCGGCGAATATCTCCTGCCCTACGACCTTGTGCGAAAATCCAGCGAGCCAGAGGCCGCGCTCATGGCGTTTCTGCAAACCACCTATCAGGCGGCAGCTGATGTCGGACGCTGGGATCGTGCCGCGCTCGAATGTCCGATTGGCTCTCCCCTTCGACCCCGCCCGCTGAACAGGAACTGATGAAGGTTCGATGAAAGATCGCTGGCTCGCAGTTTCGGTGGAGCGAAGCTGCGCCAGTCGATTTCGAGATTGTCTCGATGATGGATTTCGCAACAGCTCTACCCGTCCTACGGTCTTGCTGCAGCGCTATCTCGATCAACTGCCAAGTGCCGCAATCATCCGCTTCGCGTGATCGGCGAGCACGGCCATGTCTTCCTTGCGCGTCTGCGCCGGCAGCAGCTCGATTCCGGCCCTGACCGGCATGACGTGCATGTGCAGGTGGAAGACCACCTGCCCGCTCGCCGGTTCGCTGAACTGCTGCAGGATGATACCCTCGGCGTCGAACGCCTTCATCGCCGCAATCGCGATGCGCTTGCCGGTTCGGGCGACCGCGGCGAGATCGTCATCCGCGATGTCGAGGATGCCACGCGCCGGCGCCCGGGGAATGACCAGCGTGTGTCCAGGCGAGCGCGGCATGATGTCGAGGAAGGCGAGGCTGCGGTCGTCCCTGAAAACCTCGAAGCAGGGAATCTCGCCGCGCAGGATCTTTGCGAAGACGTTCTGATCGTCGTAAGCCGTCATGAACCCCTCGCTCGCTGCGAGGTGCGATCAGACGCGCTCCTTTCCGTTGACGCAAGCAATGCCGCCGATCTATCCACGACACCAGGCAGGATGGCTCCATTGGCGACAGGTTTCGATTCCGGACACAGCATCGAGAGTGCGCGGCGCGCGCTTGCGGCGCGGCTGCAATCGGCCGGCATCGAAGAGCCCGCCCTCGACGCGCGCCTGCTCGTCGGAGCCGCGCTGAGGCTTGATTTGACCGGCATCGTCACGCAGGCGGCGCGCCAGCTCACGCCCGAAGAGGCCGCGCGGCTCGAAGCCTATGCGCAGCGCCGTCTCGCGCATGAGCCGGTCGCCCGCATTCTCGGCGCGCGCGAATTCTGGGGCCTGCCGTTCCAACTGTCCGAAGCGACGCTGGTGCCGCGGCCGGACACCGAGACCGTGGTCGAACTGGCACTGGAGATCTTTCGGGAGGCCACGATATCGGGGCCGCGCCCGCGAATCGCAGATATCGGCACCGGATCCGGCGCGATCCTGCTCGCGCTGCTGCACGAAATTCCCGATGCCTTCGGTGTCGGAACCGATCTCAGCCTCTCCGCGCTCGACACCGCGCGGAGCAATGCCGCAGCACTGGGCCTCGCCGACCGTTCCGGCTTCGTCGCCTGCTCCTATGCGGCGGCGCTGCGCGGCCCGTTCGATCTCATCGTGTCGAATCCGCCCTATATTCCCTCAGGGGAAATTCCGAAACTGAGCCTCGACGTGCGCGAGCACGATCCGCATCTGGCGCTCGACGGCGGCAATGACGGCTATGACGCCTACCGCGCCCTGATCCCGCAGGCGGCCGAGCGGCTCGCCCCCGGCGGGGCGTTGATCGTCGAGGCGGGGCAAGGGCAGGCCCGCGATATTGAAACCTTGATGACGGCCGCCGCGTTGTCTGTGGACAGGCCGCCCAAGGCCGATTTGGCGGGCATCCCGCGGGCGGTTTCGGCCCGAAAAATGCCCCCATAAAAGCCGGATTGGGTTGCAAAAAACCTCTTGGAATATCCCTTGGGAACGACTACGTTCCGGTCAACACATCGGTGCCGGCCCCGTAGACCTACGGGCAAAAGCCGGGCTCTCGGGCGAGAGCTTTACTGATTTAAAGGTTCCAAGCCGCAGGTCCTGTTGAGCGCGATGGCCATTGGAGCTGCGCTGCTCTCCGACCGCAAAGTGAACGAAAGCCTGATATTGCGCTTGAAGACTTACGCAACAAAGCTGGGCTTGTTTCGGCAGGCGATATGAATGGGTTCGCTGGCAATGGATGCTGGCGGGTGGGGAACGCGTCTTTGTTGAACGCGACGGTCGACGGACATCGGCAGGGTTCAAGCCGCTCTTGCGCGCGGTGCGCATGAGAGATGTGAACCGCTGTCATCAGGTCACTCCGAGCAATCAGTAATGCGTGCAACCTTTAGGGCTGGAATTAAAGGCAGGACATGAGAAACGGTCAGAACAAGCAGCGGATGCGCAACCGCAATAACAATAATAATAACAACAACAACAACCGGCGCGGCCAGAACCCGATGACCCGGGTTTACGAATCGAACGGACCCGACATCAAGATCCGCGGCACGGCTTCGCACATCGCCGAAAAATATCTTCAGCTCGCGCGCGATGCGCGCTCTTCCGGCGACCCGGTCGCCGCCGAGAACTACTACCAGCACGCCGAGCATTATTTCCGCCTGATCGCGGCGGCCCAGGAACAGTTCCGCCAGAACCAGCAGCCGCGCGGCGACGAGCCCGTCAGCAACAGCGGCGACGACAGCGAGGACGACGGCGAGAATTTCTCGAATTTCGGCCAGGAGCCGGGCTTCGTCCCGCAGCCGCCGCAGCAGCAACAGCCCTTCATGCGCGACCGCGACGGCCAGCGCGATCACCAGCGTGATCATCAGCCGCGTGACGGCCAGCAGCCCTATCAGCGCGACAACCAGCAGCCCCGCGAACATCGCGAACGCGACCATCGTGCGCAGCCGCCATATCAGCCGCAGCCGCTGCCGCTGAACCAGCCGCAGCCCGTCGTTGCCGACACCGGCAGCGTCGATCGCCTTCCCTCCTTCATCACCGGCGCACAGCCGCAAGTGAATAGTGCCGCGAATGGCGGTCAGGGTGGCCTGGAAGGCGGCGGTGGCGGCGAACGCTTTCCGCGGCGGCGCCGCCGGCCGCACGGTCCGCGCCCCGAGCGCGAGGCGGCTCCGGCCGGCTCCAGCGACGAAGTCGCCTCCGGCGAGTAAGCTTCTTCCGATATTCTGATCTGCATCGTCCCGGCCTCGCGCCGGGACGATTTGTTTTCAGGTGCGCGTCACCGTCGAGGACGGCACCAGCACCGGCTTCAACGAGGGAATCAGCCGCGCGCGCTCGCGCTTGGCGGGGATCGCGCGATAGACCTGTTTGGTCGCCTCGACAATGTGCACGCCGGCAAAGGGCAACGACAGCGCCGCGCCCGCACGCTCCCACACCTGCGCCGATTTCAGCACCCAGCCGCCGGCATAGGGCGGCATGAACAGCGCCTCGCCCCAGGCGGTCGGCGTGAACCAGGTCTGGCGCAACAGGTCGGTGATCTGCGAGCGCGAATAGGGCCGGCCGTGACCGAACGGCGTGCTGTCGGTGCGGGTCCATACCCCGCGCCGGTTCGGGATCACCGCGATCACGCGGCCGGAGGGCGACAGCACCCGCCATACCTCGCGCAAGAGCGCGGCCGGATCGTCCGACATCTCCAGCGCATGAATCAGCAGGATCCGGTCGACCGCGGCGTCAGGAAGCGGCAGCGAGAATTCATCGACCAGCGAGGCCAGCGCCGGCCGGCCCGTCGGCCATTTCAAGACGCCCTGCGCCGACGGCATGAAAGCGATGCAGCGCTCCGCGTCCTCGCGGAACAGGCCGAGATAGGGGGTGGGATAGCCGATGCCGAGCACACGCTGGCCCGCGGCGGTCGGCCAGCGCTCCCTGATGCCGCGATTGATCATTTGCCGCGCCACAATCCCGAGGCGACGGGAGTAGAACTCGCGGAGGTCGACGACATCAATGGTCATGACGGCAATGTAACATGCACGAGGCGGCTCCCGCGCGCGGAATATTGCATTGCCTGCGCAACGTTAACGCCATATTTGTCTGCGGGGCTGAGCGCGATGGAGATGACATGGCCGCCGAAATTCGTACTTTCACCTGTTTAAACGACAATTTCGGTTATCTGATCCACGATGTGGAAACCAAGGCGACGGCGTCGATCGACGCGCCGGAGGCCGGCCCCATCCTGAAGGCGCTTGAGCGCGAGGGCTGGCAGCTCACCGACATCCTGATCACTCATCATCATGGCGATCATGTCGGCGGGGTCGCCGAACTCAAGCAGAAATACAATTGCCGCGTCGTCGCGCCGCATGACAAGACGACTGAGATCGCCAACGTCGACCTGCGCGTCGCCAATGCCGACATCGTCAAGGTCGGCAGCTTGCTGGGGCGCGTACTGGAGACGCCCGGCCACACGCTCGACCACATCTCCTACGTGTTCGACAACGAGAAGACGCTGTTCGCGGCCGACACGCTGTTCTCGATCGGCTGCGGCCGCGTGTTCGAAGGCGACTACCCGATGATGTGGGACTCGCTCCTGAAGCTGCGGGCGCTGCCTGACGACTTCAAGCTCTATTGCGGGCACGAATACACCGCGTCCAACGTCAAGTTCGCGCTCACCATCGACCCCGACAATGTGGCGCTCCAGGCACGCGCGGCGGAAGTGGCGAAGCTGCGGGCCGAGAATAGGCCAACCATTCCATCACTGCTTGGTGACGAGAAGCGAGCAAACGTGTTCCTGCGTGCTGATGAACCGTCGGTCGCAACCAGGCTACACATGAAGGGCGCGGACGCCGCCGCGGTGTTCGGTGAACTGCGCGAGCGCAAGAACAAGTCCTGAAGAGCAAATCCTGACGGGGATCGATGCCGACCGCAGCCGAGATCATCGCACGCCTCGAACTCCGCCCGCATCCCGAAGGCGGCCACTACCGCGAGACGTTTCGCGACCAGACCACTGATACCAACGGCCGGTCGCGCTCGACCCTCATTTATTTCCTGCTCGCGCGCGGCGAACGTTCGCATTGGCATCGCATCGACGCCGTGGAGATCTGGCACTACTACGCCGGCAGCCCGCTGACGCTGCGCATCGCGCATGAAGGCTGCTCGCAACACGAGGTGCGGCTCGGCGCGGACCTTGTGAGCGGCGAACGGCCGCAGGGAATCGTGCCGGCGAATGCCTGGCAGATGGCGGAGAGCATCGGAGAGTGGACGCTGGTCGGCTGCACCGTGGCGCCCGCATTCGAGTTCGCGAAATTCGAGCTCGCGCCGAAGGGCTGGGAGCCGTAAGGCGCACTGTCATTCCGGGGCGCCGCATGGCGGCGAACCCGAGAACGACGGTCACCGCTTCCGCAGCACCATATCCTTCGCCGCGATCAGGCCGCCGCCGGCGATCAGGATCGCGGCGATGGCGATGTTGGCGCTGGCTTTTGCAAAACCGGCGGCGATGAGGAATCCGGTCGAGAGCAGCGGCGTCGCATAGGATGCGGCGCCGAGCACGCGGATGTCGCCGCGCTTCATGCCGATGTCCCAGGCGTAGAACGCGGCGCCGACGGGGCCGATGCCGAGCGCGGCCACGGAGAGCCATTGCAGCGTCGTCTCCGGCCACACCGTGGTTTCAAGCAGACCATGCATCAGCGCGGCAAGCGCGGCGGTGGCAAGGCAGAAGCCCGCGACCGCATCGGTCGGCACCGCCTTCAATCGCCGCGACAGCACCGAATAGGTCGCCCAGACGAACGCCGCGATGAACGCCGCGATCAATCCCGGCAGCTGGCCCGGCGCGAAGCCGGAGGTGCTCCCGGCGAACAGCAACACGGTGCCGACGAGGCCGAGCACGGCACCAATAATGTGATGCACGGCAAGCCGCTCGCCCGGCAGGAACGACGAGAACAGCACGATCAGGAGCGGCCACATGTAATTCAAGAGACCGGCTTCGGCCGGCGGCGCAAAGCGCAGCGCCAGGAAATACAGTGCGTGATAGCCGAACAGGCCACCGACGCCGACGACCCATACGACCAGCGGCTGACGCAAGCTCCTCGCTGCATCGCCGCGGCCGACCCAGGTGAGGAGGCCGACGAGACCGCCGATCGCGAACGTCATGGCGGCGAGCTGGAACGCCGGAATCTTTCCGGTCGCCACCGTCATCACGGAAAGCAGCGACCACATCAGGATCGCGGTCAATCCGATCAGTGTGGCTGTGCGCGGGGTCATCAATCGAAAGGCCCTGAGGACGATGATGCCCGGCACGAGGCCGGGCATTTCGTCTTCACTATCGCCTTGTCGCGCCTGAATCTACAGGCTTGACGCCCTATCAGGCGTGATACTGGCCGCCATTGATGGTCAGCGTCGAGCCGGTGATGAAGCCGGCCTCGTCGGCGGCGAGGAACACCACGGCGCGCGCGATCTCCTCGGGTTCGCCGAGACGATTGACCGGGATCTGCGGGATCACGTTCTTTTCCAGCACGTCCTTCGGCACCGCCTGCACCATCTCGGTGTTGATGTAGCCCGGTGCGATCGCGTTGACGGTAATGCCGCCCTTGGCGTTCTCGATCGCGAGCGCCTTGGTGAAGCCGATGTCGCCGGCCTTTGCTGCGGAATAGTTGACCTGGCCGAATTGCCCCTTCTGGCCGTTGATCGACGAGATCGAGATGACGCGGCCGAACTTGCGCGCGCGCATGCCCTCGATGACCTGGCGCGTCATGTTGAACAGCGACCCAAGATTGGTGTTGATCACGGCGTTCCACTGCTCGAGCGTCATCTTGTGGAAGGCGGTGTCCCGGGTGATGCCGGCGTTGTTGACGAGCACGTCGACGGGGCCGAGCTCGGCCTCGACCTTCTTCACGCCTTCGGCGCAGGCATCGAAATTGCTGACGTCCCATTTGTAGACGGCGATGCCGGTCTCGGCCTTGAACTTCTCCGCCGCCGCATCATTGCCGGCATAGCTCGCCGCGACCTTGTAGCCGGCCGCTTTCAGCGCCTTGCTGATCGCAGCTCCGATGCCCCGCGTACCACCCGTCACCAGTGCAACACGTGCCATATCGTATTCCTTCCCTTGGACTCTGCGGACGTTTCTGAGTGATCGTTTTAGATGCGGATTATGCGGTTGGTTTGACGGACATCAAGAACAAAACGCCCGGCGTCGAGCCGGGCGTTTGTATTTAGTCGAGGCTGGCGCTGTTGCGAAGAATATTTGATTTGCAACCGCCGCCTTTTTAGTCGCGTGCGATGCACTCATCTATGTGTGCAGCGCACGCGCAAGTGACACGTAAGTTAGATGTCAGCTTCAGTCGCGCGCGAGGCACATCGCGATACCCATGCCGCCGCCGATGCACAGCGTGGCGAGGCCCTTCTTCGAATCGCGCTTCTGCATCTCGTGCAGCAGCGTCACCAGCACGCGTGCGCCGGAAGCGCCGACCGGATGGCCGATCGCGATCGCACCGCCGTTGACGTTGACCTTCGAGGTGTCCCAGCCGAGATCCTTGTTGACGGCGCAGGCCTGCGCCGCGAAGGCCTCGTTGGCCTCGATCAGGTCGAGATCGCCGACGCTCCAGCCGGCCTTCTTCAGCGCGGCGCGCGAGGCCGGGATCGGGCCCGAGCCCATGATCTTCGGATCGACGCCGGCCTGCGCCCAGGACACGATGCGCGCGATCGGCTTCTTGCCTTCCTTGGCGGCCTGCTTCGCCGTCATCAGCACAACGGCAGCGGCGCCGTCGTTGATGCCGGAGGCCGAACCCGCGGTGACCGTGCCTTCCTTCTCGAAGGCGGGCTTGAGCTTCGCCATCCCGTCGAGCGTTGCGCCATGACGCGGATATTCGTCGGCGCTGACGACGATGTCGCCCTTGCGGGTCTTGATGGTGACGGGAACGATCTCGTCGTTGAACTTGCCGGCCTTCTGCGCCGCCTCGGCCTTCTGCTGCGAGTGGACCGCGAACTCGTCCTGCTGGGCGCGGGTAATCTGCCACTGGCGCGCGACGTTCTCGGCCGTATTCCCCATGTGATAGCCGTTGAAGGCATCCCACAGGCCGTCCTTGATCATGGTGTCGACGAACTCGACCGGGCCCATCTTGACGCCGCCGCGCAGATACTGGGCGTGCGGAGCCATGCTCATGGATTCCTGGCCGCCGGCGACCACGATCTCGGAATCGCCGTTGAGCAGCGCCTGGTAGCCGAGCGCGACGGTGCGCAGGCCCGAGCCGCAAAGCTGGTTGACGCCCCAGGCCGGGCTCTCCACCGGAATGCCGGCGGCAATCGAGGCCTGGCGGGCCGGGTTCTGGCCCTGAGCCGCGGTCAGGATCTGCCCCATGATGACTTCGGAGACCCGGCCGGGCTCGATGCCACCACGCTCCAGCGCGGCCTTGATGGCGATGGCGCCGAGGTCATGGGCGGGAAGGGTCGCGAACGCTCCGTTGAAGCTTCCGACCGGGGTGCGGGCGGCGCTGACGATGACGACATCGTCTGACATGGGCATCTCCTGGTGTTGAAAGGGGGCAGGCGGGGCTGGGGAAACGGCTCGCCAGTCTCGAATGGCATCCTGTTAACGTCGTTGAGGCATGTCAATCGGCCGGCGACCGAATTCATGCCGCAACGCATTCAAAATAGCGTTCTTGGCGCTTTCGCAAGCACGTTTTTGCTGCCCGATTAACCGTGGCGCACAAAACGGTAGCGTGACCCCTTTGAAAATGCTTATTTTGTTGCGTTGCGTACTCTTCCCGCCCTGCGGCATTATCCGCCGGGTTCCCGTTCTCCGCGCTTGCAAGTGAGAGCCCATGGCGAAATCAGACCAACCCACCACCATCAAGAAATACGCGAACCGCCGGCTCTATAACACCGGAACGAGCACCTACGTGACGCTCGAAGACCTCGCCGCCATGGTCAAGGACGGAGAGGATTTCCTGGTCTACGACGCCAAGACCGGCGACGACATCACCCGCTCCGTGCTCGCCCAGATCATCTTCGAGCAGGAGAACAAGGCCGGCCAGAACCTGCTGCCGACCACCTTCCTGCGCCAGCTCATCCGCTTCTACGGCGACAGCATGCAGATGGTGGTGCCGAAATATCTGGAGCAGTCGATCGCGACGCTGACCCAGGAGCAGGAGAAGTTCCGCAAGCAGATCGCCAACTCGCTCTCCGGCACTCCTTTTGCTCCGTTGGAAGAACAGGTCCGCCGCAACATGGAGCTGTTCCAGCAGACCTTCTCGATGTTCAAGCCGTTTGCCCCCAACGCGGGCCGTCCGGCGACCAGCCCCGAACCGGAGGCCGACGCAAGCGCTGCGGCGCCGACGGACACCAGCAACATCGACGACCTGCGTCAGCAGATGAAGGACATGCAGGAACGCCTCGAGCGGATGTCGAAGAAGGACGAGTAGGGATTTCGTTCGCGCCGGCGCGTCCACCTGCGGCGGGCGCGCGGGCCGCCGGTTCGTAACGGCGCGACTTGCGCGCTGTCGTCCCGGCCAGGCCGGAGCCGCCATGTCCGACCGCAGCACCCACTGGGACAACGTCTACGCCACCAAGGGCGAGGCCGAGGTAAGCTGGTTTCAGGACAGCCCGGCGATCTCGCTCGAGATGATCCGCTCGGCCTGTCCTGACCATGGCGCCGCCATCATCGACATCGGCGGCGGTGCTTCGCGGCTGGTGGACGCTCTCCTGCAGGACGGATACCGCGACCTCGCCGTGCTGGATCTCTCCGCCAACGCGCTTGAAGCGGCGAAGAGACGAATCGGCCGCGCCGCTTCAGCAGTCGACTGGATCGTTGCCGACGCCACGACATGGCGGCCGGGGCACAGCTACGACGTCTGGCACGATCGCGCGGCATTTCACTTCCTGACCGATCCGCGCGACAGGGCCGCTTACGTCGAGCGCCTGCGGTCGGCGATTGCGCCCGGCGGCCACGTCATCATCGCGACATTTGCGCTTGATGGCCCGGAGAAATGCAGCGGCCTGCCGGTGCAGCGGCACGACAGCGCGAGTCTTGCTGCGGAGCTTGGGCCGGAGTTCGAGCTGATCGAGACGCGGAGCGAGACGCATCACACGCCGTGGAAGTCGACCCAGGCGTTTCAGTTCAGCCGGTTTAAGCGACGTGGCTAGGACGCCGAAAAGCGCGGATCAAGCCGCCAGCTTCACCGCATGCGCAAAGTCCCAATAGAGCTTGCGCGCTTTGGTGTAGAGCGGGCCCGGCTTCAGTTCGCGATCGTCGATGCGGATGACGGGGGCGACCTTGGCGAAATTGCCGGTCGAGAAGATCTCGTCGGCAGCGAGGAAGTCCGCATAGCGCAGCGTCTTCTCGACCACGGTGACGCCGTCGCCGCGCAGCAGGCTGATGACGCGCTGGCGTGTGATGCCGTTCAGGAACGTGCCGTTCGGGACCGGCGTGTAGACCACGCCGTCCTTGGCCATGAACACGTTGGAATTGCCGAACTCCGCGACATTGCCGAGCATGTCGAGCATCAGCGCGTTCTGGAAGCCGCGCCCGGCGGCTTCCGCGAGCGCCCGCGAATTGTTCGGATAGAGACAGGCGGCCTTGGCCTCGACCGGCGCACATTCGGCCGTAGGCCTGCGGAACGGCGACAGCGTGATGGCGTTGCCGACGGGTTTCGGCATCGGCGCCTCGTAGATGCACAGGCACCAATTGGTCGTCTCGGGGTCGAACAGCACGCCACCGCCCGAACCGTTCTGCGCCCAGTACATCGGGCGGACGTACAGCTCGGCCTTCGCGCCGAAGCGCGCGATGCCTTCGTGTGCAAGCGAAAGCCATGTGCCGGTGTCGACCACCGGCTTCAGGCCAAAATTGATCGCGGACTGGTTGGCGCGGGCGACGTGACGGTCGAGGTCGGGCGCGACGCCCTCGAACGCGCGCGCACCGTCGAAAACGACCGAGCCGAGCCAGGCCGCATGCGTGCGCGGGCCCATGATCGGCACGTTGCCGTCGTGCCATTTGCCCTCGAAGAAGGTCCAGCTCGGCGAATATTCGATCGGTTTCTTGATCTCGGCCATGACCGGCCTCCCTTGGAAATACCCGGGCACTATTGTCCCAATGTCTAAATGATTCCCTGCTGGGATATGGTGCGTTACCCTCTCCGACGAGGGAGAAGGATCCATGCCGCTCGATCCGCTTGCAAGGCGTTTGTTGACCATGATGGCTGCGGCCGCCCCGCAGGGGCGGAGCCGGCCGAGCGTCGAGGCACGGCGGCAGTCGCTGGCCAAGCTGATGCAGTTTGCACGCACTGATGCGCCGGATGTGACCACCGCCGACGGCACGTTTCCGGGTCCCGGCGGAGAGCTGCCCTATCGCCTTTATTCGCCCGCATCAGCCGGCGACCACGCGCCGGGCTTTGTGTTCTTTCATGGCGGCGGGCTCGTGGCCGGCAGCATTGCGACCCATGACCGCATCGCGGCGGCGCTGGCGCATGTAACCGGCTGTCGCCTCGTCTCGGTCGATTACCGGCTCGCGCCTGAGTACAAATTTCCTGCTGCCGTCATTGATGCGATCGCGGCCGCGGAGTGGGTCGCGCGGCAAGCTTCGTCGCTGGGCATCGACGCCGAACGTCTGGTGGTCGGCGGCGATTCCGCCGGCGCCACGCTCGCGGCGATCGTGTGCCAGGAAGCGATGCAGACCGCCGGCCTCTCGATCGTCGCGCAATGCCTGATCTGCCCGGTGCTGGATTTCGAGGAGACCTCGCCTTCGCGCGAGGCATTCGCCGAAGGCCATCTGATCGATCGCGCCACCATCGAAGCCGATCTCGCCGATTATCTGCCTGATGGCATCGACACCGCCGACCCCCGCATCTCCCCCTTGCGCGCGACGCGGCTTGCAGGCCTGCCGACCGCGATCATCCACACCGCCGAATTCGATCCGATGCGCGACGAGGGCAATGCCTATGCGCGCAAGCTGCTCGCCGCCGGCGTCGCGGTCGAGCACGTCTGCCATGACGGCATGGTCCACAATTTCCACGCCATGGGCGCGATCCTGCCGCAGGCGCAGCTCGTGCTGTCGCAGATCGGCGAACAGGTCCGGCGGGCGGTGGAGAAATGAGGCGCTTTCTTACCCTCTCCCCTGTGGGAGAGGGTGGATCGCCGCGTAGCGGCGCTTCGCGCCACCTTCTCCCACAAGGGGCCTGTTGCGTAATTCGTCAATTGTGATTCCCTAGGGCAAAGCCTTGGAGGGTAGCGATGGCGGTCAAGCGGACGGGACAGCCGAGCTTTGTGGAAGCGCTGATGCCGAAGGGSGCYGGCGCCAATGCGGCGCTGGATCGGCTGGCTGGCCTGGTCAAGTGGTACCGSTTCGAGAAGCTGATCGGCCATTTGCGGGATGAAGGGAGCCCCGGTCGACCAGGCTATCCGGTGCTGGTGCTGTTTCGTGCTGTGCTGTTGCAGTCGCTGTATGGTCTTTCGGAGCGCGAACTCGAGGAAGCGCTGGGCGACCGGTTGTCGTTCAAGCGCTTCGTCGGTTTGAGCCTTGAGGATGCGACGCCCGACCATACGGTCCTGAACCGCTTCCGGAACCAGCTCGTTGAACAAGGCCTGCTGGAGAAGCTGTTTGGCGAATTGGATCGTCAGCTTGAGAATGCTGGCGTCATCCTCAAGCGCGGCACGATGCTGGATGCGACCTTGATCCAGGCAGTCTCGGCTCCGCCCAAGGAGGATCGCCCCTCAAACGAYCCTGATGCCCGGTTTGCCAAACGGCAGGGCAAAAGCGGCTCGACCTTYGGTTACAAGGCCCATGTGGGTGTGGACGAAGGATCCGGCTTGATCCGCGCGGTGCTGACCACACCCGCTAACGTCAACGATACGACACCTGCGGACGCTTTGATCCGGGGCGATGAARCTGCGGTGTGGGCCGATGCGGCTTACGACACCCATGCCCGACGGGCCCGGCTGAAGGCGGAGGGCAAGAAACCCCGYATCGCTCGTCGGCCCAACAGACATCACCCGGAACTGCCGCCCAGGCTCAAACGCTACAACCTCCTCATCGCGCGCCGCCGAGCCCAGGTCGAGACCACCTTCGCTACTCTCAAACGCCGCATGCGGCTGACCTGCATTCGCTACGTCGGTCTGATCAAGGCGACCGGGCAAGTCGTGCTCGCCTCGATCGCCTTCAACATGAGGCGGTGGGCCACGATCGCCGCGTGAGTCGCCCTCCGAGGGCGACAACTACAGATCTTGGCAGGCAATTGCCGGGACCAGGGCATTCGCTCCTGACGTCTTCAGCCTCAAGAGCCCATAACGCAACAGGCCCCTTGTGGGAGAGGGTGGCTCGCCGCGTAGCGGCGAGACGGGTGAGGGGTTTCTCTCAGCGATTGAATCTCTTCCTGCTGAATTCGCCGAAGCATACCCCTCATCCGGCGCGCTTTGCGCGCCACCTTCTCCCACAAGGGGAGAAGGGAAGGCGGCCGTGTCCGCTCATCCAATCTTGACCTTCCCGCCCTAATCCGCTCCCTTTGGCGCGACACAATGACCCCCTCTCAGGGAAACGCCAGGGTAAGCTTCCATGTCTTTCGTCCTCGCCATCGACCAGGGCACCACCTCGTCGCGCGCCATCGTCTTTCGCAGTGACATCTCGATTGCCGCCCGCGCGCAGCAGGAGTTTCCGCAGCATTTTCCGGCCTCGGGCTGGGTCGAGCACGAGCCGGAGGACATCTGGACCTCGACCGTGATGGTCTGCCGCGACGCGATCGAGCAGGCCGGCATCACCGCAAAGGACATTGCGGCGATTGGCATCACCAACCAGCGCGAGACCACCGTGGTGTGGGACCGCGCCACGGGCCAGGCCGTGCACCGCGCCATCGTCTGGCAGGACCGCCGCACCGCTGACATCTGCGCAAAACTCAAGGCCGACGGCCGCGAGCCCGTGATCTCGCAGAAGACCGGCCTGATCATCGATCCCTATTTCTCCGGCACCAAGGTCGCCTGGATCCTCGACCACGTTCCCGGTGCGCGGGCGCGCGCCGCGCGTGGCGAGCTGATGTTCGGCACCGTCGATTGCTATCTGCTCTGGCGCCTCACCGGCGGCAAGGTGCACGCCACCGACGCCACCAATGCCTCGCGCACGCTGCTGTTCAATATCCACACCGGCCAGTGGGACGACGAGCTCTTGGAGATCATCGGCGTGCCGCGCTCGATGCTGCCCGAGGTGAAGGATTCCTCCGCCCGCTTCGGCGACAGCACGCCGGACCTGTTCGGCGGCGCGATCGCGATCTCAGGCATTGCCGGCGACCAGCAGGCCGCAACCATCGGCCAGGCCTGCTTCCGCCCGGGCATGATGAAGTCCACCTACGGCACCGGCTGTTTTGCCCTGCTCAACACCGGCACCACGCCGGTCGTCTCCAAGAACAAGCTGCTCACCACCGTCGCCTATCAGCTCGACGGCAAGCGCACCTACGCGCTCGAAGGCTCGATCTTCGTCGCGGGTTCTGCGGTGCAGTGGCTGCGCGACGGCCTCGGCATCATCAAGCACGCCGCCGAGACCGGCCCGCTCGCTGATCAGTCCGATTCCATGCAGAGCGTCTATCTGGTCCCGGCCTTCGTCGGCATGGGGGCGCCCTACTGGAATCCGCGCGTGCGCGGCGCGCTGTTCGGCCTCACCCGCAACACCGGCCCGGCCGAGCTCGCGCACGCCGCGCTGGAGAGCGTGTGTTACCAGACCTTCGACCTCTGGGCCGCGATGCGCGCGGACTGGCCGAGCTCGGAAGTCGCGAGCGTCGTGCTGCGCGTCGACGGCGGCATGACCGCGTCCGACTGGACCATGCAGCGCCTCGCCGATCTCTTGGACGCACCGGTCGATCGCCCCGTGATCCAGGAGACCACGGCGTTGGGCGCAGCCTATCTCGCCGGCCTCCAGGCGGGCGTCTATCCCGAGCCGACGAAGTTCGCCGACAATTGGCGCCTCGAGCATCGCTTCAAGCCGAACATGAGCCAGGCGACGCGGGAGCGGAAGCTCGCGGGCTGGGCGCGCGCGGTGAAGGGCGTGCTCGCGAGCGATGAGGGAGAGGGATAGGCGGCTTGTGGCCCGGAGGGAGCGAAGCGCAATCCGGGGTTATCTCCACGAGTAAGATTCCCGGATTACGCTTCGCTCCATCCGGGCTACGGACTAAAATAACAACAACGGGAGAAGACAATGAACACGGATCTCAACCGGGTCATCCAAAAACTCTGCGGCGCAGCGATCTGCGCCGCGCTGCTGACCTCGACGGCCATCGCGCGCGACAAGCCGAATCCGCTCGGAAGCGCGCGGCAGCTCAAGACCGACGTCGCCGGCCTCGATGCCCCCGCCCAGATCCTGGTCGACGTCTGGGGCATCCCGCACATCTATGCCGGCAACGAGCACGACCTGTTCTTCCTGCAAGGTTTCAACGCCGCGCGCGACCGGCTCTGGCAGATCGATCTCTGGCGCAAGCGCGGGCTTGGCTTGCTCGCCAAGGATTTCGGCCCGGCCTATGCCGAACAGGACAAGGCGCTGCGGCTGTTCCTGTATCGCGGCGACATGAACGCGGAGTGGGCGGCCTACGGTCCCAAGGCGAAGACCTATGCGGACGCGTTTGTCGCCGGCGTCAATGCCTGTGTCGCCGATGTGCGCGCAGGAAAACGTCCGCTGCCGATCGAGTTCAGGATTGCCGGCACGATGCCTGATCCGTGGACGGCGGATGACGTCGTCCGCATTCGCAGCCACGGTCTGACGCGCAATGTCGCCTCCGAGGTCAAGCGCTCGCTGGTCGCCTGCGCCGCAGGCCTCGATGCCGATCGTTTCCGCGTCAAGCTCGAACCGGCATGGACCACGAAAGTCCCCGATGGTCTCGACCCCTGCAGCGTGCCGAAGGCCGTGCTCGCGGCTTACGATCTCGCGACGCGCCCGGTGGCCTTCGCGGCACCGAAGGACAAGCAGGCCGCACTCGCCCACGATCCCGACAAATACCTCACCGAGGCCGACCAGCAGCGCGACACCATCGGCTCCAACAATTGGGTGATCGCGGCCTCGCGCACGGCGACGGGCCGCCCGATCCTCGCCAACGATCCGCATCGCGAGCACAGCGTGCCCTCGCTGCGCTACATCGTTGGCCTCAATGCGCCGGGCCTCTCCGTGATCGGTGCCGGCGAGCCGGCGTTGCCCGGCATCTCGATCGGCCACAACGGCACCATCGCTTTTGGTCTCACCATCTTCAACGTCGACCAGGAAGACCTTTACGTCTACGAGCTCAATCCGCAAAACCCCAACCAGTACCGCTACGGCAATGGCTGGGAAGACATGCGCATCCTGCACGAGAAAGAGCAGGTGAAAGGCGAGGCCGATCGCGACGTCGAGCTGAAATTCACCCGCCACGGCCCCGTCATCTTCGTCGACGACGCGAACAAACGCGCCTTCGCGGTCCGCTCGATCTGGTTCGAGCCCGGTACCTCGGCCTATTTCGGCTCGTCCGACTACATGACCGCGAAGGACTGGAACGGCTTCCTCACCGCCATGCGCCGCTGGGGCGCGCCGTCGGAGAACCAGGTCTATGCCGACACCCGCGGCAATATCGGTTGGGTCGCCGCCGGCAAGACGCCGCGGCGCGCCAACTTCGACGGCCTGATGCCGGTGCCCGGCGACGGCCGCTATGAGTGGCAAGGCTTTCTCTCGCTCGACGAATTGCCAAAGGCCTATCAGCCCAAGCAGGGCTTTCTCGCCACCGCCAACCAGATGAACCTGCCAGCCGATTACCCGATAGCCGAACGCAAGGTCGGCTTCGAATGGTCCGACAGCGCGCGCTGGCAACGCATCACCGAGGTGATCGCGGCCAACAGCAAGGTGACGCTCGCCGACGCCATGGATTTGCAGAACGACGACACCGCGATGCTGGGGCGGCGCCTCGTCAAACTATTGCAGCCGCTCACCTCCGACGATCCCAATGTGAAGAAGGGTCTCGAGCTGCTCAAGCCATGGGACGCGCGCGATGCCGCCGACAGCGCGGCGGCTGCCGTGTTCGAGGTCTGGATCGCCAATCATCTTGGGCCGGTGCTGCTGAAGACCACGGCGCCCAAGGCCGCCGATCTGATCGCGCCGGAGGCGTCGAGCATTTCGGCGCTGGTCGCCTATCTGGAATCCCCGGATGCGTCATTCGGCGCCGATCCCGCTGCCGCGCGCGACCAGATCCTGTGCGACAGCCTCGGCGCCGCAGTGGCCGACGTCACGGGCAAGCTTGGGCCGGATGCCTCGACCTGGCGCTGGGGCCGGCTGCATGTCGCGAAGTTCGACCATGCCTTGATGCCCCTCGCCGACAAGGCCACCGCTGCGCAGCTCTCGGTCGGCCCGCTCGCCTATGGCGGTGCCGCCAACGTGCCGCGCGCGGCCACCTACCGCCGCGCCGATTACCAGCTGTTCGCCGGCGCATCGTTCCGCATGGTGCTCGACGTCGGCAATTGGGATGCGAGCCGCACCATCAACACGCCCGGCCAATCCGGCGATCCCTTCAGCGCCCATTACCGCGACCTCGCTCCGCTCTGGGCAACGGGCCAATACGTTCCGCTGCTCTACAGCCGCCCGGCCGTCGAAGCCGCGACCGCGGAAGCGATCATTTTGACGCCGCGATGAGCGACTTGTTGGCTGGAGAGTGCCGGAAGAGCGCGGCCTGCATGGTTCGGGACGCCCGCTTAGGCGGGCTCCTCACCATGAGGGTCTGATATCCCGCCGCGAAACGCGGCCTCATCCTGTGGGCCCGCCGTAAGCGGGCGTCTCGAAAGATGGGCCGCAAGCGAGCTGTTCGCCATGTCTTTCCGAGAGGCCCCATGATCATCCCCGACGGCTATTCCGACATCCCCGCCGGCAAGATCGCCGCGGTCGTCACGCATCTGGAGATGACCGTGCCTCCCGCGCGCCGCGACGATCCTCCAGGCGCGTGGTCCTTGCGCAAGGTCGACGCGCCCGCGCTTCATTGGTATCGCGACCTCCATCGCCGTGTCGGCGAGGAGTGGCTGTGGTTCTCGCGTGCGCGCCTGAATGACGGGGAGCTCGCCGCAATTATCCACGCGCCGGGCGTCGAGGTCCATGCCCTGGTCGTGGACGGTCGCGACGAAGGCCTGCTGGAGCTGGATTTCCGCGAGGCCGGCCAGTGCGAGCTGGTCTATTTCGGCGTCACCGCCGGATTGATCGGGACGGGCGCTGCTCGCTTCCTGATGAACCGCGCGCTGGAGACTGCCTGGTCGCGCGAGCTACGCCGCGTCTGGGTGCACACCTGCACCTTTGATCATCCGTCCGCCGTTGCGTTCTATCAGCGCTCCGGCTTCCGCCCGTTCCGCCGCCAGATCGAGGTGGCCGATGATCCGCGCCTCGATGGAACGGCATCGCCGACGGCGGCGAGGCATGTGCCGATCATTGAGTAATGCCGGGCTACGCGCCCTCAGTAATTATACCGCACGCCAAAGCTGAACCCCTGCGCAAGCAGGTTCGTCGTGTTGAGCACCGGCCCGGGCCGGTTCGGCCCGCCGCCGGCCGGCGGTGGCGCGAGGTTCGGATTGACGGTGGTGTCGATCAGCCCGCCGGCGCGCTGTACGCCGGTCCAGTACATCACATCGTAGCCGGCGATCAGCCGCCAGCCGGGCGCAACCTGATATCCCGCCTTCAACGACAGCTCCGGCACCACGGCGAAGCGGGTCTGGTCGTAATGGCCTATATTGCTCGACAGCGCGAGGAAGCCGCCCGGGGCCGTCGTGGTGACGCCGGCCACGGTCGAGGCGGTCGAGCCCGAAATGTCGGCGCTGTTGAGATTGGCGCCGAGCGCCACCTTGCCGCGCCACTCCAGCGACCACGGGCCATTGCGCCAGTCGCCGGTGAGGCCGAGATCGAGGCCGTGGAAATTGCTCGACGCCTTGAAATTGTCGGTGGGGCTGAAGGTGCCGAAGGCAAGAATGGTCGCGGTATTGGAGATCGTCAGCGTGTCGGTCGACCGCAGATAGCGATAGCCAACCAGCGCGCTGACGCGCTGTCCGCTCCACGCGCCGAGATCCCAGCGATAGAGCGCGCCGGCGCCGAGCAGGCGCGAGGTTTCGCTCGCGCTGGCACTGCCGGTGGCCAGCCCCGGAAATCCCGCGATCAGCGCGTCGGGAAATCCCGTCAGCGCATTGGTGAAGGGCCGTGCCAGGATCGGATTGGCATTGGTGTCGGTCGCAAATCCGGTCGAGAGATTCTCCAGCCCGAAGAACGAGGCTTCGATGCCGCGGCTGCGCTGCGGATCGAACCAGTAGCCGGCGGTGATGCGCCCGCCCGAACGCCAGTCATTGTTCACACTGGAATTGCCGAACAGCACGGTCGTCGTGGGTTGGCCGAGCACGCCGACAACTCCCAGCGGCGTGCCGACCGGGCTCGTGGTCACCAGCGCCGGCAGCTTGTCGCCCGTCACGCTCCAGGCAAGGTAGTCGGCCTCGGCCCAGAACGGATTGAAGTCGGCAGGTTTGGGCGGCGCCTTCATCGGCAGATCGGCTGCTGACGTGACGTCGGGCACGATCGCCGTAAGAGCCAGGCCGACCGCTGCCGCTCTCAATGCCCGCCGATTCATTTGGCTTCCCTCTGGGTCCGCGGAATGAACCATGCGACAATTTGTTCGGCAAGCTGGAGTTGAGGCGGTGCCGAGACGAAAATGTGTAGCTGTTGCCGTTGGGCACCGCTCGCTGGCTGTGTCGTTCGATAATAGCCTTGTGAAGAAGATGAATGGCCGGCTTCGAGCCCCGGCCCTGACTAGTGAGCGAGAACCATGTTCCTGATCGGCCAATACGACTCCCCCTTCGTCCGCCGCGTCGCGATCGCGCTGCGGCTTTACGGGCTCGCCTTTGAGCACCGGCCATGGTCGACCTTCGGCGATGCCGACAAGATCGCGCCGTATAATCCGCTGCGGCGCGTGCCGACGCTGGTGCTCGACGATGGCGAGGCGCTGATCGAGAGTACGATCATCCTCGACTATCTCGATGAGCTCGTCGGGCCTGAGAAGGCGATGCTGCCGCGCGGCGGCGCCGAGCGGCGAAAGCATTTGCGCATCTGCGCACTCGCCACCGGTCTCGGCGACAAGGCGGTGAGCCTGCTCTATGAGCGCGTGCTGCGGAAGGAGCAGCTTGCGCTGTGGGTCGAGCGCTGCCAGGCGCAGATCACCGACGTGCTGAAAGTGCTCGAAGCCGAACGCGCCGGGGTGACGACGCCGTATTGGCTGGCCGGCCGGATCGGCCACGCCGACATTGCGGTTGCCTGCGTCGTGCGCTTCACCCGTGAAGCGCATCCGCTTCTGTTCGAGCCATCGCGCTATCCGGCGCTGTCGGCACACGCCGAACGCTGCGAGGCGCTGGCACCGTTCAAGGAGGTCGTGCAGCCGCTGGCCCCGCCGAAGGGGTGAAAGCGCGGCGTCCTATCGCCTGTTGCAGGGCTTGATCTCACCCGCCGCGGACTTCAGGACGATCGGATTCGGCGACAGCCTTATGCCAAAGAACAATTGAGAGCCGGACACCTTGTCGTCCGATCCCTGGTGGGCGTCCAGCTCGAGCTTCGCCGCGATCTCGGATGTCAGCTTGGCCCGCTCCTCCATCGAAATCGTGTTGTGATATTTGATCTCGTAGACGACGTCGGCTTCCAGCACGGACCGCGTCTGGCAGACGACTCCGCCGCTCGAAAGGTTCAGGGCGATCGCGTCCTCGCATTCGGCCTTCAGCAATGCATTGCGGGTCGATATCAGCGACTCGTCGGAAATCAGGAGAATGTTGGCGTTCTCGAGCTTGAGGTGAATTGAATCGACTTGCTGCATTCCGGCGACCGCCGACAGCTTGTCCCTGACCTGTGCGGACACGTCGAGATTCTTCTCGAGCGACTGCTTCAGGTCCCGGTCCACGGTCGGTGATTTCCGGATCTTGTCGGCCAGCAGCGTGGGGTCGACATCGCAGGTCGGATGCAGCTCCAGCCGGCCATTGCTCAGATATTCGATCGTGTTGATGGTGCCGGGACCGCCGAACGTGCTCGGCGGGACCACCTCGAAATATCCGGTCTCGGAGAGGATGGCCGCAATCGTCTGTTTCTTTCGCGGGAATCCGACCCAGGCTGCAACCATCACCAGACCGATCGCGACAAAGACGAGGCTACCAAGCCAAAGCCATTTGCGACTTGCTACTTTCGCGGGCAGCACAACTGGTTTCGTTCGCCGCATGGCACGTAGCCTTTCGGACAGTCAGCCGCGGCAATCGTAGGCAGCACGACAAGGGCGATCGCGGCGACGAACAGTGCAATGAACTGGTTCATATGCTCGATCCCAAGCAAACCATCGGTTTGAAGGTAGTAGACCGATAGAGTATCGAATCAAGGTTGAGCGGACAAGTGAACGAGTTCACACCGCCCGGTTCCTGCGCGAAATTGCCGGTGAGCCGAATTCCGGACCGCGACTCGTCCTGGTGGTGTGTCAGAAAGGAGCAGGCCGCTCTTTGCGTCGCGCACTGTCGGTTGTTGCGAGGCGCAGGCGCCGTCCAGGGAGATCGTGCAGCCGCCGGCGCCGCCGAAGGAGCGAGGTCTCTACCCTCCCCTGGAGAGGGTCGTTCGCGCGAAGCGCGAGCGGGGTGGGGAGACCTCTCAACACGGGTAGTGTTCAACGCGGAGAGACCGTCACGCCACCTCGGTCCGCATTCCGCTTCGCTGCATGCGAACCGATCCTCGCCCTCCAGGGGAGGATGGGGACCGCACGTGTGGCAACCATCGGCACGGCAGGCGATGATGGAATATTACCAGTGTTTTGCCCGACGGAGCAAGTCGTTTCGGTAAGACCGAAATTCCTCAACCCTTTCAACCCCACCTCTACTGTGCATGGGGTTGTTTTTCACTTTTTTAGTCTTGGGAAGCGAAGGCGGGCCTACCCCGCCCCCGCGCGCTTCTTCTGCCAGACGAGATGCACGGCGCAGGTGCAGCCGGGCGGATGCGAGGCGAGGTCCTTCGACGTCTCGTCGTTCGCGGGCGTTGCCACGAAGGCCTTGTCGGTCTGCTGCGACGGGATGTAGTTCAGCACCGGCGCGAGCCAGCGCTCGGTCTCGGCCACCGTCATGCCCTTGCGCGCGGCATAGTCCTCGACCTGGTCACGCTCGATCTTGCCGACGCCGAAATAATAGCTCTCGGGGTTCGCGAAATAGAGCCCGGACACGGAAGAGCCCGGCCACATCGCAAAGCTCTCGGTCAGCTTCACGCCGGCAGTCGCCTCCGCATCGAGCAGCTCGAACAGCGTCGCCTTCTCGGTGTGATCGGGCTGCGCGGGATAGCCCGGCGCTGGACGGATGCCCTGGTACTTCTCGAGGATAAGATCGTCGCAGGAGAGTGCTTCGTCCGGCGCGTAGGCCCAGAACTCGCGGCGCGCGCGGGCGTGCATGCGTTCCGCAAAGGCCTCGGCGAGACGATCGGCCAAGGCCTTGCACAGGATCGAGGAGTAGTCGTCATTGGCCATCTTGAAGCGGTCGGCGACCACGTCCTCGCCGATGCCGGCCGTGACGACGAAGCCGCCGACATAGTCGGGGACGCCGGCGGGCGCGACGAAGTCGGCGAGCGCGGCGTTGAACCGGCCCTCGCGCTTCTCGAGCTGCTGGCGCAGCGTGTGCAGCGTCGCGATCTGCTTGGTCCGGCTTTCGTCGGCATAGAGCACGATGTCGTCACCTTGAGCGTTCGCCGGCCAGAAGCCGACGGTGGCGCGCGCCCGGAACCATTTTTCCCTGACGATCAGGTCGAGCATTTTCCGCGCATCGTCATAGAGCGAGCGCGCGACCTCGCCGACCTTGGAATCGTCGAGGATGGCGGGGAAGCGGCCGGCGAGCTCCCAGGTCTGGAAGAACGGCGTCCAGTCGATATAGGGCACGAGCTCGGCGAGATCGTATTCGTCAAAGCTGCGGATGCCCAAGAAGGTCGGCTTCACCGGCTTGTTCTTGGCAAAGTCGACCGGCACGCGGTTGGCGCGCGCGGTCGCGAGCTTCAGGCGCTTCTTGTCCGCCTGCGCGCGCAGATGCGCGTCCGAGATTTTTGCGTATTCGGCACGTACTTCGGCGGCATAAGCCTCGCGCTTCTCCGGCGAGAGCAGCGAGGAGGCGACGCCGACGGCGCGGCTGGCGTCGTTGACGTGGACGACGGGACCGGCGCGATAGCTCGGGTCGATCTTGACCGCCGTGTGCACACGGCTCGTGGTGGCGCCGCCGATCAAGAGCGGCAGCTTCAAACCTTCGCGCTGCAATTCGCCGGCGAAGAACGCCATCTCGTCGAGGGAGGGCGTGATCAGGCCTGATAGCCCGACGATGTCGGCCTTCTCCGCCTTCACGGTCTCGACGATCTTGGCTGCCGGCACCATCACGCCGAGGTCGATGACCTCGAAATTGTTGCACTGGAGCACGATGCCGACGATGTTCTTGCCGATGTCGTGGACGTCGCCCTTGACGGTCGCGAGCACGATCTTGCCGGCGGAAGATGAACCTTCGGTGCCGATGCCGTTGGCGAGGTTGCGCGCCTTCTCTTCCTCCATGAACGGCATCAGCCACGCCACCGCCTGCTTCATCACGCGGGCGGACTTCACCACCTGCGGCAGGAACATCTTGCCGTCGCCGAAGAGGTCGCCGACCACGTTCATGCCGGCCATCAGCGGGCCCTCGATCACGTCGAGCGGACGCTTGGATGCCTTGCGGGCCTCCTCGGTGTCCACTTCGATGAACTCGGTGATCCCATGCACCAGCGAATGCGACAGCCGCTTCGCCACCGGCCATTCGCGCCAGGCGAGATCGGCTTCCTTGGTCTGGGTCTTGTTGCCGCGGAATTTCTCCGCAAGCGCCAGCAGGCGCTCGGACGCGCCGGGGTCGCGATTGAGGATGACGTCCTCGCACACCTGGCGCAGCTCGGCATCGATGTCGTCATAGACGATCATCTGTCCGGCATTGACGATGCCCATGTCCATTCCCGCCTTGATGGCGTGATACAGGAACACCGAGTGCATGGCTTCGCGCACCGGCTCGTTGCCGCGGAACGAGAACGACAGATTGGAGACGCCGCCGGAAATATGCGCGTGCGGCAGGTTCTGGCGGATCCAGCGCGTCGCCTCGATGAAGTCGACGCCGTAATTGTTGTGCTCCTCGATGCCGGTCGCGATCGCGAAAATGTTCGGATCGAAGATGATGTCCTCCGGCGGGAAGCCGACGCGGTCCACCAGGATGTCATAGGCGCGCTTGCAGATCTCGGTCTTGCGCGCGAACGTATCGGCCTGGCCGACCTCGTCGAACGCCATCACCACCACGGCTGCGCCATGGCGCCGGGCGATCTTCGCCTCGTGAATGAACTTCTCCTCGCCTTCCTTCATCGAGATCGAGTTGACGACCGGCTTGCCCTGCACGCATTTCAGGCCGGCTTCGATCACCGAGAATTTCGAGGAGTCGACCATCACGGGGACGCGGGCGATGTCGGGCTCGGCGGCGACGAGGTTGAGGAAGGTCACCATCGCGGCTTCCGAATCCAGAAGCCCCTCGTCCATGTTGACGTCGATGATCTGCGCGCCGTTCTCGACCTGGTCGCGAGCGACCTGCAGCGCGGCAGTGTAGTCGCCGGCGGTGATCAGCTTGCGGAAGCGGGCGGAGCCGGTGACGTTGGTGCGCTCGCCGACGTTCACGAACGGGATGGCGTCCGTCAGGATGAACGGCTCGAGGCCGGAGAGCCTTAAGCGAGGTTCGATTTCCGGCACAATGCGCGGCTTGTGCGGGGCGACGGCCGCCGCGATCGCTGCGATATGGTCCGGCGTGGTGCCGCAGCAGCCGCCGACGATGTTGACCAGACCGTCGCGCGCGAACTCGCCGACCAGGCGCGCCATGTATTCCGGGGTCTCGTCGTACTGGCCGAATTCGTTGGGCAGGCCGGCGTTCGGATAGGCACACACCAGCGTGTCGGCGACGCGGCCGATGTCGGCGATGTGGGCGCGCAGATCTTCCGCGCCGAGCGCGCAGTTGAAGCCGATGGTGACGGGTTTTGCGTGCCGCACCGAATTCCAGAACGCTTCCGGCATCTGGCCGGAGAGGAGGCGGCCGGATTTGTCGGTGATGGTGCCCGACACCATCACGGGCACGTCGATGCCGCGCTCTTCGGTGATTTCCGCGATCGCATAGAGCGCCGCCTTGGCGTTCAGCGTGTCGAAGATGGTCTCGACCAGCAGCAGATCGACACCGCCGTCGAGCATGCCGTTGATCTGCTCGCCATAGGATTTGCGCAAATCGTCGAACGTGACGGCCCGGTAGCCGGGATTGGAAACGTCGGGCGAGATCGAGGCGGTGCGGTTGGTCGGGCCGATGGCCCCCGCAACGAAGCGCGGCTTGCCGTCCTCGGCCTCGATGCGACGAGCGGCATTGCCGGCGAGGCGGGCGCCTTCGCGCGCCATCTCGTAGACGATGTCGGTGAGGTCGTAATCGGCCTGCGCGATCGAGGTCGTCGAGAAAGTGTTGGTCGCGACGATGTCGGCGCCGGCGCGCAAATAGGCGGCGTGGATGTCCTCGATCGCCTGCGGCTGGGTCAGGATCAACAGATCGTTGTTGCCGCGCAGGTCGCGATGGAAATCCTTGAAGCGCTCGCCGCGGAAGGCGGCCTCGTCGAACTGGAGGTTCTGGATCATCGTGCCCATGGCGCCGTCGAGCACGAGGATGCGCTCGCGGGCGGCATTGAGCAGGGCAGTTCGCTTGGGAGAAACGGGAGTGGTCATTTTATCTTAAGCCGCCTTCTGCGCGCTCTTGGCGCGGATGCCGAGCAAATGGCTGATCGCGAACACGAGATCGGCGCGGTTCATGGTGTAGAAATGGAAGGTGTCGACGCCGCGCTTCGCCAGCTTCTGCACCTGGCCGGCGGCAACGGTCGCGGCCACCAGCTTGCGGGTCTCGGCGTCGTCGTCGAGGCCGTCGAATTTCTCCGCCAGCCAATCCGGCACGGAGGTGCCGGCGCGGGTGACGAAATTGCGGGCCTGCTTGAAATTGTGCATGGGCATGATGCCGGGCACGATCGGGATGTCGATGCCTCGGGCACGGACGCGGTCGAGGTAGCGGAAGTAGAGGTCGTTATCGAAGAACACCTGCGTGATCGCGCGCGTCGCACCCGCATCGACCTTGGCCTTCAGCGTGTCGATGTCGGCGTCGAAGTCGCGCGCTTCAGGGTGCTTCTCGGGATAGGCGGATACGGACACTTCGATGTCGCCGTGCCGCTTCTTGATGCCCGCAACGAGGTCGGCGGAACTCTGGTAGCCGTCGGGATGGCTGGAATAGGGCGTGCCGATGCCGCCGGCGGGATCGCCGCGCAGGCCGACGATGTGGCGGACGCCGACCTCGTGATAGCGATCGACGATCTCGTCGATCTCCCCGCGCGAGGCGCCGACGCAGGTCAAATGCGCGGCCGGCAGCAGCGCGGTCTCCTTGAGGATGCGGGTGATGGTCGAATGGGTGCGCTCGCGGGTCGAGCCGCCGGCCCCATAGGTCACGGAGACGAATTTCGGGTCGAGCGGAGCGAGCCGGTTGATGGTCTCCCAGAGATTGCGCTCCATCTCTTCCGTCTTGGGCGGAAAGAACTCGAAGGAGATTGCAGGCCGCTTCGAGGTGAGGTGCCCGTTTTGGAGGTGCCCGTCTTGCCCTTCGGCTCGGGCAGGCGTCGTCAGATCAGTCATGGCACCACTCACTCCAGGGGCTCGTCCGGCTTTCGGCGGCCGGCAGTCAGGTCTCGATTGGATGCGGGCAAGATAAGCCAAAGCGGTCGCACTCGACAGCCCATCGGTGATGGGAAGTCGCCCACTTTCACCGGTAACGGTGGAAATATTGAACGGATGAGGGTGCGAGTGGGAAGTGCGCGGATATGACAAAATGTTATATAAATCAACAAATTGCAACGGTTTTGGCGGCGGGCGGGAGCAAATAGGGGGTGTGGGCAGTGTGAAGATGGTGTTGCCGCGACAAATCTCGTCCCATCGCCTCAACTGGCGCTGCCGTGCGGGTTCGCGGCCCGCACACGCCAGACCTGCGCAGTCTGCCCATTGCCGCCGCGCCGGCCTTCACTACCTTAGCGCGCCATGATCCCGCTCTCAGTCCTCGACCTCTCCGTCGTCACCACAGGTACAAGACCCGCCGCGGCGCTGCGCAACAGCATCGATCTGGCGCGCCATGTCGATGGGCTTGGCTATGTCCGCTACTGGCTCGCCGAGCATCACAACCTCGCCTCGGTGGCGAGCCCGGCGCCCGACGTGATGATCGGGCAGATCGCGGCGGTGACGAAGCACATCCGCGTCGGCTCCGGCGGGGTGATGCTGCCCAACCACGCCCCGCTCGTGGTGGCCGAGCGCTTCAAGATGCTGGAGGCGCTGTTTCCCGGCCGCATCGATCTCGGTCTCGGCCGCGCCCCCGGTACCGACGGCGCCACGGCCTACGCCCTGCGCAGCCGTCTCGACCGCCGCGAGGGCGACGACTTCCTGGAGCGGCTGCACGAACTGATTCTGTGGGAGACCCGCGAATTTCCCGCAGGGCACCCCTACAACAACGTCGTCGCGATGCCCGACGACACCAAGCTGCCGCCGATCTGGCTGCTCGGCTCCAGCGACTATTCCTCGGAGCTCGCTGCGCAAGTCGGCATGGGTTTCGCCTTCGCCCATCACTTCGCGTCCCATGACGCGATCGATGCGATGGTGCATTACCGCAACCGTTTCCAGCCCTCGGCCTGGAGCGCGAGCCCGCGCGCGATCCTCGCGGTCGCCGTGATCGCGGCCGACACGGATGAGGAGGCCGAAAAGCTCGCCACCTCGTTCGATCTCAACCGCCTGCGCCGCGACCGCGGGCAATATCTGCCGCTGCCGAGTGTCGAGGAGGCGCTGGCCTATCCCTATACGGACGCCGAGCGCATTTCGATCTCGCGCAACCGTTCACGCCTCTTCGTTGGCAATCCGGCGACGGTGCAGAAGAAGCTGCAGCCGTTGATCGATGCGAGCAAACCGGACGAGTTGATGGTGATTACGGCCGTGTACGATCACGACGCGCGTAAGAAGTCGTATTCGCTGCTGGCCGAGGCGTTCGGACTGAAAGCGGCCGCGTAAAGCTCTCGTGCCCCGGACGCGGCGCAGCGCGAAGCGGTGCGCTGCAGAGCCGGGGCCCATCGCGCTCCGGGTATCGCCGCCCCTGGATCCCGGCTCGCGCTTCGCGCGTCCGGGACACGCAATCAATCCTGTTGCGTTTCGCTGAACGTCGCGCGGAAGGGGTGTCCCGGATACACGCCGACGATGCGGAATTCGCGCGAGAAGAATTTCAGCTCCTCGATCGCGAACGCCAGTCCCTTGTCTTCAGGGTGGCCGTCGACGTCGGCATAAAACTGTGTGGCGAAGAAATTGCCGTCGACCATGTAGCTTTCGAGCTTGGTCATGTTGACGCCGTTGGTGGCAAAGCCGCCGAGCGCCTTGTAGAGCGCAGCGGGCAAGTTGCGCACACGAAATACAAAAGTCGTGACCAGCGGCCCCGAGCCCTGCGCCGCCCATTTCGGCTCGCGCGCCAGCACCACGAAGCGCGTGGTGTTGTGCGCCTCGTCCTCGATGTCCTCGGCCAGGATGTCGAGGCCGTAGATCTTTGCCGCAAGCCGCGAGGCGATCGCGGCGACGGCCTTGTCGTTGCGCTCGGAGATGTCGCGGGCGCTGCCGGCGGTGTCGGCGTGCACGATCGGCTTGATGCCGAGCTTGCGGATGATGCGCCGGCACTGGCCGAGCGCATGCACGTGGCTCTCGACGCTCTTGATGTCCTCGAGCTTCGTCCCCTTCACCGCCATCAGCTGATGGCGGACCGGTAGAAACCATTCGCCGATGATGAAGAGGCCGGAGGCCGGCAGCAGATGATGGATGTCGGCGACGCGCCCCGCGACCGAATTCTCGATCGGGATCATGCCGAGATCGGCCTCGCCCGACGAGATCGCCGACAGCGCGTCCTCGAAGGTGGCGCAGGGCATCGGCTCGGCGTCGGGATAGGCCTCGACGATGGCGATGTGGGAATTTGCCCCAGGTTCGCCCTGGAATGCGATTTTCAGCTTGCTCATGATCGGCCTTGTAACAGCGGCTCAGGATTTGGAAAGGATGCTGCGCGCGGTCTCGAGGTCCGCCGGCGTATCGACCCCGCGGGGCACGGTATCGACGATGGTGAAGTCGATCCGCATCCCGGCCTCCAGCGCCCGGAGCTGCTCGAGCTTCTCCTGCAATTCCAGCGGGGACGGCGGCAGTGAGACGTAGCGCTCCAGCGCGGCGCGGCGATAGGCGTAGAGGCCGATATGGTGGTAGCGCGGTCCGTCGCCGGTCGGCGCGGTCGCGCGGGTGAAATAAAGCGCGCGCATGCGCCGGCCGCCGAGCGAGGTTCCGATCGCCTTCACGACGCTCGGCGCGAGGTCCTCCTCCTGGGTGTGGATCTGCGAGGCCAGCGTCGCGATGTCCACGGCCGGATCTTGCAGCGGCGGCAGCACCTCGCGGATGTTGTCGATCGTGATGGTCGGGAAATCGCCCTGGAGATTGACCACGATCTCGGCCTTGCCTGAGGGATCGAGCTTCTGCATCGCCTCGTGGATGCGGTCCGAGCCAGAGGGGTGCTCCGGGCGGGTCATCACGGCTTCGCCGCCATGGGCGGTGACCACGGAGGCGATCTCGTCCGTATCGGTCGCGACCGCGACCCGGCCGATGCCGGCGGCCTCTGCCCGCCGCATCACATGCACGATCATCGGCAGGCCCGCGATGTCTGCGAGCGGCTTGCCGGGCAGGCGGGTGGCGGCCATGCGGGCCGGGATCAGCACCAGGATGCGGGGATCGATCATCGGGTCAAGGGCCTGGAAACGAGAGGTTTTCCGCGTCGAGAAATGGGGTGGGGACGGGCTGAAAGCCGGGTCGCTTATACGGGTTGCCAGACCCCGGGCAAACCGATATCTCAATGGCAAAACTCGGGGAAACAACAAGGAACGTTTGATTCTCCCGAGGCTCGTCCTGGCGGCCGCTCGGCCGCTATTTCCTTACTGTGGTGTGGGGCCTGGCCGGAAATGGACTCTTTCGAACTCAATAAGATTCTCGGTGCCGTGCTGGGCACCTGTCTCATCCTGCTGGTGACGAGCTTCGCCGCCCAGGCGCTGTTCACGCCGAAGCCGCTCGAGAAGCCGGGTTTCGAGATTGCCGTGAAGGAAGACGCCGGCCACGGCAAGGAAGGTGGCGCCGCTGCTGCGCCCTCCGAGCCGATCGAAAAGCTGCTCCAGACCGCTTCCGTCGAAAAGGGCGCTTCGGCTGCCAAGAAATGCGGCGCCTGCCACACCTTCGAGAAGGGCGGCCCGAATCGCGTCGGTCCGAACCTCTATGGCGTCGTCGGCGAAGCCAGGGGCGAGGGCCGCAACGGCTTCAACTTCTCGGCCGCCATGAAGGCCAAGGGCGGCACCTGGTCGTTCGACGACCTCAACAAGTTCATTGCCAATCCGAAGGGCTTCATCCCGGGCACCGCGATGGGCTTCGCCGGCATCCCGAAGGACTCCGAGCGCGCCGACGTCATCGCCTATCTGAATTCGCTGTCAGAGCATCCTCAGCCGATCCCGACGGCGTCGAAGTAAGGCCGTCAAAAACCGATCTTGAATGTGCGGCCAGGCTGAAAAGCCTGGCCGTTCGCTTATCCGGGCCTCGCGGTGAGTTTATCGGGGCGTTTGGCCGCATCCGACAGGCCGCCGGGACTTCCAACATGAGGAAAAAGCAACATATTCCGTCGAAACCTCGCCTATATTGAGCACTTAAAGGGGTAACCTCCTTCAAGACCAGGAATGTTGATTTGGCCATTACCCGACGCGATCTCCTGCTCACCGGCACTGCCGCCGTAGCGCTCCCCGCCCTCGGTTCCGTAGGGGGCCTTCCCGTCATCGGCACGGCCGCGGCGCAATCCGCCAGTGAGGCGCCCTGGCGCCACGCGCTGTCGCTGTTCGGACAGGTCAAATATCCCGCCGACTTCAAGCGCTTCGATTACGTCAATCCGGAAGCGCCCAAAGGCGGTGTCGCGCGCCAGATCGCCGTCGGCACTTTCGATAATTTCAATATCGTAGTGGCGGGAGTGAAGGGGCAGGTCGCCGGTGCCGTCGCGTTCATCTACGAATCCCTCACGACGACCTCGCTCGACGAAGTCTCGACCGAATACGGCGCGCTGGCCGAGGCCGTCAGCCACCCGGCCGACTTTTCCTTCGTCACCTATCGTTTGCGGCCGCAGGCCAAATGGCATGACGGCAAGCCGGTCACTGCGGACGACGTGATCTTCTCGCTGGATGCCTTCAAGAAGCATCACCCGATGTACTCGGCCTATTACAGCCATGTGGTGAAGGCCGAGAAGGTCGGTGAGCGCGAGGTGAAGTTCGTGTTCGACGCACCGGGCAACCGCGAGCTGCCGCAGATCGTCGGGCAGCTCACGGTTTTGCCGAAGCATTGGTGGGAGGGGACCGACGCGCAAGGCCGCAAGCGCGATGTCTCCGCGACCACGCTCGAAATACCGCTCGGTTCCGGTCCCTACAAGGTCAAGGAATTCGTGGCGGGACGGTCGATCGCGCTGGAGCGCGTCAAGGATTATTGGGGGCGCGATTTCGCCACCAATGTGGGCCGCAACAATTTCGACGAGATGCGCTACGAGTATTTCCGCGATGCCACCGTGGCGATCGAGGCTTTCAAGGCCGATCAGGTGGACTGGCGCACCGAGAACAGTGCGAAGAACTGGGCGACAGCCTACGACTTCCCGGCCGTGACCGAAAAGCGGGTGATCCTCGAGGAGTTCGCCAATCGCAGCTCGGGTGTGATGCAGGCTTTCGTGCCGAACCTGCGCCGCGCCAAATTCAAAGATCCTCGCGTCCGTCGCGCGCTCAACTATGCGTTCGACTTCGAGGAGATGAACAAGCAGATCTTCTACGGTCAGTACAAGCGCGTCAGCAGCTATTTCGACGGTATCGACGAGCTCATGGCGACCGGGTTGCCGCAAGGCAAGGAGCTCGAGATCCTCGAGACCGTTCGCGCCGATGTTCCGCCTGAAGTCTTCACGACGGCCTATACCAATCCGGTCGGCGGCAGTCCGGAAGCCGTGCGCGACAATCTTCGCGAGGCGCTGCGCCTGTTCAAGGAGGCCGGTTACGAGGTGCGCGACCGCAAGCTGGTCGATGTCAAGACCGGTGCGCAGTTCACCCTGGAGCTGCTGAATCAGGATCCGAGCTTCGAGCGGGTCACGCTGTTCTACAAGCCGTCGCTGGAACGACTCGGCATCGCGGTCAGCGTGCGCACGGTCGACCCGACTCAATACGAGAACAGGACTCGGGACTGGGATTTCGACGTCGTCACCAACTCATGGGGCGAGTCGCAGTCGCCGGGCAACGAGCAGCGCGAGTTCTGGTCGTCCAAGACGGCCGACATCGCTGGTTCGCGCAATATTGCCGGCATCAAGAATCCGGCGATTGACAAGCTGATCGAGAGGCTGATCTACGCCACGGGTCGCGACGATCTCGTCGCGGCAACCAAAGCGCTCGACCGCGTGCTGCTGTGGAATAACTACGTCGTTCCGCAATGGACCTATTCGAAGATCCGCACCGCGCGCTGGGATCGCTTCGGCCGACCGGCGGAATTGCCCAAATACGGTCAGTCCGGCTTCCCGTTCATCTGGTGGTACGACGCAGACAAGGCGGCACGGATCGCAAAGAAGTCGTGAAGGACATCCCCCGCATGACGCAGATGTCACGCCGCCATGTGCTGGTCTTGGGTGTCGGTAGCGCCGTCGGCGTGTCCCTCGGCGCACCGCTGCTACATGGCGCGCGCGCATCCGAAGCGGGGACCGAGGCGCACGGCATCTCGGCCTTCGGCGATCTCAAATATGCCGCCGATTTCCACCATTTCGGCTACGTCAATGTCGACGCGCCGAAGGGCGGCGCGTTCTCGCTCATTCCCTCGGTGCGGGCCTACAACCAGTCCTACTTCACGTTCTCTTCGCTCAACGCTTACATCCTGAAGGGCGAAGGTGCGCAGGGTATGGACATGACCTTCGCGCCGTTGATGGCGCGGGCCAATGACGAGCCCGACGCGATGTACGGGCTTGCGGCGAAATCGGTGCGAATCTCGCCGGACAAGCTGACCTACACCTTCACGATACGGCCCGAGGCCCGCTTCCACGACGGCTCCCGGCTCACCGCGCATGACGTCGCCTTCTCGCTCAACACGCTGAAGGAGAAGGGCCATCCGCTGATCGTCGTGCAGCTCCGCGATTTCGTGAAGGCCGAGGCGCTGGACGACGCCACCGTGGCCGTCACCTTCGCGCCGAACCGCGCGCGCGACGTGCCGCTCTATGTCGCAAGCCTGCCGATCTTCTCGAAGGCCTATTATGCCACGCGCGCCTTCGATGAATCGACGCTCGATACGCCGCTGGGCTCCGGCCCGTACAAGGTCGGCAGGTTCGAGGTGAACCGCTATGTCGAATATGAGCGCGTCAAGGACTGGTGGGGCGCCGACCTGCCGGTCTGCCGCGGCAGCTACAATTTCGACACGGTGCGCTACGAATTCTACCGCGACCGCGACGTTGCCTTCGAAGGCTTCACCGGCAAGAACTATCTGTTCCGCGAGGAGCTCACCTCGCGCATCTGGGCCACACGCTATGATTTCCCGGCGATCAAGGACGGCCGGGTCAAGCGCGAGCAGCTGCCGGACGAGACCCCGTCGGGTGCGCAGGGCTGGTTCATCAACATCCGCCGCGACAAGTTCAAGGATCCGCGCGTGCGGGAGGCGCTGACCTACGCCTTCGACTTCGAATGGACCAACAAGTCGATCATGTACGGCGCCTATGCGCGCACGCACTCGCCATTCCAGAACTCCGACATGATGGTATCAGGCCCGCCTTCGCCCGAAGAGCTCGCGCTGCTCGAGCCCTTCCGCGGCAAGGTGCCTGACGAAGTGTTCGGCCAGCCTTTCGTGCCGCCGGTGTCGGACGGATCGGGACAGGACCGCAGCCTGCTGCGCAAGGCGGGCGAGCTGCTCAACGAGGCGGGCTACGTCGTCAAGGATCGCAAGCGGGTGCTGCCCAATGGCGAGCCTTTCACGATCGAGTTCCTGAACGACGAGCAGTCGATCCAGCCGCATCACGGGCCGTACCTGAAGAACCTCGCAACGCTCGGCATCGACGCCACGTTTCGCCTGGTCGATGCCGTGCAGTACCGCGCGCGGCTCGAGGATTTCGATTTCGACATGACGATCCAACGCTTCTCGATGTCGGCGACGCCCGGCGACGCCATGCGGGCGTTCTTCTCCTCCCAGGCGGCCAAGACCAAAGGCTCCTACAATCTCGCCGGCATCTCCGATCCGATCATCGACGCGCTGATCGAGAAGATCATTGCCGCCCAGACCAGGGCGGAGCTGACCACGGCCTGCCGCGCCTTCGATCGCGTGTTCCGGGCCGGGCGCTACTGGGTGCCTCAGTGGTACGCAAACTTTCATCGCGTGGCCTATTGGGACCAGTTCAGCCATCCCGACAAGCCGGCGAAATATGCGCAAGGCGTCGGTGCGCCGGAGAACTGGTGGTTCGATGCCGCCAAGGCGACCAAGCTCGAGCAGGCGAAATAATCATGAGCGCCTATATCGCCCGCCGCATCCTCCTGATGATCCCGACCCTGCTCGGGATCCTCTTCGTCTCCTTCGTCGTCGTGCAATTCGCGCCGGGCGGCCCGGTCGAGCGCGTCATCGCGCAGCTCTCGGGCGCCGACACCGGCGGCAGCTCGCGCATCTCGGGCGGCGGTGATTTCGCTCAGCGCGCGCCCGGTCAGCTGGGCGCTGGTGGCGACGCCATCAATTCGAAATATCGCGGCGCGCAGGGCCTGGACCCTGACTTCATCAAGAAGCTGGAGAAGCAATTCGGCTTCGACAAGCCGGCCCCCGAACGCTTCGCGCTGATGGTGTGGAATTTCGCCCGCTTCGATTTCGGCAACAGCTATTTTCGCGATGTCAGCGTGCTCCAGCTGATCAAGGAAAAGCTCCCGGTCTCGATCTCGCTTGGCATCTGGCTGACGCTCTTGACCTACCTGATCTCGATTCCGCTCGGCATCCGGAAGGCAGTCAAGGACGGAACGCGCTTCGATACCTGGACGTCGAGCGTGCTCGTGCTCGGCTACGCGATTCCCGGCTTCCTGTTCGCGATCCTCCTGATCATCCTGTTCGCCGGGGGCTCGTTCTTCAACTGGTTCCCATTGCGCGGACTGACGTCAGACGGCTGGTCGCAATTTCCCTGGTACTGGAAGATCATCGATTACTTCTGGCATTTGACGCTGCCGCTGATCGCCATGGGGCTCGGCGCGTTCACCACCATGACGTTCCTGACCAAGAACTCGTTTCTGGATGAGATCCGCAAGCAATACGTGATGACCGCGCGCGCAAAGGGCTGCAGCGAGAATCGGGTGCTCTATGGCCACGTCTTCCGCAACGCGATGCTCATCGTGATCGCGGGCTTTCCCAGCACCTTCATTCACGCTTTCTTCTCGGGCTCGCTTCTGATCGAGACCATCTTCTCACTGGATGGGCTCGGACTGCTCAGTTTCGAGAGCGTTCTCAACCGCGACTATCCCGTGGTGTTCGGCACGCTCTTCATCTTTTCGCTTGTCGGCCTCGTGATCAACCTCATCTCTGACCTGACCTACATGTGGATCGATCCGCGGATCGATTTCGAGGCACGGGAGGTCTGATGACACTGACCGCCCCGACCCCGATCGAAACCACCGCAAAGTCGCCGCTCGGCGATGCCGTGCCGATCACACGCAAGCCGTTCGTGCCATCTCCGCTCAACCGGCGGCGCTGGCAGAATTTTAGGGCGAACCGGCGCGGTTACTGGTCGTTCTGGATCTTCATGATCCTGTTCGTGGTGTCGCTGTTTGCCGAGCTGATCGCCAATGACCGGCCATTCCTGATCAAGTACGACGGCCATCTCTACTGGCCGGCCTTCGTCACCTATTCCGAGACGACCTTCGGTGGCGACTTCGAGACGGCGGCCGACTACCGCGATCCCTATTTGCAGAAGCTGATCAAGGACAAGGGTGGCAGCATCGTCTGGCCGCTGATCCGCTATTCCTACGACACCCACAATCTCGACCTGCCGACGCCGGCGCCGTCGCCGCCGACCTGGATGCTGACGGAGGCGCAGTGCAAGCCTGTCGTCGAGAAGAAGGGCCTCAAGAGCTGCCGCGACCTCGAATACAACTGGCTCGGCACCGACGATCAGGGCCGCGACGTGGTTGCGCGCCTGATCTACGGTTTCCGTATCTCGGTGCTGTTCGGCCTGTGCCTGACCATTGTCTCCTCCGTCGTCGGCATCGCGGCCGGCGCGGTGCAGGGCTATTTCGGCGGCTGGGTCGATCTGTTGTTCCAGCGTTTCATCGAGATATGGACTGCGATCCCTTCGCTCTACCTCTTGCTGATCCTCTCGTCGGTGCTCGTGCCTGGCTTCTTCGTGCTGCTCGGCATCCTGCTCCTGTTTTCCTGGGTGTCGCTGGTCGGGCTCGTGCGCGCGGAGTTCCTGCGCGGGCGCAATTTCGAGTACATCCAGGCCGCGCGCGCCCTCGGCGTGTCGAACGCCGTGATCATGTTCAAGCATCTGCTGCCGAACGCGATGGTCGCGACGATGACGTTCCTTCCGTTCATCGTCTCCTCGTCGGTCATGACGCTCACGGCCCTCGATTTCCTCGGCTTCGGGTTGCCGCCCGGCTCGCCGTCGCTCGGCGAACTGCTGTCGCAGGGCAAGTCCAACGTGCAGGCGCCCTGGCTTGGTTTCTCCGGCTTCTTCTCGGTCGCGATCATGCTGTCGCTCTTGATCTTCATCGGCGAAGCCGTGCGCGACGCCTTCGATCCGCGCAAGACGTTCAAGTGAGGGCGTGATGGACGCGATCAACCAGCCCCTGCTTGCCGTCCGCGACCTCTCGGTGGCCTTCCACCAGGGCGGCGCCACCACGCTCGCGGTCGACAAGGTCTCGTTCCAGATCAAGCGCGGCGAATGCGTCGCACTGGTCGGCGAGTCCGGTTCCGGCAAGTCGGTCAGCGCGCTCTCGATCCTGAAGCTCCTGCCCTATCCGAATGCCTCGCATCCCTCGGGCAGCATCCGCTTCAAGGGGCGGGAGCTGATCGACCAGTCCGAGCAGCAGATGCGGGAGATTCGCGGCAGCGATATCTCCATCATCTTCCAGGAACCGATGACCTCGCTCAATCCGTTGCACACGATCGAGGCGCAGATTGGCGAGATCATCCAGCTCCACAATCCGACCAGCAATGCCGAGGCGCGCAAGCGGACGCTGGAACTGCTGACGCAGGTCGGCATTCCCGAGCCTGAAACGCGGCTCAACAGCTATCCGCACCAGCTCTCCGGTGGTCAGCGCCAGCGCGTGATGATCGCGATGGCGCTCGCCAACGAGCCGGACCTCTTGATCGCGGACGAGCCGACCACGGCGCTCGACGTCACCGTGCAGGCGCAGATCCTGACGCTGCTCGCGGAAATTCGCTCACGGCTCGGCATGAGCCTGCTGTTCATCACCCACGATCTCGGCATCGTGCGCCGCATCGCCGACCAAGTCTGTGTCATGAAGGGCGGTGAGATCGTCGAGCAGGGGCCGGTCGAGCAGGTCTTCAGGACCCCGAACCATCCCTATACGCGCGACCTGCTCGCGGCGGAGCCGAAGCCCGATCCGGCGCCGCCGCAGCCGAATGCACCGGTGGTGATGTCCGCCGATGATTTGAAGGTCTGGTTTCCGATCAAGCGCGGCCTGATGCGCAAGACGGTCGGCCACATCAAGGCGGTCGACGGCGTCAGCATTGCCGTACGCAAGGGCGAGACGCTCGGCGTTGTCGGCGAGTCCGGCTCGGGCAAGACCACGCTCGGGCTCGCCCTGATGCGGCTGATTTCCTCGAACGGGCGCATCGTGTTCCTCGGCAAAGATATCCAGGGCCTGCGCTTCAAGGAGATGCGCCCCTTCCGGCGCGACATGCAGATCGTGTTCCAGGATCCGTTCGGCTCGCTCAGCCCGCGCATGTCGGTTGCCGACATCATCGCCGAGGGCCTCACCGTGCACCAGCCAAAGCTGTCGCGCGAGGAGCGTGAGGAGCGCGTCGTCAAGGCACTCGAGGACGTCGGGTTGAAGGCGGACACCCGCTATCGCTATCCGCATGAGTTCTCCGGCGGCCAGCGCCAGCGCATCAGCATCGCGCGCGCGGTGGTGCTGGAGCCGGATTTCGTCGTGCTGGACGAGCCGACCAGCGCACTCGACATGCTGATTCAAGCGCAGATGGTCGACCTCTTGCGGGAACTCCAGCGCAGGCGCGATCTCACCTACATGTTCATCTCGCACGATTTGCGCGTCGTCGCCTCGCTCGCCAGCCATCTCATCGTGATGCGCGGCGGCAAGGTGGTCGAGGAGGGACAGGCCGCCGAACTGTTCAAGAGCCCGAAGACGGATTACACGCGCGCGCTGTTCGCGGCGGCGTTCCGGCTGGAGACGGCGGGGAACGGGTCGGTGGCGACGTAATCTTCGGTAGGATGGGTAGAGCGAAGCGAAACCCATCGCATCGCGGCGCGTGGTGAGAACGATGCGTCTCGCTGCGCTCTACCCAGCCTACGAAGTCGCGCTACAACCGCTTGATCGCGACGATTTCGCTGCCAGCCGCCTTGATCCGCGCGATCGCCGGGTCGGTCGCCTCGATCACGGTTGCCATGTGATGCGCGTTGGCGTGAACCATGGTGCCGCCATCGCGGACGATGGCGACATGGCCCTTCCAGAAAATGAGATCGCCGCGCAGCAAGCTGCTCCGCTCATGCGGCTCCAGCGCGCGGCCGAGCCCTGCCTGCTGCATGTCGCTGTCGCGCGGGCAGCCGATGCCCGCTGCCGTCAGCGAAACCTGCACGAGGCCGGAGCAGTCGATGCCGAGGCTGCTCTTGCCGCCCCAGAGATAGGGCGTGCCGACGAAGCGTTCGGCTGCCGCGACGAAGTCCGGCTCGCGGTGATCGAGCGGGGCGAGATGAGCCTTAGGCAGATATTGTCCGTCGCGCGTCACGGCGAAGCTGCCGTCCTCGCGCGCGACCGCGATCTTCGATCCCATGACGAGTGTGTCTGCCGGCGGCAGCTTGATCGAGGGACCGGGGAAGGCGAATGTCCGGAGCGCGCTCACCTTGTGGGTCGGGGCGGCCGATGGCTTCATCAGCGCTGCATCAGGCAGCCAGCCGACATAACCATCGCCACCAAGCTGGCCCCAGGCCCAGCCTTCGCCGTTGCGATCGTAGACCGTGACGCGTTCGCCGCGCAGCGCCTCCGTCATCAGCATCGCGTTCGACGACGGCTGCTCGCGCACGGGTGCGATCGCCTCGAAGACCTCGAATTCCTCGCCCGTGACGAAGCGGTCGGCTTGCACCTGGCCTTCGAGATATTTTGCGGCGAGGTCGCCGCGCGCCGGTGTCAGCCGCGGATCGTGTCCTGGATCATGCATAGCGCTCGCTCAGCAATGTGTAGATGGCGCGCGCGGCCTGGCATTCGCCGCCTTCGGGCCGCGCCGGCTTCGCCGACGGGGTCCAGCCGTAAATATCCACATGAAGCCAGCTCTTCGCCTGCTCGACGAACCGTTGCAGGAACAGCGCGCAGGTGATCGAGCCGGCAAAGCCGCCGGACGGTGCGTTGGTGATGGTAGCGGTCTTGGAGTCCAGCCACGCATCGTAAGGCGGCCACAGCGGCATGCGCCACAACGGATCGTTCTCCGTCGTCGCGCACCGCGCGACGTCGGCGGCCAGCGTCTCATCATTGGTGTAAAAGGGCGGTAAATCCGGCCCCAGCGCGACGCGCGCCGCGCCGGTCAGCGTGCCCAAATCGATCAGAAGGTCCGGCTTTTCCTCGTCGGCCAGCGCCAGCGCGTCGGCGAGCACGAGCCGGCCCTCCGCGTCGGTGTTGCCGATCTCGACCGTGATGCCCTTGCGCGACGTGAAGATGTCGAGCGGCCGGAAGGCATTGCTGGAGACGGCATTTTCGACCGCCGGAATCAGCACGCGCAAGCGGACCTTGAGCTTCGCATCCATCACCATGCGCGCGAGCGCCAGCACGTTGGCGGCGCCGCCCATGTCCTTCTTCATGATCAGCATGCCGCTCGACGGCTTGAGGTCAAGCCCGCCGGTGTCGAAGCAGACGCCTTTGCCGACCAGCGTCACCTTGGGATGATCAGGATCGCCCCAGCCGATGTCGATCAGCCGCGGCGCGCGGTCCGAGGCCATGCCGACGGCATGGATCAGTGGAAAATTCGTCTTCAGATCCTCGCCGATGGTGCAGGCAAAGCTCGCACCGAATTCCGTGGCGAGCGCTTGCGCGGCCGCAGCGAGCTCTTCCGGGCCCATGTCGTTGGACGGCGTGTTGATGAGGTCGCGCGCCAGCATCGCGGCATCCGCCACGCGATTGATCTCGGCGGCGTCGACGCCATCGGGCGGTACCAGGCGGACGGCGGGGCGGTCAGCCTTGCGGTAGCGGGCGAAGCGGTAGCTGCCGAGTGCAAAGGCGAGCGACGCCAGCCGCGCATCGTGCGGCGCATTGGCAAAGCGATAGATGCCCGGCGGCAGCAGGCCGGGCAGGGCGCCCGGCCGGAACAGGTCGCGTGATCTCGCGCCCTCGTCCTCGAGTCCGAACAGCACCTGCGCGATCGCGCCGTCCGGCGCGGGCAGCGCGAGATAGCCGCCCGGCTTGGCGGCAAAGGCGCTCGCGGTGGCAAACTGGCGCTGCGCCGGCGGCAATTTCTCGGCGACCTGATCCCAGCTCGACTTGGTGACGAAGGTGATCGGGATGGCGGTGGGCGATGTCTCGAAGACAGAAGGCATTGGCGGGTCCGGATCGTCAGATCAAGCAGGTCATGCGAACGGACGAGACTTCGCAGAGTTTCGCCGCGGCTGCAATCGGCTTTGCTGTCACCGTTCAGCGACCCGCTACTCGCCGCAAGGGGCCCATGCTAGGTTCCGGCAACGGCCGCCGGATCGACTGGGAAAAGTGTGCAGGAGATGACCGGCGGCCGAAGACGAGGCCTGCCGGGAGGAAACTGCAATGGAATTTGTGTGGAGCGTGGTCACATTCATCGGCCAGGTCGTCGAGGCGATTTTTGGTTATGTCGAGCATCATCACTGGATCTTCGCATTCCTTGCCGGCGGCTACGTCTTCTATCTCCACGACCGCTCCGTCCACGCGCGGTTCGATGCGCTCGACAAGCGCATCGACGAAATCCGCAAGCGGCTTGCCATCGAATATTGATCGGGTGAGCGAAACCATCGCCGGGCGGATCTCGTACCCATGCTGAGAACTGCCGTTCACGAGCGCGCGGCCGCGGGGCTTTACTAGCGCCGCGGTTGTGGCATTATTGATGGATATTTTAGATTGTGCCGTGCGGTTCTGCCGAGCGCAACAACGCGGCGGGCCGGCTTGATATCCGGCCAAACCTGTTCGTCGAAAGCATTCTTCTCATCGTTTGGGCGGCGCAGCATTCGCAAATGAGCGGCGCAAAATGGATAGAGCGTTCGTTATTGCGCAGATTTCCGACCTGCATCTGGACGGGTCAGGCCGGCTGCTGGCGACGACCGAGGCGCTCGGTGCCGCAATCCGCCAGGCGATGGCGGACTTCGCGGACGTTCCCGATCGCATTCTGCTGATCACGGGTGATCTCGTGGACGACCCGACGCCGCGCGCGCTGGACGAAGCGCTCGCCGTCATCGCGTCCTTCCGGCAGACCGGACTGTTCACCGACATCCAGGCGGTCGCGGGCAATCACGACGTCAAGCGCCCGAGCCAGCGCGCGGGCCGCCACGACGTCTATGATTATTTGCATCTGCCGCGGAGCTCGAAGAGCGTCTATTACCGCCAGGCCGGCCTCGATCTGGTGCTGCTGGACTCCAACCGCGCGAGCCTCTCGACGCTCGCGAGCGGCCATGTCGACGAGAGCGCCTACAGCGCGCTTGTCGCGGATTCCGCCCGGCTGAGCGTCGAGCTCGCGGGCAGCATGGGATCCGTGGGGCGCGCCGACTATGCCGAGCCGGCGGAAAACCTGGTGCGCGTACTGGCGTTGCATCATCATCCGCTGCCGCAGGCGACCGGCGAAGGAAAGCGGTTTCTCGGCGTCCCCGACGAACCGCTGATGTATCTCGCGGCGCCCGCAACGTTCCTCGAAGCGGCGACGTCGCTCAACGTCAATCTGGTCCTGCACGGACACCGGCATGTCGAGGGGCTCACCCGCTATTCGATTCCGGATCCGCGTGCCACGCGGAGCGAAAGCGGCGAAGCCTTCTGGCGTACGATCTACGTGCTCTCCTGTCCGTCCTCGACCGGGCAGGCCGGTGACGATGCCGGCTTCAACATCATTCATTTTGGCGCATCGTCCCAGGCCGGCCGCACGGAGCACCAGTTCGCGATCACGCGCTATTCGCGGCCGCGCAACGACGGCACCTTCGGGCTGCTCGACTCGAACCTGCCGGACGGCGTCATCAGGTTGCCGGCAGGACGGGATTTTTCGCGTGATCCCGCCGTCCAGTCGGCCATCGAGATCGCCTCATGTGCGATGCTGAAGCGTGATCAAGTCGCCGCACAGGCTCGCCGGCTCCTGATGCGCCGCGCTTTCTATGCCGACAGCGAGGTGGACTGGCCGAGCGCGCTCCACGCCTATCTCGTGACCTCATGGGCCTGGGCCGATATCGAGGGCAAGTTCGCGAGATCGGAGCGCAGGGATGACGCCGGGGCGCTGGCCGCGGTGAAGTTGCTGCTGCGCCGCCTGATCGAGCACTGCGCCGATGTGCTCGGCATTGACGATGTTCAGCTCGACGAGCTGCTTGCGAAGCGGCTGGTCAACCGCGACGACTTCCGGCGCGAATGGCCCGGGATGCCGAGCGCGGGCGTCGATGTTGCTCAGTCGCGGCGGCGGCTGCAATTGCTGCTGCACGACCTGAACGAGCCGGTGAGGGTGCTCGGTCTCGATCTGGCACTCGGTGGCGAGCCGCCGCCGCAGACACCGCCGTGAGGGGCAGCCAGGCTGACGTTAACCCGCCGTTAGGGTTAACAGTCTATTGCTGGCGCGTTCGGCTCGATCAATCGGCTCGTGAGTCAAAAGCGTCATGCGTCAACGGTTCAGTCTTGCCCGGCTTCTCGCGTCCACTTCGCTGGTGGCGGCAGTGGCCATGGGCCTCGGCGGCTGCACGGCCATGTCGAAACTCTCCGACGTCACAGGCTCTGTCGGGCCGCGGACGGAAGCCGCCCCCGCCGATCCCGCGCGCGCCGTCGACGTCTATGGCGAGCGCTACCGTGCCAATCCCAAGGACGCCGACGCGGCGCTCGGCTACGGCCAGGCCTTGCGCGCCAACGGCCAGCGCGCCCAGGCCGCCGCCGTGCTCGAGCAGGCGACCATCGCCAATCCCGGCAACAAGGCGCTGCTCGCGCAGTATGGCCGCGCGCTCGCCGACAACGGCAATTTTCAGCAAGCCTTCGATGTGCTGTCGAAGGCGCACTCGCCCGACAATCCGGACTGGCGCCTGCTCTCGGTGCAGGGCACCGCGCTCGATCAGATGGGCCGCCACGACGAGGCGCGTTCCTATTATGCGAGCGCGCTGAGGATCGCACCAGGCGATCCCGGCGTGCTCTCCAATCTCGGCCTGTCCTACATGTTGTCGAAGGACCTGCCGAAGGCCGAAGAGGCGTTGCGGCAGGCCTACGCCTCGCCGCGCGCCAGTACCCGGGTGCGGCAGAATCTCGGCCTCGTCATCGGTCTCCAGGGCCGTTTCGCCGAAGCCGAGACGATCGTGAAGGCCGACCTGCCGCCCGACCAGGCCGCGGCCAATGTCGCTTACCTCAAGGAAATGCTGAGCCGCAGCGACGCTCCGCGCGGCGCACCGAAGCGGACGCCGGTCGCCTCGCTCAGCCAGCCCGATTGATCAGAACCTGATCTTGCAATCCTGAAGCTGCCGGCGGACCGCGCGCGGTCCGCGTCTCGACGTCAGTGCAGCTCGCTGATCTTGATGCCGGTCGGTCCGAGAATGACGACGAACAGCACCGGCAGGAAGAACAGGATCATCGGCACCGTCAACTTCGGCGGCAGCGCGGCGGCCTTCTTCTCGGCCTCGTTCATGCGCATGTCGCGGTTTTCCTGCGCCATGACGCGCAAGGAATGCCCGAGCGGGGTGCCGTAGCGCTCCGCCTGCTGAAGCGCGAGACACACCGACTTGACGCCCTCGAGCCCGGTGCGCCGCGCCAGGTTCTCATAGGCGACCTTGCGATCCTGCAAATAGGACAGCTCGGCCGTGGTCAGGGTGAACTCCTCGGACAGCGCGATCGACTGGCCAACGATTTCGGTAGCGACCTTCCGGAACGCCATTTCGACCGACATGCCGGATTCGATACAGATCAGGAGCAGGTCGAGCGCATCGGGGAAGGCGCGCTTGATCGATAGCTGGCGCTTGGAGATCGCATTCTTGAGGAACAGCATGGGCGCCTGAAGGCCGAGATAGGCCGCGCCGATGCAGATGCCGATCTTGATCGGCATCGACTGCTGCATATGCGCGATCAGGAACACGTAGATGATCGAGCCGACGAACAGCACGAGCGGAGCCACCATGCGGGCGAAGAGGAAGGTGATGTAGGGCGCCTGGCCGCGATAGCCCGCCATGATGAGCTTGTCGCGCGCGGCTTCCTGCGCGAGCCATTTGGTGAGGTTGAAGTCCTCGACGACCCGGGAGACGACCTGCTTCGGCGTTTGGCGCAGCGAGACCTTCTCGCTCTTGTTGAGGCGCTCGCGCTCGCGCTGGCGGATGCGCTCGCGCTCACTCGCCACCGCCTTCATGCGCTTGGCGAGGCCTTCGCCGGCGAAAAGCGGCATCACCAGCGTATAGACGGTGGCGCTGGCGGCGATGGCCGCCAGCAGCATGGTCATGAAGCGGACATCATGCAGTTTCGAAACGAGGAATTCGACCATACGGCACCGTTAGAAATCGAAATTGATCATCTTCTTCATCACCATGATGCCAATCGACATCCAGACGACGCAGCCGACCAGCATGAGCTGGCCGGTCGGATGGGTCCAAAGCAGCGAGATGTAGTGCGGAGTCGTGAGATAGACGAGGAACATCACGATCGGCGGCAGCGAACCGATGATGCCGGCCGAGGCCTTGGCCTCCATCGACATCGCCTGGATCTTTTCCTTCATCTTCTTGCGGTCGCGCAGCACCTTGGAGAGGTTGCCGAGCGCTTCGGAGAGGTTGCCGCCGGATTTTTGCTGGATCGAGATGACGATGCCGAAGAAGTTGGCTTCCGGCAGCGGCATGCGCTCGTAGAGACGCGAGCAGGCCTCGCCGAGCGGCATACCGATCGCCTGCGTCTCGATGATGGCCAGGAACTCGCTGCGCAGCGGCTCAGGCGAGTCGGCGGCGACGACCTTGATCGATTCGAACAGTGGCAGGCCCGCCTTGATGCCGCGAACGATCACGTCGACCGCATCGGGCAGCGCCGCCAGGAATTTGTTTTCGCGTCGCTTCTTCAGGAAGCCCAGCGCCCAGCGCGGCAGGCCGAAGCCGCCGGCAAAAGCAAGACCGGCGGCGCCAAGCAGGCCGCCGCCAACGAACATGGCGGCCGCGAACAGCACTCCCGCCACGACGGCGGACACGATCCAGAATTTCTGTGGCGTCCAGTCGAGCCCTGCCTGCGACAGGCGAACACCGAGCGGAACGCTCTTCTCCTGCTGGCGCCGCGCCTCGAGATCCTTGAGCGACGTCTCGACCTGCTCGCGGCGCGACCGCTGGCTCTTTTCGGTCTGCTTGGCCGCGGGCGCATCGGCGCGCGCGATCGAGGCACGGCGGCTTTCCGCCTTCCGTTCTCCGGACAGGAGCGGATAAAGGAACACCCAGGCGATGCCGCCGACGGCGGCGGTGGCTAGGAAGGCGAGGGCAAGGACCTGCATGTTCATGGCTGCGCCGATCTGCTCATGTCTTCGGCGCGACTTCCGCCGCATCGAGCGCGGCGGCAAGGCGCTTCTCGTCGCCGTAATAGCGCGCACGCTCCCAGAATTTCGGGCGGCCGATGCCGGTCGAGCGGTGCCGGCCGATGATCTTGCCGTTGGCGTCCTCGCCGACCATGTCGTAGAGGAAGATGTCCTGGGTGATGATGGTGTCGCCTTCCATGCCCATCACCTCGGTGATGTGCGTGATGCGGCGCGAGCCGTCGCGCAGGCGCGCGGCCTGGACGATGACGTCGATCGAAGCGCAGATCATCTCGCGGATGGTGCGCGAGGGCAGTGAGAAGCCGCCCATCGTGATCATGGATTCGCAGCGCGACAGTGCTTCGCGCGGATTGTTGGCGTGGAGCGTGCCCATCGAGCCGTCATGACCGGTGTTCATGGCCTGGAGCAGGTCGAACGCCTCGGGTCCGCGGACTTCGCCGACGATGATGCGTTCGGGGCGCATACGCAGGCAGTTGCGCACCAATTCGCGCATGGTGACCTGGCCTTCGCCCTCGATGTTGGGCGGACGGGTTTCGAGTCGCACCACGTGCGGCTGCTGGAGCTGGAGCTCGGCCGCGTCCTCGCAGGTGATGATGCGCTCGTCGTGCTCGATGTAGTTGGTCAGGCAGTTGAGCAGCGTGGTCTTGCCGGAGCCGGTGCCGCCGGAGATCAGCACGTTGCAGCGGACGCGGCCGATGATCTGGAGGATTTCCGCGCCCTCCGGCGAGATCGCGCCGAACCTGACCAGCTGATCCAGCGTCAGCTTGTCCTTCCTGAATTTTCGAATGGTGAGCGTGGGCCCGTCGATCGACAGCGGCGGCACGATGGCGTTGACGCGGGAGCCGTCGGCGAGGCGCGCGTCGCAGATCGGCGAGGATTCGTCGACGCGCCGGCCGACCTGGCTGACGATGCGCTGGCAGATGTTGAGGAGCTGCTGGTTGTCGCGGAAGCGGATACCGGTGCGCTGGATCTTGCCGGCGACCTCGATGTAGACGGTGTCGGCGCCGTTGACCATGATGTCGGCGATGTCGTCGCGCGACAGCAGAGGCTCCAGCGGGCCGTAGCCGAGAACGTCGTTGCAGATATCGTCGAGCAGCTCTTCCTGCTCGGCGATCGACATCACGATGTTCTTGATCGCGATGATCTCGTTGACGATGTCGCGGATTTCCTCGCGCGCGGACTCGGAGTCGAGCTTGGCGAGCTGGGCGAGGTCGATGGCCTCGATCAGCGCACCGAAGATCGTTGCCTTGACCTCGTAGTAATTGTCCGAGCGGCGGGATTCCATGGCCGGCGCCGGCCGCGCGGGGGCAAGCGGCGGCGAGGCGACGGCCGGCGGGGGCGGCGCGCGCGACACCGCGGGCGCCGGAGCCTGGGCAGGCTCTGGCGACACGGCGCCGGGCTTGGGAGCCCGAGTATCGGTGTCTGTTCCGCTACGCTTACCGAACACTTAACAACTCCATGCGGCGGCTTATTTTCCCCGCAACTTGTCAATCAGGGGTGAAAGCAAGGAAGACTTTTGCTTCTTCGTCTCGCTGCGGCCGGTCAGGCGCTGGGCGATTTGAAGGAACATTTCGATCGACTTGTGGTTGGCGGAGATCTCCGCGATCATCTGGCCGTTGTTGGCGGCCGAGCCGAAGATCTGCGGTTCGAACGGGATCGAGACGACCGGCTGGCTCTCGATCGCCTTGGCGAACTCGGCGGCGGCAATTTCGGGCCGTTTCGGGACGCCGACCTGGTTCAGGCAGTAGAGCGGAGGCCGATCGTTGGGCCGCGAGGCCTTCAGCAGATCGAACAGGTTCTTGGTGTTGCGCAGATTGGCGAGATCAGGCGCTGCCACAATCAGGATGTCGTCCGCCCCGATCAGGGCGCGCTTGGTCCAGCCCGACCATTGATGCGGAACGTCGAGCACGATGCACGGCATGGTGGAGCGCAGCGTGTCGAACACGGCATCGAAGGCGTCGGTGCCGAAATCATAGACCCGGTCGAGCGTCGCCGGCGCCGCCAGCAGGCTGAGATGGTCGGTGCATTTCGACAGCAGGCGGTCGATGAAGGCGGTGTCGACGCGATCCGGCGAGAACACGGCATCCGCAATACCTTGCGGCGGGTCCTGGTTGTAGTCGAGCCCGGCGGTGCCGAAGGCGAGGTCGAGATCGGCGACGACCGAGTCCATTGCGAGGTCGCGCGCGATCGCCCAGGCGACGTTGTGGGAGATGGTGGACGCGCCGACGCCGCCCTTGGCGCCGACCACGGCAATGATGCGGCCGACCGCCTTGGCTTCGGGCGCCGAGAACAGGTTGCAGATCGAGCGCACGACGTCGATCGCGCCGACCGGCGCGAGCACGTAGTCGCTGACGCCGCGGCGCACTAGCTCGCGGTAGAGCGTGACGTCGTTGATGCGGCCGATCACGACCACGCGGGTGCCGGCGTCGCAGACCGTGGCGAGATGGTCGAGGCCGGTCAGAAGATCGTTGCGGCCGTCGCTCTCGAGCACGATCACGTTCGGCGTCGGCGCCGAGCGGTAGGCTTCGATCGCGGCCGCCATGCCGCCCATCTGGATCTTCAGATGGGCCTTGCCGAGACGACGGTCTTCGCCGGCCGACTGCACCGCGGCAGCGGTCTCGACGGTCTCGCAGAAAGCCTGGACCGACACGCGCGGTGAGGGAGCAATATGCTCCTCGACCGGCGTCGGCGCCTCGGACTGCTCTTGTTGAGTCTGGCGAGCGTAGCTGATCATTTGCCGGTGTCGCTGAGTTTGGCCTTTTCGGCCTCAGGATAGGTGGTCGCCGTCGTCGTTCCCTTGCGATACTTCTCGAAGGCCGTGGTGCGACGCGCCGTATAGGACGGCGTTTCAGGCCGCGGCTGCTCGAGGTCCGACGGATTGTCGATCATCGCCGCCATGTTGCGCTGATAGGCGCAGCCGTAATTGTAATAGTCCTTGTTCTCGAACCAGCTCTTGTTCTTCATCGAGGGGCCGATGTCGTCCGGCCACAGGCCACAGGGACCGGCGACCGCGGCGATCTTGGAATAGGTGAGCCGGATCGGCGGCAGGAAGCGCCTGTCTTCCGGCTGGTAGGGGCGAATGTTGACGCCGCGCGGCGGAACGCCCGCGCCCGCCAGCATCGCCTGGATCTCGCGCATCGTGTCCGCGACCGGACGCGCGTTGGGCGTGCCGGACGGCACGTCGATGCGGATGGCGCCGGTACCTTCGTGCAGCCAGGCCGAGGCGACGCCCATCACATCGGCGCGCTGGGCGGCGGTCAATCCGCCGCGGGCATGGCCGACGAAGACGACGATCGAGCGGTTCTGCTCCTCGATCGCGATCGGATGGCGCTGCTTGTAATCGTCGGGGATGGAGGCCGTGACCGCTTCGTTGTGCTGGCAGCCGCCGAGGGCGAGCGCCATGCCAACGAGCGCGCCACCGAAACGGATGGCGCGTTTGCGAATCTGGGGTGGTGCTGTGATCATCGTGAAATCCCCGTTCCGCCTCAGTCGGTAATGAAGCCGTAGGTGCCGCGGTAGTTCTTGGCCGGTTCGGTCCGGCCGGGCACGCCGTAGATGCGGTTGATATTGCCGAGCAGCTCGGCCTGCGGGTCTGCAGGCGCGGCGAAGCCGTCATCCGGCCGCGACAGGTCCTTTGGCGACGCGGCGCGAACGACATAAGGTGTCACGATCACCACCAGCTCGGTCGCGTTGTTGACGAAGTCACGGCTGCGGAACAGCGTGCCGAGGATCGGGAGCTGCATCAGTCCCGGCAACCCGCTGACCGCCTGCTTGGTCTGCTGCTGGATCAGGCCGGCCATGGCCATCGCGCCGCCGGAGGGAATTTCGAGCGAGGTTTCGGCGCGGCGGGTCTTGATCGAGGGCACCGTCAGCGAGTTCACCGAGTTTGAGGTCACGGCCTGCGACAGCGTGATCGAATTTTCGTTCGACAGTTCCGAGACCTCGGTCATCACGCGCAGGCTGATCTTGCCCTCGCTTAGCACGATGGGGGTGAAGTTGAGCGAGATACCGAACTTCTTGAAGCTGATCTGGGTGGTACAGACATGCGTGGTGGGATCGCACGCATAGCCCGCCGGTACCGGGAATTCGCCGCCGGCGATGAAGGTCGCGGACTCACCGGAGATCGCGGTCAGGTTCGGCTCGGCCAGCGTCCGGATCACGCCGGCGCTCTCCATCGCGCGCAGGGTCGCCTGCACCGACGGCGTCGCGCCGAACTTCGTGGTCAGGGCGTTGCCGTCCACCAGGTTCTTGCCAAGAGCCGTGAAGGGGTTGGAGTTGGTGAAGCTCACCACCGAGGTGCCGTAGTTCAGGTTCGCGGTGAGATCGATGCCAAGCTGCTTGATGATGGTGCGCGCGACTTCGGCGACGGTCACCTTCAGCATGACCTGGTCGCGGCCGCGGACCACGATCGAGTTCACCACCTTTTCGGCGCCGCCGGCGAGGCGCGCGGCGAGATCATTGGCCTGCTGCGCTTCCAGCGGGTTCGCCGCCGAGCCGGTCAGGACGACACCGTCGCCGAGGCCGTCGATCTGGATGTCGGAATTGGGCAGGACCTGCTTGAGCGCGGCGCGCAGGCCGTTGAGGTCGCGCTTGACCGCGATGTCATAGGCCGCGATCTGCTGGCCGGCGGAATCGAAGAACACGATGTTGGTCTGGCCGACCGAGGCGCCGATGATGTAGGCCCGCTGCGACGAGCGGACCACCGCATTGGCGATCTTGGGATCGGCGACGAGCACGTCCTTGATGTCGCGCGGCAGGTCGATCACGATCGACTTGCCGACGCCGAGCGAGAGGAAGCGCGCGTTCATCTGGCCGTCGGCCGCGACCTGCGCCACGGGGCGGTAGTCGGCGGCGATCGCCGGGGTGAGCACCGGGTTGAGCGTCAGCGCGAAGGCGGCCGAAAACGACAGGGCGCGGACCATTGAGGCTCGCATCGTCGCCAAATCTGCCCTGCATTTCATATCGACAGTCCTCATCGTGCCTTCGCCGTCGCGCTTGGGATGCCGTAGCGAATGATCGAAACGCCATCGCGCTTCGCGGAATCATCGAGCGTGATCTCGCTCATCTTGACGTCGGCGATGCTGCGCAGCGCGAGCGACAGCGTGCCGCTCTGCCGGGCCGCGGAGAGCGTCGCCGTCTGCGCGGGATTGAGCTCGAGCGTGACGGTCTTGCCTACCACGGCGTTCTGGCCGTCCTTTTCCTTCGGCGCCTGGTCGATGGCCAGCACGCGGACGTTGGCCAGGATGATCTCGGACGTGACGATGTCCTGGGCGCCGGCGCCCTGGTCGGCGTTCTTGAGGCGGCGCGTCAGAAGCACGTCGACGCGGTCGTTGGGCAGGATGAAGCCGCCCGCGCCGGTCTCCGGCGAGATCTCGGTCGAGATCGCGCGCATGCCGGTCGGCAGGATCGCCGCCATGAAGCCGGAGCCCTCGGCCCTGACCAGCTTCTGGTCGCGGATCGGCTCACCCTGGATGAAGGGCGCGCGGGCGATCGAGCCGATGACCTGGGTTGCGCCCTCGGGGCGCTCGTTGCGGCGGATGAAGGTGGAGCTCGCGGTCGCGGCCGGCCAGGTCTGCCATTGCACGTCTTCCGGCTTCACGGTCTGGCCGAGGCCGATGTCGTTCTTGGCGACCAGGACGTCGACGGTCGGAAGCTGTGCGACCGGAGCCGCCGGTGGCGGCGCAGAGTCCGAGCCGCTCGCCAGGTACGCGGCGACACCGCCGGCGCAGATGGCGACCGTCAGGACGACAATGCGTGCCCTATTCATACGCTTCACTTTCCACAAAACGCCGCGACGCAGCCGCCGCCGTAATCGGCAGTTGACCAGCTATTCGTCAAAGCATGGTTAATGAGGCGTATCTAAATCGGCTTAACGCCGGCTTACCCGATGCGTTCAGCGCAGTGCGAGGTGAGCGAGGTCGATCGCCTTCACCCATTCGGTCTCCGGATAGACCATCAGCGCGCCGAGCGTGAGCGCGATGCCGTAAGGAATGCCGCTCTCCTTGTCGTGCAGCCGTGCCAGCCAGGCCTGGCCCGCCAGCCCGTAAGGCAATGGCCATTGCCGGAACTGGAGCAGGAGCAGCGTCAGGGCTCCGCCGAACAGCGAAGCGTAGAGCAGGAAATCCATCAATTGCGCGAAGCCGAACCAGAGCGCGACCGAAGCCGCGACCTTGGCGTCGCCGCCGCCCATCCAGCCCATCGCAAAGCAGCCGAAGGCCACGACGAGAAGCAGTGCGCCGGCGCCGACATGGCTCAGCATCTCGTAAGGTGCCATGCCACCGGCGAACGCGAGCACGAAGAAGCCTGCGATCAGCGCCAGCGACACGCGGTTTGAGATGGTCATCGTGAAGAGATCGCTCGCGGCGGCGAAGGCCATCAGGGCCGGGAAGAGCAGAAGGCGCGCAAGGTCGAGGATCATGGGCGGCGTCTTGAGCTTGGGTTCATCGCGGGATCGGGGGTGTCGCCGCATGCTAGCCGGCAGTGCTAAACAAACCGACAACGGCGGCAGCGGCGCTGCGAGCAGGAGCCTGCCGGAGGCGCACTCACCAGATGCTGGCAATGCGCGCGGCGAGGACGGCCGTCGCAAGCAGCAGCGCAAGGCAAACCCAGTACGCCGGCGAAGAGGTCTCGGCCGCCTCCGCCTCGCTCGCCGCAACCGCGGCTTCGGTTCTGTACTCGCGTAACGCCACTGGAACTCGCCGCGTTCAGAAAAACAAAGGCCCCGGAGGTCCGGGGCTTTTGCCGTCGTTGGTCGGTCGCTTACTTCAGCGAGGAGCTGATCGAGCCGAACTTGGTGTTCAGCGAGCTGCCGAGGTTGTTGACGACGGTGATGATGGCCAGTGCGATGCCGGCGGCAATCAGGCCGTATTCGATGGCGGTGGCGCCGGATTCATCCTTCGCGAAACGCGCAATCAGGTTCTTCATGAACTAAACTCCGTCTGGGGTGTGATCGCCTCGTTCGGCGCTGTGCTTGACGCGATAAACATGAGATCCGAGCTCTTTCGGTAGAGTTAATTCGATCGGGCAAACCCGCTTCCAGCCCGATGCTTTTGCCCAGAGTGAATTTGGCCTTAAGGACGCAATCGAAATTCTTCCTGTTCCAAATGCGCCCCAAGCGCGCCGTGGACTTCACCCTCCCTTAAATTTCGGGGAGTAGGCCTAAGCGGGATCAGAAGTTTGGAAGAGAGGCGACGATGTCGAGCCTGCCCATGCAAGTCGCCTTGATGCTCGGCGAGACCATCCAGAAGATGGTCCCCGTCACCTTCGTGCTCGCGGCGGTCTTCACCGTGCTCGAGCATTTCTGGGCCTGCAATCCCGGCGCGCCGTGGTGGCGCAAGCGCGAGATCCTCACCGACATCTGCTACTGGTTCTTCGTTCCGGTGTTCGCCCGCACCATGCGGATCGGACTCCTGATCGTCGGTGCCGGTGCCGTCTTCAACATCCACGATGCCGACGACCTGATCGCCTTCTACGACAACGGCCATGGCCCGCTGGCGCAGTTGCCGCTGTGGGTACAGGCCATACTGTTCCTGGTGCTGTCTGACTTCATGTTGTACTGGCTGCACCGGCTGTTCCACGACGGCGGATTCTGGAAGTACCACGCCATCCATCATTCGTCGGAGGAGATCGGGTGGATTTCCGCGGCCCGCTTCCATCCCGTCAATCTCATGCTCGGGACGATCGGCGTCGACGTCGTGCTGCTGATGGCCGGCATCTCCCCGAACGTCATGATCTGGCTCGGTCCGTTCACCACCTTCCATTCGGCCTTCGTGCACGCCAACCTGAACTGGACCTTCGGGCCGTTCAAATATGTGCTGGCGACGCCGGTGTTCCACCGCTGGCACCACACCGGGCTCGAAGAGGGCGGTGACACCAATTTTGCCGGGACGTTTCCGATCTGGGACGTGCTGTTCGGCACCTTCCGCATGCCGGAGGGGAAACTGCCGCAGGACTACGGCAAGGACGAAGCGACCATGCCGAAGGAGATCGGGGGCCAGCTCGCCTATCCGTTCCGCCAGTAAGGGATCTTCTGAGGCAGCAAAGCGCCAGTCCGTTCAAACAATAGTCGGCGAGTTTGCGGAACGTTCACGAATTAAGGGCAGGTTAGCCGGGTCGGGCACCGGCTCCGCTGTGTATCGAATCGCTTCTGCCGGTTTGTGACGTCCCGGGGGTAAGAGTATGCGTAAAGAGTTGCTGCGCCGTCATGCGCGCGTTTGTCTTCTGGTTGCGGCTGCGGTGCTGGCATCGCCGGCCGCCAGCCTTGCCGAGGCGACCGCCGACACCATCGCCGTCAATGTCGACCAGGCCAAGCTGGTCCGGCTGCCCGGCAAGGTGGCGACCATCGTGGTCGGCAATCCCCTGATCGCCGACGTCACGCTCCAGCCCGGCGGCATGATCGTCGTGACCGGGAAGGGCTACGGTGCCACCAATTTCATCGCGCTCGACCGGGGCGGTGAGATCCTGGTCGACCGTCAGATCCAGGTCGAAGGTCCGAGCGACCGGCTCGTCACCGTCTATCGCGGGGTAGAGCGCGAGTCCTACAGCTGCATGCCGCTGTGTCAGCGCCGCGTGACGCTCGGCGACAGCGACAACTATTTCAACAACACGATGAGCCAGGCCGGTTCGTTGAGCAACAACGCCAGCGGCAACGCCGGCGCGGCCGCCAAAACGAACTAGCAAGACGAGCTCGCAAGACGAACTGGCAAGAGCGACGCGTTGTCCAGTTGCGTCTACGACAGCGCGGATGCGGCCGGTACGACCTGCTGAGTCCATCCGCTCTTTCGGACATGAAAAAAGGCCGTGCGTTGCGCACGGCCTTTTCCTTTTGCTTGCTCGCTAGAGCCGTCCGGGCCAAAGGCCCTTGGGCTCAACCGGCGGCGCGGAGGTTGTCCGCTGCCGACTTGCCGGAACGACGGTCGGCCACGATCTCGTAAGAGACCTTCTGACCTTCACGCAGCGTGCCGAGACCGGCGCGCTCGACGGCGCTGATGTGTACGAAGACGTCCTGGCCGCCATCGTCGGGCTGGATGAAGCCAAAGCCCTTGGTCGCGTTAAACCACTTCACGGTTCCCATGCTCACGGGGTAGTTCCTTCTCAGATGTGCAGTGTCGAAGCCTACTTTCGCAGGCGGGTTAGATCGAGTTTCTGGAAGGGTCGTCAGCGTGTCTGAACCGGCTGTACCGGTGGATGCCAATGTCGTCCGGCCGAAAATCGATGAGTGATTTTATTGGAATTAAGGCACCAAAACAATCCTGACGTGCACGATTTTTTGATCCGCCGCGATCGACACGGCGGATCAGCATACAGGTCAGAATTTTACTTTCGCAGCCGAGATGCCGGAAGCGGATCAGCGGCGGCGGAACTGGCCACCGCGCTGTCCGGGACGGGGAGGCCCGCCCACGCCACTCGGACGTTCGTCCTTGTGGCGGAAAATCAGCCGGCCCTTCTCGAGGTCGTAGGGCGACATTTCCACGGTCACGCGGTCACCCGCCAGCGTCTTGATGCGGTTCTTCTTCATCTTGCCGGCGGTGTAGGCGACGATCTCGTGCCCGGCGTCGAGCTGCACGCGGTAGCGCGCGTCGGGGAGGATTTCGGTGACCAGTCCTTCGAACTGGATCAGCTCTTCCTTAGCCATGAATTTCTCCAGGTCGTGGACGGCTAGTGCGAATAGGGTTTGCGGGTCGGTTGGCCCATCGGCCGACTCTCGCGGCGTAAAAAGGCCACGCCTTGTATCCCATCGGGCTTGCCGGCGCTATGCGCGGAACGCTGTTCCGGGCGCTCGGTTGGGGAAGAATGCGTCTTACCACCGGACCGTTGGCGGCGAGACCCCTTCGAGACCTTCTGGCTACCACCGGGACGTCCGTCAACATGCCTTCCGTCACCGTGCCGACCTTCGCCGGGCCTTCCGTCGCCATGCTTGGCGGCGCTATGGTGGCGTCCGTCGGCATGCCTTTCGTCGGTGCGTCGTCCGTCAGTGTGACGTCCCTCACCATGCCTTGCGCCTTGCGGACGCTGGCCCGGGCGGCCGGGCCGGCCCTGTCGTTGCTGCGGCGGGGGCGGGCCCGCATCGCGGCGCCCGGCATCGGTGCGGTGATCCTCACGCGATAGCGTTACCTTGATCAGCCGCTCGATGTCGCGGAGATAGCTGAGTTCCTCGCCGCCGGCGACCAGCGAGATCGCGGTCCCCTCGGCGCCGGCGCGCGCGGTGCGCCCGATGCGGTGCACATAGGTCTCGGGCACGTTGGGCAGGTCGAAATTGATGACGTGGCTGATGCCGTCGACATCGATACCGCGGGCAGCGATGTCGGTGGCGACCAGGGTGCGGATCTCGCCGGAACGGAACTGGGCGAGCGTCCGCTCGCGATGGTTCTGCGACTTGTTGCCATGAATGGCGCTGGCGGCGATGCCAGCCTTCTCAAGTGTCTTCACGACCTTGTCGGCACCATGCTTGGTGCGGGTGAAGACCAGCGCGCGATTGACCGGCTCGTCCTTCAGGAGCTTGGTCAGGAAGGCGGGCTTGGCCGAGAAATCGACCTGGATGATGCGCTGGTTGATCCGCTCGGCGGTCGAGGACACCGGGGTGACCGCAACGCGGGCGGGATCCCGCAGCATCGCGTCGGCGAGCTCGGCGATGTCCTTCGGCATGGTGGCCGAGAAGAACAGCGTCTGCCGCTTGATCGGCAGCTTGGCGACGATTTTGCGGATGTCGTTGATGAAGCCCATGTCGAGCATGCGGTCGGCCTCGTCGAGCACGAGGAATTCGACGCTTCCAAGCTTCAGTCCGTTGCTCTGCACGAGGTCGAGCAGCCGGCCGGGGGTCGCCACCAAAACCTCGAGGCCGGGCATCAGCGCGCGAACCTGGCGGCCCATCGGCACGCCGCCGATGGCGAGTGTCGAGGACAGCCGGATGTGGCGGCCGTAGGCGTTGAAACTGTCGAGGATCTGGCCGGACAGCTCGCGGGTGGGCGAGAGCACCAGCACGCGGCAGGTCTTGGGCTGCGGCTTGATCCGGTTCTCGAGCAGGCGGTGCAGGATCGGCAGCGCGAAGGACGCGGTCTTGCCGGTGCCGGTCTGGGCGATGCCGACGACGTCGCGGCCGGTCAGCGCCGTGGGAATCGTCTGGGCCTGGATGGGGGTGGGAGTGACGTAATTCTCTTCGGCGAGAGCACGCGCGATGGGTTCGGCAAGGCCGAAGTCCTGAAAGGAAGTCAAAAGATGGGTTCTTTCCATGTCGAAAGCGAGCGCCCGGCGCAATCAGCGGGGCACGCGCAATAAGGGTGTCGAATGGACACCTGCGTGTTTGGGGTGTCGGATGGCTTGATGGGATGGGGCAAGCCAGAGGCCCGGAAAGGGCTTAAGAACACGCGGCTCGCTACGACCCCTTGATTCGCAAGAGGTCTCGAACCTCCATATGGAACATTCAGGGGGCGGTTTCAAGGCAACGCGGCCTCAAACCGCGATTGCAGTGCAGAAATAGTTATGCCGGAAATTTAGACAGGGTTGCTGTTTTGCTCAAAAAACAACCTGTCTGCCGCATTGGCATACATTTTATTCGCCCAAGATTTGAGCAATCGGAGTGCGGCGAAAGTTGGATTGCAGCAAAATTATCTAGCCTGACCAATAGGTTGGCATGTGCTCAGCCCATGGCATGGTTCTTGCGATTCTGTTAATCGCAGGCGGCCGTGGGGCCGTTTCGCAGCGTCTTTTTCACGTCTGCGTTAGGGAGATGATACATCCATGCTTAACAAATCCACTCACGATATAGCGGCGTCATTTAGCCGCCGTGGCGTTCTCGCCGCGACCGCCGGACTGATGATGGGTCTGGCTTCATTGACCGGCGCCAAGGCCGCGGACGACACCATCAAGGTCGGCGTCCTTCATTCTCTCTCCGGCACCATGGCCATCAGCGAAACCACGCTAAAGGACACCATCCTCTTCCTCATCGACGAGCAGAACAAGAAGGGTGGCGTCAACGGCAAGAAGCTCGAAGCCGTCGTGGTCGACCCTGCCTCGAACTGGCCGCTGTTCGCCGAAAAGGCGCGCGAGCTGATCACCAAGGACAAGGTCGCGGTCGTGTTCGGCTGCTGGACCTCGGTGTCGCGCAAGTCCGTGCTCCCGGTCTTCAAGGAGCTGAACAGCATCCTGTTCTACCCCGTGCAGTATGAGGGCGAGGAGAGCGAGCGCAACGTGTTCTACACGGGTGCTGCGCCGAACCAGCAGGCGATCCCCGCCGTCGACTATCTGATGAAGGACGAGAAGGTGAAGCGCTGGGTGCTCGCGGGCACCGACTACGTCTATCCGCGCACCACCAACAAGATCCTGGAGGCCTACCTGAAGTCGAAGGGTGTCGCCCAGGAAGACATCATGATCAACTACACGCCGTTCGGTCACTCCGACTGGCAGACGATCGTGGCCGACATCAAGAAGTTCGGCTCGGCCGGCAAGAAGACCGCGGTGGTTTCGACCATCAACGGCGACGCCAACGTTCCCTTCTACAAGGAGCTCGGCAACCAGGGCATCAAGGCCAAGGACATCCCGGTGGTCGCGTTCTCGGTGGGTGAGGAAGAGCTCGCCGGCATCGACACCAAGCCGCTGCTCGGTCATCTCGCCGCCTGGAACTACTTCCAGTCGATCAAGTCGCCCGAGAACGAGAAGTTCATCAAGGCCTGGCAGACCTACACCAAGAACCCGAAGCGCGTGACCAACGATCCGATGGAAGCCCACGTCATCGGTTTCGACATGTGGGTCAAGGCGGTCGAGAAGGTGAAGTCGACCGATCCGGACAAGGTGATCGACGCGCTGCCCGGCATCGAAGCCAAGAACCTGACCGGCGGCACCTCCAAGATGCTTCCGAACCATCACATCACCAAGCCGGTGTTCATTGGCGAAATCAAAGCCAACGGCCAGTTCGACGTGGTGTGGAAGACCCCGGGTCTTGTCGCAGGCGACGCCTGGTCGAAGGAGCTCGATGGCTCCAAGGACCTGGTCGGCGACTGGGTCGGCAAGAAGTGCGGCAACTTCAACACCAAGACCAACAAGTGCCTCGGCTCGGGCTCCTGATCCCGATCTGTCGGTTCATTGCACGACGGGAGGAGGCGGCTATTCCGCCGCCTTCTCCCCACTTCTGCCGGGGTGATTCAAAGTGCCAACCAATTTGTCCGCTCGTCTCTGTACCTTTGTCCTCTCGTTGTTCCTGATCGCGTTCGCACTGCCGGCCTTTGCCGGTCCGTTCGAGGATGCGGTCGCCAAATTCGCCAATGACGATTTCTCCGACACCGATGAGGCGATCGGCGTCGTCGCGAGCAGCGGCAACAAGCTGGCTTTCCCCATCATCAGCGCGCTCCAGGACGGTCGCCTCATGGCCGACCCTGATAGCAAGAAGGTTTACGTCACCGGTGCCGACGGCAAGTCGATCGATGCTGCGACCGGCGAGCCCGTCGCCAGCGTTCCCGACAGCGCCAGCGCGGTGCGCCTCAACAACCGCCTGCGCCGCAGCGTCGACGCTGCGATCGGCAGCCTGACGCTCCAGTCGCCGGATGTCGGAACGCGCCTCCAGGCGGCGCAATCCGTCTTCAAGTCGCACGAGGAGACTGCGCTCGAGCCGGTCGATGCCGCGCTCGCCAAGGAAACCAGCAAATCGGTCAAGGCCGCACTCGGCGATGCCCGCGCCGCGATCCTGCTGTTCAAGTCCGATGCCACCGAGGTCGAGAAGCTCGAGGCGGTCGCGACCCTCAAGGCGCGCGGCGACCAGGAGGCGATGGCGTTGCTGACAGGCATGGGCGATCAGCCGGCCTCGGTGACCAAGGCCGCTGCGAGCGCAATCAGCTCGATCCAGGGCTCGCTCGCGGTCTGGTCCACGGTGCAGAATGCCTGGTACGGCCTCTCGCTCGGCTCGGTGCTGCTGCTCGCCGCGATCGGGCTCGCCATCACCTTCGGTGTGATGGGCGTCATCAACATGGCGCATGGCGAGATGGTGATGATCGGCGCCTACACCACCTTCGTGGTGCAGGAGGTGATCCGCACCCGCTATCCCGGCCTGTTCGACTATTCCTTGCTGATCGCCGTGCCGCTCGCCTTCCTCGTTGCCGGCGGCATCGGCGTGCTGATCGAGCGAAGCATCATCCGTTTCCTCTATGGCCGTCCGCTGGAGACGCTGCTGGCGACCTGGGGCCTGTCGCTGGTGCTCCAGCAGGCGGTCCGCACCATGTTCGGCCCGACCAACCGCGAGGTCGGAAATCCCTCCTGGATGAGCGGCGCGTTCGAGCTCGGCCAGATCACCATCACCTATAACCGGCTCTGGATCCTCGTCTTCACGCTCGCGGTGTTCGCGATTTTGCTGGCGATGCTTCGCTATACCGCGCTTGGCCTCGAGATGCGCGCGGTGACGCAGAACCGCCGCATGGCGGCCTCGATGGGCATCGCCACCTCGCGCGTCGACGCGCTGACCTTCGGTCTCGGCTCCGGTATTGCCGGCATCGCGGGCGTGGCGCTGTCGCAGATCGACAATGTCAGCCCCAATCTCGGTCAGAGCTACATCATCGACAGCTTCATGGTCGTGGTGTTCGGCGGCGTCGGCAATCTCTGGGGCACGCTGGTCGGCGCCTTCACGCTCGGCATCGCCAACAAATTCCTGGAGCCGGTCGCCGGCGCCGTGCTCGGCAAGATCGCCATCCTCGTTCTCATCATCCTGTTCATYCAAAAGCGGCCGCGCGGCCTGTTCGCGCTCAAGGGCCGTGCGGTGGAAGCATGACCCCCCACATGCTGACCAGGTCGCTGGACCGCGGCGCGACGATCTTTCTCGCCATCGTCGCGGCCTGCGGCATCCTCATCCCGCTCTCCAACCTGCTGCTGCCCGCGGGCTCGGTCCTGCAGGTGCCGACCTATCTGGTCGCGCTCTGGGGCAAATATGTCTGCTACGCGATCCTCGCGCTCTCGATCGACCTGATCTGGGGCTATTGCGGCATCCTCTCGCTCGGCCACGGCGCCTTCTTCGCGCTCGGCGGCTACGCGATGGGCATGTACCTGATGCGGCAGATCGGCACCCGCGGCGTCTACGGCAACCCGATCCTGCCCGACTTCATGGTGTTCCTGAACTACTCGAAGCTGCCCTGGTACTGGTACGGCTTCGACATGCTCTGGTTCGCAGCACTGATGGTGCTGGTCGTGCCCGGCCTGCTTGCCTTCTGCTTCGGCTGGCTCGCCTTCCGCTCCCGCGTCACCGGCGTGTACCTGTCGATCATCACGCAGGCGATGACCTATGCGCTGCTGCTCGCCTTCTTCCGCAATGATTTCGGCTTCGGCGGCAACAACGGCCTGACCGACTTCAAGGACATCCTCGGCTTCAACGTGCAGGCCGAGGGCACCCGTGCCGCGCTGTTTGCGCTGAGCTGCCTGGCGCTGATCCTGAGCTTCCTGATCTGCCGCTCCGTCGTGTCCTCCAAGCTCGGCAAGGTTCTGATCGCAATCCGCGACGCGGAATCGCGCAGCCGGTTCCTCGGTTACCGCGTCGAATCCTACAAGCTGTTCGTGTTCACGTTGTCGGCCTGCATGGCCGGCGTTGCCGGTGCGCTCTATGTGCCCCAGGTCGGCATCATCAACCCGAGCGAGTTCGCACCCGGCAATTCGATCGAGGCGGTGATCTGGGTCGCGGTCGGCGGCCGCGGTACGCTGATCGGCGCGGCACTCGGCGCCGTCGTCGTCAACTATGCAAAAACGTTCTTCACCTCGGGCATGCTCGCGCCCTACTGGCTGTTCATGCTGGGCGCGCTGTTCATCCTGGTGACGCTGCTGCTGCCGAAGGGCATCGTCGGCACCTTCAATGCCTGGTGGGAGTCGTCCAAAGAAAAACGCACCGCGGCGACCAGCGCGAGCGCCGCGGCCGAAGATGGCGTCACCGAACCCAAGATGGCGGAGTAGGCGCAATGAACGTGATGGACACCCGCGCGACCTCCGCGATGCTCTATCTCGACGGCGTGCACGTCTCGTTCGACGGCTTCCACGCCATCAACAATCTGTCGCTGACGCTCGCGCCCGGCGAGATGCGCGCCATCATCGGCCCGAACGGCGCCGGCAAGACCACGATGATGGACATCATCACCGGCAAGACCAAGCCCGACGAGGGCACGGTGCTGTTCGACGGCGTCACCGATTTGACGCGTCTGGACGAGACCCGCATCGCCGAGCTCGGCATCGGCCGCAAATTCCAGAAGCCGACCGTGTTCGAGAGCCAGACCGTGCAGGACAATCTCCTGCTCGCGCTCAATGTCGACCACAGCGTCAAGGGCACGCTGTTCTGGCGCGGCAGCAGGGCGGAATCGGAGCGCATCGACAAGGTGCTGGAGACGATCCGCCTCACCGACGCCCGCAACCGGCTCGCCGGCAGCCTCAGCCACGGTCAGAAGCAGTGGCTCGAGATCGGCATGCTGCTGGCGCAGGATCCGAAGCTGCTGCTCGTCGACGAGCCCGTCGCGGGCATGACCGACGTCGAGACGCATCTCACCGCCGAGCTGCTGAAAGAGATCAACAAGACCCACACCGTGATGGTCGTCGAGCACGACATGACGTTCGTGCGCGAGCTCGGCGTCAAGGTCACCTGCCTGCATGAAGGCACCGTGCTTGCGGAAGGAACCATCGACCAGGTCTCGTCCAACGAGCGGGTCATCGAAGTCTATCTGGGGCGCTGAGCGATGCTTGAGGTCAAGGACATCAACCTGTTCTACGGCGCGGCGCAGGCGCTGCGCGGCGTCTCCATCGCCGCAGAGCCCGGCAAGGTCACCTGCGTGCTCGGGCGCAACGGCGTCGGCAAGACCTCGCTGTTGCGCGCCATGGTCGGCCAGTATCCGATCTCCTCCGGCGCGATCGTGCTCGACGGCAGCGACATCACCGGGCTCAAGCCCTACGAGCGAGCGCGCAAGGGCATCGGCTTCGTGCCGCAGGGCCGCGAGATATTTCCTCTTCTGACGGTCGAGGAGAACCTCAAGACCGGCTTCGGTCCGCTCAAGCGCGAGGACAAGCACATCCCGGACGACGTGTTCTCGCTGTTCCCGGTCCTGCAATCCATGCTCGGCCGGCGCGGCGGCGACCTCTCCGGCGGCCAGCAGCAGCAGCTCGCGATCGGGCGTGCGCTGGTGATGCGGCCAAAGCTGCTCCTGCTCGACGAGCCGACCGAGGGCATCCAACCGTCGATCATCAAGGACATCGGTCGCGCCATCTCGTATCTGCGTAACCTCGGCAACATCGCCATCGTGCTGGTCGAACAATATCTCGACTTTGCCTGCGAACTCGGCGACAGTTTCGCCGTGATGGATCGCGGCGCGGTGAAGTTCTCCTGCGACCGATCCAATCTCGATCCGGCCGAAATCAGCCGCCAGATGGCGCTGTAATCCGAAAATTTTTGCCGCGGCCGGCTGGGGAGACGGATGCGCAGCGACGCTTTAACGACATCTTCGGTTTTCGAGGCGAACCGCGCCCGCGGCGCGGTGCGCTTCGACGTCCATGCCCGCGATGGCGTGACGCGGCGTGGCGTCTTGCATGAGTCCGGCTCCCTGCGCGTGCGCTTTCCCTCGCCGGAGGGCGAGGGGCTCTCCGGCGTGTTCGTCAACACGGCTGGTGGCGTTGCCGGCGGAGACAGTTTTGACATCGAGATCGCGGCAGGCCAGGGCTCGCGCCTGACATTGACCACGGCGGCGGCCGAGAAGGTCTATCGCGCGCCAGGGGCGGCGGCGCAGCTCAATATCGCCTTGAAGGTCGCCGCAGGCGCGCATCTCGGCTGGTTGCCCCAGGAGACGATCTTGTTTGATCGCGCCCGGGTCCATCGTCGTTTCGATATCGAGCTCGACGAGGCCGCCTCGCTTCTGCTTTGCGAGATCGTCGTGTTCGGCCGCACCGCCATGGGCGAGCGGATGGAGCAGGGCGAGTTCGTTGATCGCTGGCGGCTGCGTCGTGGGGGCAAGCTGGTGTTCGCCGAAACTGTCAGGCTCGACGGCAATATCGGTGCAAAACTTGGGCGATCGGCGGTGGCCAAGGGCGGTGCCGCGATCGGTACGGCGCTGATCGTTCCCGGCGACGAGCCGCTGATCGAGCGTATTCGCGAGGCCTCGGAGTCATTCGCCGGCGAGGTTGGAATCTCCGCCTGGAATGGCTTTGCAATGGCGCGGTTCTGTGCCCAAGATGCCGCGCGCTTGCGCGCCGACATGATGGCGGTGCTGGCGCGGACCGGCGCGGCGCTGCCGCGGCTGTGGCTGAGTTGATGGCTGCTGAATTGATGCATTGAACGGAAGAGATGCTGCATGAACCTGTCTCCCCGCGAAAAGGACAAGCTTCTGATCTCGATGGCGGCCATCGTCGCCCGCCGCCGGCTGGATCGCGGCGTCAAGCTCAACCATCCCGAGGCGATCGCGATCATCTCCGACTTCATCCTCGAAGGCGCGCGCGACGGCCGCACCGTCGCTGAGCTGATGCAGTCCGGCGCGCAGGTCCTCACCCGCGACCAGGTGATGCCGGGCATTCCCGAGATGATCCACGACATCCAGGTCGAGGCGACCTTTCCGGACGGCACCAAGCTCGTCACCGTGCACGAGCCGATCAGGTAGGAGCGAGAGCATGATCCCCGGCGAACTCTTCATCCAGGACGGCGAGATCGAGCTCAATGCCGGCCGCAAGACCGTGACGCTGACGGTCGCCAACACCGGCGACCGCCCGATCCAGGTCGGCTCGCACTACCATTTCTTCGAGACCAACCCGGCGCTGAAGTTCGACCGCAAGAAAGCCCGCGGCATGCGCCTCGACATCGCCGCCGGCACCGCCGTCCGCTTCGAGCCCGGCCAGACCCGCGACGTCCAGCTCGTCGCCGTGGCGGGGAAGAAAACGATCTACGGTTTCCGTGGCGACGTGATGGGGAAGCTGTGAGGCATGCTGCCCGCCGTCCGCCTCATCTCGGAAGCTGCTGAGCTTGCCGCGCGCCGGCATAACGGGATGGCGCGCAAGGGGCGGGGGAACGAGCCATACATCAATCATCTCGCCGAGGTCGCGAACCTGCTTGCGGTAGCGACAGATGGCGCCGATGCCGAGCTTGTGGCGGCCGGGTGGTTGCATGATGCGATCGAGGACACCGAGACGACGCGCGAGGAACTTGCGCGGAAATTCTCGGACCGCGTCGCCTCCCTCGTCGTTGAATGTACGGACGACATGAGCCTGCCCAAACCAGAGCGGCGACGCCGGCAGATCGTCGATGCACCGAAGAAGACGGCCGGCGCCAAACTGATCAAGATCGCCGACAAGATTAGCAATATCGGCGCGCGCATTCATTCCGACCCGTCCGCCGAAGAGCGCGACGATCTCGCCGACTACACGGGCTGGGCTGAGCAGGTCGTCGCCGGATGCCGTGGCGGCAATTCGTGGCTCGATGCAAAATTCGACGATGCCGTAAGCGCAGCGAGGGCTTCGCTGTGAACAACCAAAAATTCAAACGCAAACGGGGCTTATGATGTCCGTCAAAATAAAGCGTTCCGTCTATGCCGACATGTTCGGCCCGACCACCGGCGACAAGGTCCGGTTGGCCGACACCGATCTCATCATCGAGGTCGAGAAGGATTTCACCACCTACGGCGAGGAGGTGAAGTTCGGCGGCGGCAAGGTGATCCGCGACGGCATGGGGCAGTCGCAGGTCACCAACAAGCAGGGCGCGGCCGACACCGTCATCACTAATGCGCTGATCGTCGACCACTGGGGCATCGTGAAGGCCGACGTTGCGATCAAGGACGGCATGATTTCGGCGATCGGCAAGGCCGGCAATCCCGACATCCAGCCGGGCGTCACCATCATCGTCGGCCCCGGCACCGACGTGATCGCGGGCGAAGGAAAAATCCTCACCGCCGGCGGCTTCGACAGCCACATCCATTTCATCTGTCCGCAGCAGATCGAGCACGCGCTGATGTCTGGCGTCACCTCGATGCTCGGCGGCGGCACCGGTCCCTCGCACGGCACGTTCGCCACCACCTGCACGCCGGGACCGTGGCACATGGGGCGGATGATCCAGTCGTTCGACGCCTTCCCGGTCAATCTCGGCATCTCCGGCAAGGGTAACGCGTCGCGGCCCGCCGCCCTGGTCGAGATGATCAAGGGCGGCGCCTGCGCGCTGAAGCTGCACGAGGACTGGGGCACCACGCCGGCTGCGATCGACAACTGCCTGTCGGTGGCCGACGATTACGACGTCCAGGTCATGCTGCATTCCGACACGCTGAACGAATCCGGCTTCGTCGAGGATACGATCAAGGCCTTCAAGGGCCGTACCATCCACGCCTTCCACACCGAGGGCGCCGGCGGCGGTCACGCCCCCGACATCATCAAGGTCGCGGGGCTGAAGAATGTGCTGCCGTCCTCGACCAACCCGACGCGGCCCTTCACCCGCAACACCATCGACGAGCATCTGGACATGCTGATGGTGTGCCACCATCTCGATCCCTCGATCGCGGAAGACCTCGCGTTTGCGGAGAGCCGCATCCGCAAGGAAACCATCGCCGCCGAAGACATTCTGCACGATCTCGGCGCGCTCTCGATGATGTCCTCGGACTCGCAGGCCATGGGCCGCCTCGGCGAGGTCATCATCCGGACATGGCAGACTGCGGACAAGATGAAGAAGCAGCGCGGGTCGCTCGCCGAGGACAAAGGCAAGGACAACGACAATTTCCGCGTCAAGCGCTACATCGCCAAATACACGATCAATCCCGCGATCGCGCACGGCGTGTCGAAACTGATCGGATCGGTCGAGAAGGGCAAGCTCGCCGATCTCGTGCTGTGGTCGCCGGCCTTCTTCGGCGTCAAGCCGGACTGTATTATCAAGGGCGGCTCGATCGTCGCCGCCCCCATGGGCGATCCCAACGCCTCGATCCCGACGCCCCAGCCGGTGCACTATCAGCCGATGTTCGGTGCCTTCGGCAAGGCGCGCACCGCGTCGTCCGTGGTGTTCACCTCGAAGGCGGCGGTCACCGGCGGCCTCGCGCGAAAGCTCGGCATCGACAAGAAGCTCTATGCGGTGCAGAACACCCGCGGAAAAATCTCGAAGAAGAGCATGATCCACAACGACGCCACGCCCAATATCGAGGTCGATCCCGAGACCTACGAGGTGCGCGCCGACGGCGAACTGCTCACCTGCGCGCCCGCCGAGGTGCTGCCGATGGCGCAGCGATATTTCATGTACTGAAATAGCGCCTGGACGCATGCCCCCGGCGCAGGCCCGGGGGGTGGCTTTTCCGGTTTTGCGTTCGACCCCGCCTGGTCTAAGGTCCCGCCCGGTATCTTACCTCAGAAGAAAAGCCGGGAGGATTTCTCGTGATTTACGTCGTTGCCACCTTGACCATCAAGCCCGAGACGCGCGCCGAATTCATTGCGGCCGCCACCGCCTGTATTAAGGAGACGCGGAGGGAGCCCGGCAACATCGCCTATGATTTGCACGAGAGCGTCACCGATCCCGCCAAGATGGTGTTCGTCGAGCAGTGGGAGAGCGCCGAGGCGCTGGTGCCGCATCGTGCCATGGAGCACATGAAGACGTTCGGCCGCGTCGCGGTGAAGTGTTTTACGGCGCCGCCGAAGATTGAAGTGATCACGCCCGAGAAGGTCGAGACACGGTAACGGGGTAAAAGCATGATCCGGGCGACGCAGGTTAAGGGACAGCACGGCTTCACGGAGACGCCGGCGGATACGGTGGTGCTCGATTTCGACGACCGGCACCGCCGCCGCATGGCGATGACGGGGACGCGGGGCCTCGAATTCCTGCTCGACCTGGAGAATGCCGTCGCACTGCGCGGCGGTGATGCGTTGGTCCTGGAGGACGGCAGGCTGGTCGAAGTGGTCGCGGCGCCCGAGCCGCTGCTGGAGATCCGCGGCCGCGATCCGCACCACCTCATTCGCGTCGGCTGGCATCTCGGCAATCGTCATTTGCCGACGCAGATCATGGCCAAGAGCCTGCGCATCCGCCGCGACCATGTCATCGAGGCCATGGTGAAAGGCCTCGGTGCGCGCGTGATCGAGATCGAGGCGCCGTTCGATCCCGAAGGCGGCGCTTACGCCGATGCCGGCCATGCACATGGCCACGACGACCATGCGCATCATGATCACGGCCATCACCACCACGATCATGGCCACGATCATCACGGCCACGAGCATCATGATCATGCCGCGCATGACCGTGGCCACGACCATCACCACGACGAGCATTGCGACCACCCCGACCACCACCACGGCCACAAGCATGCTCATGACCACAAATGAGCCGGTGAGTGCCGGTGACCTCGCCGAGCGCGAGGCGGCGGCGCTGTACCGGCTGATGACGTGGCTGTCGCCGGCCTTTCCGGTCGGCGGCTTCTCCTATTCCAGCGGCATCGAATGGGCGGTCGAGGCGGGCGACATCACCGACACCGCGACCCTGGCCGACTGGCTCGACGCCATGCTGGGTGACGGCTCCGGCTTTTGCGATGCGACGTTCCTGGTCCACGCCTATCGCGCCACTGAGTTGGGCGAAGACACCACCTTGAACGATATCGCCGAGCTCGCCGCCGCCTTCGTGCCGTCGCGCGAGCGGCAGCTCGAGACGACCTCGCAGGGCCGCGCCTTCATCGACATCTCCCGCGCCGCGTGGGATGCCGACGGGCTGGATGCCATGGTGGCGGCATGTCGCACGGCACTGATCTATCCTGTCGCCGTCGGCGTGGTCGCCGCGGTGCACGGCGTGCCGCTGGCGCCGACGCTGCACGCCTTCCTGCATGCGCTGGTCTCGAACTGGATTTCGGCGGCGAGCCGCCTCATTCCGCTCGGCCAGACCGACAGCCAGCGGGTGCTGGTGAAGCTGGAAGCCGCCGTTGCCGCGACCGCCAATCGTGCGTTGAATGCGACCTTGGACGACCTCGGCAGCGCGACCTTCCGCGCCGATCTCGCCAGCCTGCGGCACGAGACGCAATATACGCGGCTGTTTCGCTCGTGAGCGGTGCGGCCTTTAATCCATCAAGAGAGAGCGAGTGACATGTCGAAATCTCACGGCCCCTTGCGCGTCGGAATAGGCGGCCCGGTCGGATCGGGCAAGACCGCGCTGATGGACCTGCTCTGCAAGACCATGCGCGAGCGCTATGACATCGCGGCGATCACCAACGACATCTACACCAAATGGGATGCGGAATTCCTCGTGCGCTCGGGCTCGCTGACGCCGGACCGCATCGCCGGCGTCGAGACCGGCGGCTGCCCGCACACCGCGATCCGCGAGGACGCTTCGATGAACCTTGCCGCGGTCGCCGACATGCGTGCAAAATTCCCCGGGCTCGACCTCGTGCTGATCGAGTCCGGCGGCGACAATCTGGCTGCCACTTTTTCCCCGGAGCTCGCGGACCTCACCATCTACGTCATCGACGTGGCGGCCGGCGACAAGATCCCGTCCAAGGGCGGCCCCGGCATCACCCGCTCCGACCTCCTGGTCATCAACAAGATCGACCTCGCGCCCCATGTCGGCGCCTCCCTGGAGAAGATGGAGACGGACGCCAGGCGCATGCGCGGGGCGCGCCCCTTCGTCATGACCAACCTGAAAAAGAGCGAGGGGCTCGACCAGATCGTCGGCTTCATCGAGGCCAAAGGCGGCCTGAAACGGGCAAGCTGACGGCGCGACGACGTGGCGCAGGCGTTTTCGGCCGTTAACGTCTAGGGCAAAAGCCGCATCCGCGGAACAAATTTCGGACACGGCGATTAACTACCTCCGGTGCCCGGAGCAAAGCCTTCATGGCCAGACCATCGGCCGGGCGAATTAAGCTTTTCAGGCGACCGAAGTTGCGTACTGATGCCTCCTCCTTCATTATCTCCGTTACTGGGGTCCACTCTGTTTCGGCACATGGCCGTTCGAGCGGCGTTGATATGCTCCGTGTTTATTGCCGACCTGCTGTTTTCGCCTGAGTAGTCGAAGTGGTCCGGCTGGGTTTTATCATCGGTTTCATCGCCCTGCTCGGAGCCCTGCTCTCCGGGCTCGCGGCCTATCGCGTCCACGACCAGGAGCTGGCACTGGACCGGATCGCGCTGGCGCGCGCGATCGACGTCCACGCGAGCCTGGTCCAGGACCGGCTGACCGAGCGCGAGCTGCTTGCGCGTGTCGCCTCAGGCTTGTTCCGTGCGCCGTCGGTCATCAAGCCGAACATGCTGGAGCCGCTGCGCTCGGCCATCTACGCCTTCAAGACCGATTTCGTGGTCGCCGGGTGGGTCGCCCGGCTGAAGCCGAACGAGCTTCTGCCGGCGGAGGACGCGATCGCGAGCGCCGGCTTCCCCAATCCGCAGATTCGCACGTATGACGACAAGCCGATCGATCTTGCGAAGGTCACCCAGCCGATCGACGTGCTGATGGACCTCGAGCCGCGCAGCAACGAGACCAAGGCGCTGCCCGGCCGCAGCTACGAGCAGGATCAGGTGCGCAGCGCCATGCTGACGCGTGCGCGTGTCGAGAAGAGGTCGGTCGCCTCGGACCCGGTTCAGTTGCTGCGGGGCGGCGGGCCCATCGGCATCATCGTGGCCRCGCCCGTCATTCCCGAGGGCGCGACCGAGCCGGCCGGCTTCGTCACATTTTCCTACGAGCTCGCCTCCCTGATGCTGACCAATGACGACATGTCGTTGTTCTCGGTCGCGCTGAAGGATCCGCGCAGGGAGGGTGGCGAGCTCGTCGCCAACGACCAGGGCGTGGTCTCGTCACGCATGACGGCAGCGGACGGGCCGGCGCCGTCGGCGACGCGCACGGTGAGCTTTGGCGGGCGCGACTGGCATCTCGGCTACTACGCCAAGACCAATTCGGCGCGGCGCGCCGAGCAGACGGCAATCATCGTGGCGGCGATCGGTTTTGCCATCACCGCGATGGTGTGCGGCCTGTTCGGCTATGTCGCCTACAACAATCTGCGGCTCAGCCGGGAAATCCAGGTGCGGATCGGCTTCGAGCGCCGGCTGACCGCCGTCATCGACGAGCTCAACCACCGGGTCAAGAACATCCTGGCGGTGATCCAGTCGATCGTGACGCGCACGCTGCGTCACGGTTCGGACATCGACGTTGCGCGTGAACTGCTGATCGGCCGCATCCACGCCATGTCCAACGTGGTCTCGCTGCTCAGCGAGAGCCAGTGGCAGGGCGTCAAGCTGAAGGGCCTGTTCGAGGCGCGCGCCATCCCGCATGCCGACCGCATCGCCGTCACCGGCCCCGACATCGCGGTCAGCGCGCGCGCCGCGCAGAGCCTGTCGCTCCTGTTCTTCGAGCTCGCCTCGCACTCCGACGAGGGTCTGTCGCTGGTCGGAAAGCATCCGCACATCACCGCGAATTGGACGGTGACGGGCGAGGGGACCGACGAGGTCTTCCATTTCCGCTGGGAGGAGTTCAACACCAGCGAGGCGACGCGCCGCCCGGATTCCGATTTCGGTCTGATCCTGCTCGACCGTGTCGCGCCCGAAGCGCTCGGCGGCACCGCCAAGCGCTACTTCACCGACGCCTCCTACGTCTATGAATTGACGGCGCCGATGGAGACGGTGGTCGACATGTCCGAGCGCGACCGCACGGACAAGATCTCGGCACCGGTCAGGCCGGTGCGATAGAGATCGCGCTTCAGATTGTTGTTTTGAGCATGATCTTTTCGGAAAACCGCTTCGCACTTTTCCGGATCATGCTCTAACCCTTCGGCCGCAGCACCAGGTCGACCAGATTGCGCGCGTAGGCCGGCGTGATCGGTGCGATGCCGAAGACATAGCGGTAGAACAGGCTGCCATAGATCGCGTCGTAGAGATCCTCGGGCGCTGCCTCCGCCAGGATGCTGCCATCCGTCTGGCCCGCGGCGATCATCTCGACCAGTGCGTCGCGGCGGAATTGCAGGTAGCGGGCATAGAACAGCTCCGCCGAGCCGGTCTTGGAAATGCATTCGGAGACGACGGCGAGCTGCACCTTGCCGAACTCGCCCTGGAGCGCCTCGGCATAGGCCGCGGCATGGCGGCGTGCGCGCGCCGCGGGGCTGCCGGAGCTCGCAGGCGGCAGCGGCAGCATCTGCGCGGCATGATGAAGGAAGGCGTCGATCAGCAGCGCTTCCCGCGACGGCCACCATTTGTAGATCGTCATCTTGGAGACGCTGGAGTGGCGTGCGACGGCGTCGATGGAGGTGGCGGCAAGGCCGGTGGCGGCCATCAGCGCATAGGCGCTTTCGAGAATGGCGTTGGTGGTCTCGATCGATCGCGGCCGGCCGCGCCGGGGCGCGCTGTCAGCCTCATCACCCCCGCCCTTTGCCATCGCCACGCCCGGTCCCATCACGCAGAGGCTCCCCGCATAGCGCAGCCACAGGTCTCGGCCTAGCAGAATCGCACGATTATTTGGCTAGAGCGTTTTCGAGCGAAGTGGATACCGGTCCGCGTGAAGAAAACACGTCAAGACAGGAATCTGGAGCTCCGTTCCGATTAAATCGGAACGGAGCTCTAGGCCTGCTGCCGCAGGGCGGCCGGAAGGTCCTGCCGCCTCGACCACGAGATGTAATAGGCCACTGCTGTCATGGCCGCGAAGCCAACGAGGCTTACCGCGATCTGCATCACCACGAGGTTCGGTCCGGTGATCAGGATGAGATGGCCGGCGAAGGACAGGAACACGGCAACGCAGAACACCGCGAGCCATTCCTCGCCGCATGTGATCACCGCCTGAAGCGGCCGCAACTTCAGGCCGGGGTGGTCGGCCGGAATGAGATGGGTCGCGAGGAAGGCGAGCGCGAGGAAATGGATCACGCGATAGGGCGCGAGGTTTTCCTTGTCGGTCGGCGCGATGCTGCTGACGACGAAGTCCGGCAAATAGACGGCCAGCGCGGGCGAATGCCGCATCAAGGTGACGGCCATCGCGAAGATGAGATAGGCACCCGCGAGGATCCGCAGCCAGGACATGCCGTGCAACGCGCGTCCGGAGGCGCCTGTTACGGCGAACCAGCCGCCCAGGACCATCAGCATCTGCCAGCACAGCGGATTGAAGGTCCAGTCCTGGTCCGGATAGACCCGGAAATTCCAGTCGAACCAGCGCGCCGCAACGTATAGCGCGACCGATGCCGCCAGCGTCAGGTTCGGCCGCCGCAACAAACCCCATAGCGCAAACGGAAAGAACGCCATCAGCGGGATCATCAGTTGCAGGAGGTCGAGGTTCAGCGGCTCTTCCTGGAGCACGAGGCCGCGGACCAGGATGCGCAGCGGATGATCGAGAATGCCCGAGATGTTGTATTCGTGGATGATCTCCGGCGCCATCGATTGCGAGGCGACATAGGCGATGGTGTCGATGTAGATCACGAAGAGCACGACATAGGCAGCGTAGAGCCGCCAGACGCGGCGGAAGATGCGCGTCGCCGCGACGACGTAGCCGCGCTCCAGCGCCATCCTGCCGTGAATGATCGCGACGCCATAACCCACCACGAACACGAACAGGTCCGCGGCGCCGCTGAAGCCGAAATTTCGCAGCGTCAGGAGATTGACGACGTTGTTCGGGATGTGGTCGACGAACACCGACCAGTTGGCAATGCCGAGCGTCAAATACAATCTGGCATCGTGATGGAATGCGGCGAGGTTCGCCTTGACGGACGGTTTCATCGCGAAAAATGACTTTTGGAATCAGGGCCGCTGCTTTTAGCGGCAACCGCCCGCCTATCCGAGTAGCGTTTGCGTGAGGGGGGCCGGAATTGTCCAATCTGGCGCAAAATTGCGCATGATCGCCGGATGGAATTCCCGCAAGCTCGCCCGTTCTGCCGACGACGAAATTATCTTAGCGCTTCGACCGCTATTCGGCCGGTTCAGCCGAGGCTTCGTCGGATGCGCCGGCGCGGCTCGCCATGATTCCGAGGGCGACGCCGCCGATCGCCAGGATCGGCAGCAGCCGCTTGATTCCGATGGCGCGAACGATCTGGAGGCCCGTCGCGAGCAGCATGGGGTCGGCGAGCATGCTCGAAGCGGCCGACTTCGCGGCGCGCTCGGCGGCGATCCGGGCGCGCTTCCGCATCTCCCGCTTGTAGCCCCAATAGCTCCCCGCCGCGGCAAGCGTCAGCAGGAAGAAGATGCCGGCGCCGGCGAGGCAGGCCTGCACCGGTCCATAGGTCTGAAGGACCGAGATGAAGGCGGCCGCGCAGAGAAAGCCCGTGGTGATGAAAAGCGCGAGTGCCGCGCCCGCGGCGAGCGATGTCAGGCGAACGGTCGTGCCCGTCGATGCGCTGATGCCGTCGATGATGCGCTGTAACATGGCCTTGCTCCTCAGATCCCCGCAAGCCGGCAGCGACGGCGCGACAGCGCCGACGTAACGTCAAGGTCCTGCGCCCACGCTATCGGCGCCAGGCGACGCCGATCAGGAAGCCTATGCCGAGCGCGAGTCCGACGGTCGCGAGCGGCCGCTGCGTGATGGCATCTTCCAGCGTTTCCTCGATCGAGCCGTAGGCGTCTTGCGCAGCTTCCATCATGGCGCTGCCGCGATCCGACATGTCGTCGACCGCGGAATCCACGCTCTCGCGGGCCTGGCGATAGCCGCGGCGGGCCTGCTTGCTGGTGGAATTGGCAAAGGTGTTGAGCGCGTCGGTGATCTGATCGGTGAGGGCGGCGATATCGCTTTTCACGGCTGCTACATCCTTCTCGAGGCGTTCTCTGGTGGCTTTGTCGGTCCAGTCTCTCATCCCGGTTTCGCCATTGGTTGACATCAGGAGCTCCAAAGCTGTTGGCGGCTGAGATAGCCGGAAAACGTTTCGTGCCCGGGTAAGTTCCGTTCGGGAAACCGGTCATGCCTGCGGCAGCTGCGGCGAATTCTCCGGCAGCAGATGCTCCTTCAGGATCAGCCCGACGATCAGGAGCGGCGACGACAGGAATGCGCCCATCGGCCCCCACAGCCAGGTCCAGAAGGCCAGCGCGATGAAGACGGCAAGCGCGTTCAGGGAAAGCCTGCGCCCGATGATGGTCGGCGTGACGAAGTGTCCTTCCAGGAAGGTGATGCCGCCGAAGGCGAGCCCCGCCATCAGTCCGCCGCCGATGGTCGGGAAGGCGACGAGCCCCACCACGACCAGGATGACGAACATCGCGACCGGTCCGATGATCGGGATGAAGTTGAGCGCCGCCGCAAGCGCGCCGAGCCCGGCCGGATTGGGCATGCCGGTGACGGCGCAGATGAGACCGGTTGCGATACCCACGCCGACATTGATCAGCGTCACCGTCAAAAGATAGTTGCCGAGATGGACCTCGATCTCGTTGAGGATCCGCAGCGTGCGCAGCCGCGAATCGCGATCGCCGAAATTCATGATCAGCGCCCGCCGCAGGTCGCGCCAGCTCGCGATGAACAGGATCAGCGTGGCGAAGAACAGCAGGAATTCGGCGAAGGTCGGCGACAGGAATTCCAGCGTCGGTTGCACCCATTCGGTTTTCGGCAGCGGAAGGCTAGGCAGCCCCTCCGAGCCGCCCACCATCGTCTGCAATTCCTTCCACAGCGCCAGCGGCCGGTCGAAGACGTGCATCTTCTCCTTCAACTGCGCGCCCAATTCCGGCAGGCGCGAGCTCCACTCCATCGCTGGCACGGCAATCAGCGCGACGACGAAGGCGACCACCGTCGTCACCGCGATCACGATCAGCACGGCGCCGAAGGCGCGCGGCACATGCCGCCGCTCGAGAAAGCTCGCGGCCGGCGACAACATGGTGCCGGCGACGACCGCCATCACGACCGGGAGGAAGAATGCCCTGGCGACGTAGAGCACGGCGACCACGGCAATCAGGAACAGACCGGCGAGCGCAAAGGCGACGAACTCGGTGCGGCGGATCACCGGCGGCAGCTCGACATGGCTGTCGGGAAGCGGGGCGCCCTCGTTATTGCCGGAAATCAGACGTTCAGTGGGAAGGACGCGCACAATATCTCCTCCCGCACGGAAGCCTCCGCGCGCCCATTGTTGGCAGTAGAACGTCCGGGCGGACGTTCCGGTTCCATCGCGGTTTCGTGAAGTTTTGCTCGCTTGACTGTGACCTCGCCGCCGCAGCGAGCGGTGGAACTTGAGTCGGTCCAGCTGCGTTTGTTGGGAGCCGCATCACCTGATGCACATCCAATGGGGCAGCACATGACAAGGTTCTCTCCAGTCCGTCGCCGCTTCTCGCTGCGCGCCACCACCGCCATTGCCTTCGCGACAGCATTGCTGACCGTGCCCTTCGCGGCACAGGCCCAGACGCTCGGCTACGCGCCGATGCAGCCGCAGGGATATCCGCAGGACCCGAGCTATTCGCGGGGTTATGTCAACGCGGCGCCGCAGGCCGCCGACGAGGATGCCGCGCTGCCCGACCGGCTGCGCAAGCAGATCGTCAGCTTCGACCGGAACGAGCCGGCCGGGACCATCGTCATCGATACCGGCAACACTTACCTCTATTACGTGCTCGGCAATGGCCGCGCGATCCGTTACGGCGTCGGCGTCGGCCGACAAGGTTTCACCTGGGCCGGCGTGCAGAGCGTCAGTCGCAAGGCCGAGTGGCCGGACTGGCATCCGCCGGCCGAGATGATCGCGCGTCAGCCTTATCTGCCGCGCTTCGTCGCCGGCGGTCCCGGCAATCCGCTCGGCGCTCGCGCGATGTATCTCGGCTCGAGCGAATACCGCATCCATGGCACGAACGATCCCACCACGATCGGCAAGTTCGTGTCCTCCGGTTGCATTCGCATGACCAACGAGGACGTCACGGACCTGTTCAGCCGCGTCAATGTCGGCGCCAAGGTGGTGGTGCTGCCGAAGAACGCGCCGCTGATGGCCAAGGGATACGACAAGGGCGGCGACCCCGTACGCAAGCGCCCGCCGGTGACGACGCTGCCTTCGGGACGGCAGGCGCTGAACATCACGACGTCGGCAGTGAACTGAGAGTTGAGCGAGGTCATATGAAGAGACGTTCGATCGGCAAACTGGCCGGTGGCGCGGCGGCGTGCTTCGCCGTCGCCTCGCTCGGCCTCGCGTTGACGCCGTCGGCGCATGCGGAAGACTTCTTCTCGGCGCTGTTCGGCGGCTTCCGCGCGCGCTCCGCGCCGGAGATCCGCATGCCGTTCCCGACCGATGACATGCCGCGCTACGACACGCCGCGCCAGCGGGCCTCTTATGGCGGCAGCATCGCCTATTGCGTGCGCGGTTGCGATGGCCGCTACTTCCCGGCGCAAGGAAACGACGCCGAAAGCAAGGCGAAATCCTGCAAGAGCTTCTGCCCGACGTCCGAAACCTCGCTGGTCTATGGCAGCAACATCGACGACGCCACGACGGACAAGGGAAAATCCTATTCCGACCTGCCGAATGCGTTCCGCTTCCGCAACGAGATCGTCGCGGGCTGCACGTGCAACGGCAAGGATCCGGTCGGCCTCGCCCAGGTTAAGGTCGAGGACGATCCGACCTTGCGCAAGGGCGACATCGTCGCGGGCAGCGATGGCCTGGTGGTCGCCAACCGCAACGCCAACGACCGCCGCGGCATCGCGATGAATTTTTCGCCGCTGCCGGAGTCGGTGCGCGCCAGATTCCGCCAGGTTCCGGTGGTCGCGAAGGAGTAGGGGCGGTGCGGCCTCAAGTGGGTTGCGGCGCTAGCGCCTCGATCTCCACTGTCGTCCCGGACAAGCGGAGCGCAGATCCGGGATCCATAACCACAGGAAGCGGTTTGACGAAGGCACGTGGTTAGCAGCTCGCGCGACAACTTCTCCCTGTGGTTATGGGTCCCGGCGTTCGCCGGGACGACACTGAAGGTGTAGCGGCAGCTTTCTATCCAATCCGCAAGTCCTACGCCGCGCGGATCTTCCCAAGGAAGTCGCTGACCTGCTGGCCGAGCTGGCGGCTCTGGGTCTCCAGCGTTTCCGAGGCCTGCTTGACGTTGTCCGCCGCACCGGCGGCAGCATCGGCGTCGGTCTTCACGCCGGTGATGTTGTCCGAGACGTTCCTGGTGCCCTGCGCCGCAAATTGCGTGCTGCGCGTGATCTCCTGGGTCGCCGCGCCCTGCTCCTGCACGGCGGCGGCGATCGCGGTGGCGACCTCGTTCACTTCGCCGATGATGCCGCCGATGGTCTGGATCGCGTTGATGGCGTCGCTCGCCACCCGCTGGATGTCGGCGATCTGCCCGGAGATTTCCTCGGTGGCTTTTGCGGTCTGGCTGGCCAGCGATTTCACCTCGGAGGCGACGACCGCGAAGCCGCGCCCGGCTTCGCCCGCACGCGCGGCCTCGATCGTGGCGTTGAGCGCGAGCAGATTGGTCTGCGCCGCGATGGTGTTGATCAGGCCGACGACCTCGCCGATGCGTCCTGCGGACTGCGCCAGCCCTTGCACCGTGCCGTCGGTCTCGCGGGCCTGGTTGACGGCGCGGCTGGCAATGCCCGCGGCGTGCGCCGCCTGCTGGCTGATGTCGTTGATCGAGGCAGACAGCTCCTCGGCCGCGGCGGCGACGCTGTCGACGCTCATGGAGGCGTCGTTGGAGGCCTTGCCGGCGACCTGGACGCGGTCGTTGGTCTGGCGCGACACCGCGGAGAGGTCGCCCGAGGTCTTGCGCATCTCGCCGGACGCTTCGCTCAGTTCGCCGAGCGTCTTGCGCACCGCGCCCTCGAACTCGCCGACATAAGTCTCGACGGCGCGCTGGCGCGCGGCCGCGCCGACATTGCGCTCGCGCTCCTGCGCCTCGATCTTGAGCTTCTCGCTCGCCTGCTGCTTGAAGGTTTCCAGCGCGCCGGCAAGCGCGCCGATCTCGTCCTGGCGGTCGAGATAGCCGCTGTCGACGGCAAGGTCGCCACCGGCGACCTTGAGCATGGCGTCGCGGATGGTGTTGAGGGGATGGATGACGCGGCGGCTGACCAGCATGACCGCGCCGACGGCGAGGCCAATGGCGAGCGCCAGGAGTGCAAGCTGCACGATCAGCGCGCGCTGCGCGGTACTGCGCTGCTCCTGCGTGTAGCTCCGGGCGGCGTCGAGTGCGGCTTCGGCCACCGCGACCGCACTGGCCATACGGCCGACCGTGAGCGGGCTCCACTGGTTGGCCGTCAGCTCCGCCTTCTCACCCTTGACCAGGGTGTCCGCGAGACGGTCGCGCAAGGTGAGATATTGCGGCTCGAAATAGGCGGTCTTGGCCGCGGTCATGGCGGATGCGAGCGCGGGCGGCAATTGCATGCCCGAGGTCGACAATTCCAGCGCTTTCCACATCGCGGCGGTACCGCCGACGAATTGGGTATAGTTGTAGCGGCCCTCCGGCGTGATCTTGCCGGCCGCAAGCCCGGTCGAGACGATCAGTGAGGCCTCGCCCGCGGTGTTGCGCAGCAGCCAGGCGCTCTGTTTGATCGACAGCAGCTGGTCGATCACGGCATCCTGGTGGTTGACGGTGGCGGCGAGGACGCCCGAGAGCTTGTCGAGCACGTCGAGCAGCCCCTGCGTCGTCTCCATGTATTCCTTGGTCAGGACCGCGCGGCGCTGATCCTTGGGCTTGGCCACGTCCTCCCAGAACTGCTTCTGCTCTTCGATCAGCAGTTTGTTGAGGCGCGCGAGTTCCGGAATCAGCGAGCCCGATTGCGGGAAGTCGATGCTCGGCAGCAGCTCGAGCGCGCGGGCCATCGCCGGCATCTGCGCATCGCGCAGCGCACGCAGATATCTCTCGATCTCGGAGTCCATCGGCTCGGTCGCGTTCAGCAGCCGCGACGTGGTCGAGCGGTCGGTGCGCAGATTGTGCATCGCCTTGAACAGATCGGCGGAGGCGTCGGCGATCTGCGAGATGCGGTTGGCGGTCTTGAGGCGGTCCCAGGAGGCGTAGGCGGTGAGCGAGAGCGCAATCACCACACAGACCGAGGTGATGGCGATCACCGCCTTCAGCAGCGCGGACACGGTCAGACGATTCAGCATCGAAGCCCCCCAAAATTCCCATTGCAAAGTTCGTCGAGACGCCCCGGCAACATCAAAACGGAGGGGCAGGCAGATCGGCAATCGCATGCCGTTTGCGGCGCATCACCCAAACGGTTTCTGCATCTGAAACGAAAAGGGTAAAGTTTTAGGCAGGCCGGCTGATCGTAGAAGTACGTATTTACTAGAAGTTGCAGTGGGTTGCCGTGATGGAACCTGCGCGGGAGATAGGCGTTAGAACACCGTAGCAATTTGCCTGAAGGGGGGTCCTTGCGATGCTGGTCGGCGTACTCGTCACCTTTCTCGTCGTCATTCTCGTGCTCTATCTCATCAACATGCTGCCCATGGACGGTCGCGCCAAGCAGATCGCGCGCGTGGTCGTCATCATCATCGGCGTGGTGTCGCTGCTGAAATATCTGACGGTGTTCTAGCGGGGGTGGGACGCGTAGCCCGGATGGAGCGCAGCGAAATCCGGGGGCCTGCCCCAAGCAACGCCGGTCCCGGATTGCGCTTCGCTCCATCCGGGCTACGGCCCGAAAACAAAAAAGCCCCGGCGCGAGCCGGGGCTTTTCGTGTTTGAATAATCGGGCTTTAGCCCGCAGCCTTGGCCTCGCGGCGGCGGGCGGTGAGGATGTACTCGGTGTAGCCGTTCGGCTGCTCGCGCCCCTTGAAGATGAGGTCGCAGGCGGCCCTGAAGGCGACCCCGTCGAAGGCGGGCGCCATCGGCTTGTAGATCGTGTCGCCGGCGTTCTGCTTATCGACCACGACGGCCATACGCTTGAGCGATTCCATCACCTGCGCCTCGGTGATGACACCCTGGTGCAGCCAGTTGGCGAGATGCTGGCTCGAGATGCGCAAGGTGGCGCGGTCTTCCATCAGGCCGACATCGTGGATATCAGGCACCTTGGAGCAGCCGACGCCCTGGTCGATCCAGCGTACGACATAGCCGAGGATGCCCTGGCAGTTGTTGTCGATCTCCTGCTTGACGTCGTCGGGCGCCCAGTTCGACTTCGACACCGGAATGGTGAGGATGTCGGACAGCTTCGCGCGCGGACCGCCCTTGGTCAGCTCCTGCTGACGCGCGGTGACGTTGACCTGGTGATAGTGCAGGGCGTGCAGCGTCGCCGCGGTCGGCGAGGGCACCCAGGCGGTGGTGGCGCCGGCCTGCGGATGCGCGAGCTTCTGCTGCAGCATGTCCGCCATCTTGTCGGGCGCGGCCCACATGCCCTTGCCGATCTGGGCGTGGCCGGGCAGGCCGTCGATCAGGCCCATGTCGACGTTCCAGTCCTCATAGGCCTTGATCCAGGCCTGCGCCTTCATCTCGTTCTTGCGGATCATCGGGCCCGCTTCCATCGAGGTGTGGATCTCGTCGCCGGTGCGGTCGAGGAAGCCGGTGTTGATGAACATGATGCGCTTGGAGGCGCGCTGGATGCAGGCCTTGAGGTTGACGGTGGTGCGCCGCTCCTCGTCCATGATGCCGACCTTGAGCGTGTTCTCGGGCAGCGACAGCATCTTCTCGACGCGGTCAAAGATCTCGCAGGTCAGCGACACCTCGTCTGGGCCGTGCATCTTCGGCTTGACGATATAGGCAGATCCGGTGCGGCTGTTCTTGACCTTGGAGTTGCCCTTGAGGTCGTGGATCGCAAGCAGGCCGGAGACGGCGGCGTCGAGCAGGCCTTCCGGAATTTCCTCGTCCTTGTCGTCCAGCACCGCGTCGGTGAACATGTGGTGACCGCAATTGCGCATCAGCAGCAGGCTGCGGCCATGCAGCTTCACTTCGCCCTTGCCGTCCGGCGTCTTGTAGCTGCGGTCGGCATTGAGCGAACGGGTCAGCGTCTTGCCGCCCTTCTCGAAATCGGCCGAGAGCGTGCCGTTCATCAGGCCAAGCGTGTTGCGATAGACCAGCACCTTGTCCTCGGCATCGACCGCGGCGACCGAGTCTTCCATGTCGAGGATGGTCGAGACCGCGGACTCCATGATCATATCGGCGACGCCGGCGGGATCGTCCTTGCCGATCACGCTGCTGCGGTCGATCTTGACCTCGACGTGCAAGCCGTTGTTGGCGAGCAGCACGGCGCTCGGCGCGGCCGCATCACCCTGGAAGCCGGCAAATTGCGCAGCGTTCTTCAGTGCGGTCGCATTACCGCTCTTCAGCTTCACCGCGAGCTGGCCCGCCACGACGCTGTAGGCGGTGACGTCGGTGTGGCTGCCGGTCGCGAGCGGCACGGCGGCATCGAGGAACGCCTTGGCCTTCGCGATCACCTTGTCGCCGCGCGCCTTGTTGTAACCCTTGCCGCTCTCGGCAGCGTCATGCGGGATCGCGTCGGTGCCGTAGAAGGCGTCGTAGAGCGAGCCCCAGCGCGCATTCGCAGCGTTCAGCGCGTAGCGCGCATTGGTGAGCGGGACGACGAGCTGCGGGCCGCAGATCTTGCCGATTTCCTCATCGACATTGGCGGTCTCGACCTTCTGCGTCGCCGGCTCCGGGACGAGATAGCCGATCTCCGTCAGGAAGGCGGTATAGGCGTCGAGGTCGAACGCCTTGCCCTTGTTGGCGCGGTGCCAGTCGTCGATCTTGGCCTGCAGCGTGTCGCGCACCGCCAGCAGCGCGCGGTTCTTCGGCCCCAGCTCCTTGATGATGGCGGCGACCCCGGTCCAGAACGCATCCGGCGCGATCCCCGTTTTCGGGGCCGCTTCCTTGGCGATGAAGTCAAACAGGACGGGAGCGATCTTCAATCCGTGGGCGTCGACGCGTTTCATGATGGGCTTTCTTGTTGGAAATGGCTGTTTTTTTGGCTGCTTTTGACCCGACAGCAGCAAAATGCGCCCATAAGGGGCGGCTTTCAGGGCCTATTAGCCCCAAAATCGGGGCCGTGAGAAGGCCTCCAAAAGTTGTCAAAATGTCATGGCGAGGTGTGGGAGGCAGCTCGTTTTACAAACGCTTGAGCCCGGCTTAGCGCCACGCGCACAACTGCGCTCCCTCCCCCCTTGCGGGGGAGGGCAGGGGAGAGGGGTAGCCCAGGAAAAGGTGTGTCGGAATTCGACGGAGCGGAGTGCTCTTAGTGATGGAGAGAGTCCCCGTGTGGACCCCTCTCCCTAACCCTCCCCCGCAAGGGGGGAGGGAACGCAATGCATACGCGGTGGCAGTGGGCACACCAGCTCGAAAGAGCGCGCGCTCAAATATTCGCGGCGAGGTCCACGAGCTCGTCGAACAGCACGCCGGTGGTCTTCAGCATCCGTTCGATCTCGTCAGCAGCGTCCGCAACCGTGCGGGCCGACGTGTCGATCACGAGCTCGGCAGCCTCGGGTCGCTCGTAGTCGTTGCCGATGCCGGTGAACGACGCCAGCGCGCCGGCGCGGGCCTTCTTGTAATGGCCCTTGGGATCGCGATCCTCGCAGACGTCTGCCGGCGTCGCGACGTGGATCTCGCGGAACGCGGTGTCGGCGATGCGGCGCGCGGTCGCGCGGTCCTCGCGGGCCGGCGAGACGGCGGCGACGATCGCGATGTGGCCGTTGCGGGCGAGATGGGTCGCGACCTCCGCAAGCCGGCGGATGTTCTCGCTGCGGTCGGCGGCGGAGAAGCCGAGATCGTTGTTGAGCCCGGCGCGCAACGTGTCGCCGTCGAGCAGGATCGGCGAGCCGCCATTGGTGAACAGCCGACGTTCCAGCGCCTTCGCCAGCGTCGACTTGCCGGACGCCGGCAGGCCGGTGAGCCAGACCACGGCGCCGTTGTGGCGGTAGCGCGCGGAGCGTTCGTCGGGCCGCAGCGCCGATTCCACCGGCACGATGTCGACCGGCACGGCGCGCTGGCCGGCATCGACCGACAGCACGAGACCACCGCCGGCGATGCGCCCCGAGACTTCGATCACGAGACGGCCGGTGCGCGGATTCTCGGTGTAGGGATCGGCGGCAATTGGGCTCGAAAGAGAAATGTCGATCTCGCCGACATGGTTGCGGCCGATCGCCTTGTTCTCGACGCTCGACAGCTCGCCGGGATCGACCGCCTTCTCGATGGCGACGACGGTGGCGCGGCTTTCCTTCGGGCCGCAGCGGACCAGCAGCTGGTCGCCCTTGGCGAGCGGCTTGTCGTGCAGCCAGAAGATGCGCGCGCGCAGACGGCGCGTCTCGCGCGGTGCGGAGCCGACATGCGCGACGATGTCGCCGCGCTCGATGAACAATTCGCGGTCGAGCGTGATGCCGACCGAGCGCCCCGCGCCCTGCCGTCCGGCGACCGGCGTTACCGGCCAGCTTTCGACCGTCTTGATCCTGGCGATCTTGCCGGCCGGCATGATCACGATCTCGTCGCCGGCAATGAGGCTGCCGGATTCGATGCGGCCCGCCACGATGCGGCGGTCGTCGAACTTGTAGATCGCCTGCACCGGCAGGCGCAGGGCGAGGGCTTCCAGCGGACGCGCCGGCTCGAGCTGGTCCAGCGCCTCGACCACGGTCGGACCCTTGTACCAGCCGATGCGGTCGGTGCGCTCCGCGACGCCGTCGCCATCGCGGGCCGAGATCGGGATCACCGCCGTCGGCGTCACGCCGAGGCCGTTGAGATGCGCCGAAATCTCGTCGCTGATTTCTTTGAAGCGCTCGGCGCTGAAATCGACGCGGTCCATCTTGTTGACGACGATCGCGACCTGCTTCACGCCGAGCAGGTGCAGCAGATAGCCGTGCCGCCGGGTCTGGTCACGCACGCCTTCGAGCGCGTCGATGATCAGCACCGCGCCGTCCGCCTGCGACGCACCGGTGATCATGTTGCGCAGGAATTCGGCATGGCCGGGCGCGTCGATCAGCACGATGTCGCGCGAATTGGTGCGGAAGCGGATCTGCGTGGTGTCGATGGTGATACCCTGATCGCGCTCGGTCTGGAGCGCGTCGAGCAGGAACGACCATTCGAACGGCATGCCGCGCCGCGCGCTGACGGCTTTCAGCATCTCGAGCTTGCCGTCGGGCAGGCTGCCGGTCTCGTGCAGCAGGCGCCCGACCAGCGTCGACTTGCCGTGGTCGACATGGCCGACGATCACGATACGGACCTGCGGACGCGTGGTGCCGTTCGGAGTGGCGGGCGAAGCGGGGGTGACGATCATGTTCATAGCCGCGTTGCGTCCTTGAATCAGAGATAGCCGGCGACGCGCAGACGCTCGAAGGCGTCCTCGGTCTCGTGGTCGAGCGCACGGCCGGCGCGCTCCGGCACCTTGGTCTGCTCGAGCTCGACCAGGATCTCGTCGATGGTCGACGCGGTCGACGCGACCGGATTGGTGATGTCCTGATCGCCCAGCGAGCGATAGCGCTTGCCGTCCTTGGCGAGATACAGCGGGATGATCGGAATGTTCTCGCGCTTGGTGTAGGCCCAGATGTCGGCCTCGGTCCAATGCAGGATCGGATGGATGCGCAAATGCGCGCCTTGCGGCGGCGAGGCGTTGAAATGGTCCCAGAACTCCGGCGGCTGATCGCGCACGTCCCAATTGCCTTCGAGCCCGCGCGGCGAGAACACGCGCTCCTTGGCGCGCGTCGCCTCTTCGTCGCGGCGGATGCCGGCGATCAGGCCGTCAAAGCCGAATTTGGCGAGCGCCATCTTCAGACCTTCGGTCTTGCGCGCAGCGGAACGGGCCGCCGGCGGCAGCGTTGGGTCGACGGCATCGATCGGCGGGCAGGGTTCGACGCGCAGGTCGAGCTCCCACTCTTTCCCGTAGTGATCGCGGAAGCGATACATCTCCGGAAACTTCTTGCCGGTATCGACGTGGAGGGCCGGGAACGGCAGCCGGCCGAAGAACGCCTTGCGCGCCAGCCAGATCATGACGTTGGAGTCCTTGCCGAGCGACCACAGCAGGGCGATCTTCTTCAGGCGGCCGAAGGCCTCGCGGAAAATGTAGATGCTCTGCGCCTCAAGCTGGTCCAAATGGTCCATGCTGGGGGCGGTCAGCCCGACGGGAATTTGCTCGGAAACGGGAGCCCGGAAGTCCCGTCCATCTGCACCGGAATCGGTCCTGAGAAGATGCATCTCTGCCACTTTGCGTTTGGAGGCGAATTTTCTATAGTTGCGGTGCAGAAGAGAAGAAAAAATTTTCTCTTTGCGCGCTCGAAACGACACATATATAGAAAATAATTCCAGTCAACCCCGGATGTGGGGGAAGCGAGTATCGCATGCGGTTCTTGCCGGTGTTCCTCGATCTCAAGGCCGGTCCGGTGGTCCTCATCGGCGCGGGTCAGCTTTTGCGCGCTAAGCTGCGCGTGCTCGCCGCTGCCGGTGCGCGCATCCGCGTGCATGCGATCGACGGCAATCAGGACCTGAGCCTCAGCTCCGAAGACGCGGCGCGGATTGAAATCGCGACTGGCGATCCGCTCACCGCCGATCTCTCGGGCGTCATTGCCATCGTTTGCGCCGGCGCGGGCGATGTCGGCGTTGCCATGTCGGTCCGCGCCAAGGCGCTCGGCCTGCCCGTCAACGTCATGGACGATCTCGAACATTCCAGCTTCATCTTCCCGGCGATCGTCGATCGCGGCGATGTCGTAGTCGCGGTCGGCACCGGCGGCACCTCGCCGGTGGTGGCGCGGCGCGTGCGCGAGAAGATCGAGGCGCTGCTGCCGGCCCGCATCGGCGAGCTTGCCGAGTTCATCGGCGGCTTCCGCAAATCCATCAACGAGCGCATCGCCGAGTTTCCGCTGCGCCGCCGCTTCTGGGAGCGCGTCATCGACGGTCCGATCGGCGCGTCTGTGCTCGCGGGCCGCAAGGGCGAGGCCGACGCCGCGATCAGGGCGATCTCCGATCCGTCCGCATTCGCGCGTGCCGACAAGCCGGAAGGCTCGGTCGCGCTGGTCGGCGCCGGGCCCGGCGATCCTGATCTTCTCACCATCAAGGCGCTGCGCGCGCTCCAGGATGCCGACATCGTCTTTCATGACGAACTGGTCTCGGGCGAAATTCTCGACCGCATCCGCCGCGACACCACGCGCGTTCCGGTCGGCCGGCGCGTCGGCAAGCCCGGCATCGGCCAGGACGCCATCAACAAGCGCATGATCGAGGCCGCGCAATCCGGCCAGCGCGTGGTGCGGCTGAAGGGCGGCGACCCCTTGGTGTTCGGCCGCGGCGGCGAAGAGGTCGAAGCGCTGCGCGCGGCCGGCGTCGCCTATTCGATCATTCCCGGCATCACGGCAGGGCTCGGCGGCGCCTCCGATTTCGAGGTGCCACTCACCTATCGTCATGAGGCGACCCGCATCACCTTCCTCACCGCGCACAAGGCGCGCGATGCCGAGAACGTGGACTGGTCGACGCTGACCGACACCAAAATGACCGTCGTGGTCTACATGGGCATGACCGCGGCCCCGGCGATCCGCGAAGGCTTGTTCGCGGCCGGCCGTTCGCCGGAGACGCCGGTCGGCGTATTCTCCCGCGTCACGCGGCCGGATGCACAAGGCGCGATCGGCACGCTGCGCGACCTGCCCGAGCTCGTGCGGCGGACCCATGGCGGTCCCGCCATCCTCATCATCGGCGACGTGGTCCGGCATGCCGGCTCGCTTCGCCGCGAAACACCCAAACAAATCATCTCTGACCTCCTGGATGCTGCCGAATGACCTCTCCCTTGCAAAAGAAACTTAAAATCAGCGATTCCTCCGTCGTGACCGCTAACCGTACCTGGGATGGCGTCGTCGTCTACCGCACCGCTGCCAAGGGCTGGTCGGCTGACCTCGCAGACGCCGCGATCGTGCGAAACTCCGATGAGGCGAAAGCGTTGCTCGCCGAGGCCGTGGCCGATGACGTCGGCGCGATTGGTCCCTATATCGCTCCGGTCCAGATCGGCGAGGACGGCAAGATCGTGCCCGGAAATCTGCGCGAGCAGATCCGCCGCGATGGCGTGACCATCGACTTGCCGGTTTAATCGCAGGTCGGGCTGTAAGGCACTTTAATCATGTACGCTTACGACGAAATCGATCGCACGCTGGTCAACGAGCGCGTCTCGGAATTCCGCGACCAGGTGCAACGCCGTCTCTCGGGCGAGTTGACCGAGGACGAATTCAAGATGCTGCGCTTGCAGAACGGCGTCTATCTGCAACTGCACGCCTACATGTTCCGCGTCGCGATTCCCTACGGAACGCTGGCGTCGAACCAGTTGCGGCAGCTTGCCCATGTCGCGCGCAAATATGACCGCGGCTACGGCCATTTCACCACGCGCCAGAACATCCAGTTCAACTGGATCAAGCTTTCGGACCTGCCGGATGCGCTGGCCGATCTCGCCGAGGTCGGCATCCACGCGATGCAGACCTCCGGCAACAACATGCGCAACGTCACCTCGGATCAGTGGGCCGGCGTCGCGCCGGGCGAGATCGAGGATCCCCGCATCTGGTCGGAGCTGATCCGCCAGCACACTACGCTGCATCCGGAGTTCTCGTTCCTGCCGCGCAAGTTCAAGATCGCGATCACCGCTTCGGATCACGACCGCGCTGCGATCAAGGTCCACGACATCGGCCTGCGGCTGATCAAGAACGAGAAGGGCGAAACCGGCTTCGAGGTGCTGGTCGGCGGCGGTCTCGGCCGCACGCCGTTCATCGGCAAGACCATCAAGCACTTCGTCCACGGCCGCGATCTCCTGAGCTATATCGAGGCGATCCTGCGCGTCTACAACCAGTACGGCCGCCGCGACAATATCTACAAGGCGCGCATCAAGATCCTGGTGCACGAGCTCGGCATCGAGAAGTTCTCCCGCGAGGTCGAGGAGGAGTGGCAGCATATCCGCAACTCCTCGCTTCAGATCGACGACGAGGTGATCGAGGACATCCGCTCGCGCTTCATCTATCCGGCTTACGAGAAGCTGCCGCACATGCCGGACGAGCTGCGCCAGGCAGCGGCCGATCCCGATTTCGAGGCGTGGCGCAAGAACTCGGTCGCCGCGCACAAGAACCCGGGCTACTCCATCGTCACGATCTCGCTGAAGCCGATCGGCGCGCCTCCGGGCGATGCCACGGCCGAGCAGATGGATGCGCTGGCCGATCTCGCCGACAAATATTCCTTCGGCGAGATCCGCGTCGGTCATGAGCAGAATTTGGCGCTGCCGCATGTTGCCAAGCGCGACCTGCCGGCGCTGTGGAAGGCGCTCGACAAGCTTGGGCTGGCGACGCCGAACGTCAACCTGATCACCGACATCATCGCCTGCCCGGGGCTCGACTATTGCTCGTTGGCCAATGCGCGCTCGATCCCGATCGCGCAGGAGCTGACGCGGCGCTTTGCCAACCATGAGCTCGCCAATCTGATCGGGCGGCTGCATATCAACATCTCCGGCTGCATCAATGCCTGCGGCCATCATCATGTTGGCCATATCGGCATTCTCGGTGTCGAGAAGAACGGCGAGGAGGTCTACCAGATCACCATCGGCGGCCGTGCCGACGAGAGCGCCGCGCTTGGCAATCTGATCGGCCCCGGCGTCAAGTTTGACGAGGTCGCTGACGTCGTCGAGGACATCGTGGAAGCCTATCTGGCGCTGCGCGAGCGGCCGGAGGAGCTGTTCGTCGACACCGTGAAGCGCCTCGGCGTCGAACCCTTCAAGGAGCGCGTCTATGCCACTCGTTAACGGCGGAAAAATCGCCGACGACAGCTTCGTCAAGCTTGCCGTCGACACGCCGCTGCCCGAGGGCGGCGACATCCTGGTGCCGGCCGAGCGCTTCCTCAGTGATGCGGACGCGCTGCTCAAGCGCGGCGGCAAGGTCGGCGTGATCTGGCCGAACAATCGCGATATCGCCGAGCTCGTGCCCTATCTCGGCAAGATCGCCGTCGTCGCATTGGTGTTCCCGAGCTTCCGCGATGGCCGCGCCTACAGCCAGGCGCGCCTGCTGCGCGAGCGCTATAATTATCGCGGCGATTTGCGTGCCACCGGCCAGGTGCTGCGCGATCAGTTCGTGTTCATGCTGCGTGCCGGCTTCGATTCCTTCGAGGTCAAGAAGCAGGCCGACGCGGAAGCCTTCATGCAGACGGCGAAGCGCTATTCGGTGTTCTATCAGCCGACCGGCGACGGCCGCATCACCGCGCTGCACCGGCGGATGCAGCTGCGTCACTCCGAAGGTGTCGGCACGTGAACGCAATCGCGCCCCAGGTCGCTTCGGTGTCCGCGTCCGCGCTGCCCTCGGCGGAGGAACTCGATCGCGCGCTGCGCGATGCTTCGCCCGCGGAGGTCATCGCCGCGGCGTTGCAGGCGGTCGGGCGCGAGAAGCTTGCGCTGGTGTCGTCCTTCGGCACGGAATCGGCGACGCTGCTGAAGGTCATGGCCGACGTCGATCCGGCGATCCCCGTGATCTTCCTCGACACCGGCTGGCTGTTCGAGGAGACGCTGGCCTATCGCGACACGCTGATCGCGGAACTCGGCTTGAAGGACGTCCGCTCGATCAGGCCTGCCGAGGAGACGCTGTCGCGCGAAGATCCCGACCGCGACCTCTGGTTCTCCGATCCAGACGCCTGCTGCCGCATCCGCAAGGTCGAGCCGCTGGCGCGCGCGCTGAAGCCGTTCGATGCGTGGCTCAATGGCCGCAAGCGCTTTCAGGGTAATGCGCGCACCGACATTCCGGTGGTCGAGGACGATGGCACGCGGTTGAAGTTCAACCCCTTCGCCAATGTCTCGCGCGAGGAACTCGAAGCCATTTTCGTCCGCGCCAAATTGCCGCGTCATCCGCTGGTGGAGTCCGGTTTCCTGTCGGTTGGGTGTATGCCTTGCACCAGCAGAACGGCCGAGGGCGAGGATGCACGCGCCGGTCGCTGGCGCGGCCGAGCCAAGACAGAATGCGGCATCCACACGATGAAGACTTCGTAGCACAGTCGAGCTGTCCGGCTACGAACAAGAAAATCCGGTTCCGTTGACTTGAGAGCGTTTCGCCCCGAGTTATGCCCGCGTGCCATCGATGACGATGACGTCGTCGAGGTAAATGGAGATGGACATGATGCGCCGTATCGTTCCGCTCGCGGCAGGGCTGCTCTTGACTGGATTGTTGGCAAGCTCGGCTCTCGCCGCTGACATCAATCTCTTGAACGTGTCGTACGATCCGACGCGTGAGCTCTATGCCGAGTTCAACAAGGCGTTCGCGAATGCCTATCAAAAGGAAACCGGCAAGAGCGTCGAGATCAAGCAGTCGCATGGCGGCAGCGGCTCGCAGGCGCGTGCCGTGATCGACGGATTGCAGGCCGATGTGGTGACGCTCGCGCTCGCCTATGACATCGACGCCGTCGCGAACAAGGGCCTCACCGCGACCGACTGGCAGAAGCGTTTGCCGCAGAATTCATCGCCCTATACCTCGACCATCGTGTTTCTGGTGCGCAAGGGCAATCCGAAGGGCATCAAGGACTGGGACGATCTGCTCAAGACCGGTGTCTCGGTGATCACGCCGAACCCGAAGACCTCCGGCGGGGCGCGCTGGAATTATCTCGCCGCCTGGGGCTTTGCCCAAAAGAAATACGGCTCGGCCGACAAGGCCAAGGACTTCATCGGAAAGCTCTACCAGCAGGTGCCGGTGCTCGATACCGGTGCGCGCGGCGCCACCGTGACCTTCGTCGAGCGCGGCGTCGGCGACGTGCTGCTGGCCTGGGAGAACGAGGCCTATCTCGCCCTGAAGGAGTTTGGTGCGCAGAAGTTCGAGATCGTGGCGCCGCCGCAATCGATCCTCGCCGAGCCGCCGGTCGCGATCGTCGACAAGGTTGCCGATAAAAAAGGCACCCGCAACGCGGCCGATGCCTACCTCCAGTATTGGTATACCAAGGAAGGTCAAGAAATCGCCGCGCGCAATTTCTACCGTCCGCGCGACGCCGAGATCGCCAAGAAGTACGAAAACTCCTTCGCCAAGGTCGAACTGTTCACGATCGACGACGTTTTCGGCGGCTGGACCAAGGCGCAGAAGGAACATTTTGCCGACGGCGGCGTCTTTGATCAGATCTACAAGAACTGATCGGGCGCCGTCTTAGGAGTAGCAGGGGGCCTGGTGAGCGCAGTTGCAGCACGACGACGGACATTGCCGGGCTTCGGTCTCACGATGGGACTGACGCTTTCCTGGCTCTCCATCATCATTCTGATTCCGCTGGCCGGGCTGTTCCTGAAATCGCTGGAGCTGAGCCCCGAGCAATTCTGGAACATCCTGTCCAGCCGCCGCACCCTCAACGCCTTGCGCGTCTCCTTCGGCCTCGCCTTTGCGGCGGCCTGCGTCAATCTCGTCATGGGCAGCATCATCGTCTGGGCGCTGGTGCGTTACCGCTTCCCCGGGCGCCGGCTGTTCGACGCCATCGTCGACGTGCCGTTCGCGCTGCCGACGGCGGTCGCCGGCGTGGCGCTGACGGCGCTGTTTGCCGAGACGGGCTGGCTGGGTGCGCCGCTCGCAGCGCTCGGTATCAAGGTGGCATTCACGCCGATCGGCATCTTCGTCGCCATGATCTTCATCGGCATCCCCTTCGTGGTGCGCACCGTGCAGCCGGTGCTCCAGGACCTCGACCCCGAGATCGAGGAGGCCGCCGGCAGCCTCGGCGCCAGCCGCTGGCAGACCATCATCCGCGTGATCCTGCCCTCGCTCGGACCGGCGCTGCTCACCGGCCTCGCGCTCGCCTTCGCCCGCGCGGTCGGCGAATACGGCTCGGTGATCTTCATCGCCGGCAATCTGCCTAATGTCTCCGAGATCGCGCCGCTCCTGATCGTGATCCGGCTGTCCGAATTCCGCTATGCCGACGCGACCGCTATCGCGGTGGTCATGCTCGTCGTCTCCTTCGTCATCATCTTCGCCGTCAACCGGCTCCAGCGCTGGGCGCAGAGCCGGATCCCGGCGCGCTGAGGGCAGATCATGACGATGCAGATCGCAGATTCCGTCTCGCTGCCTTCGACCGATGCGCGCGCGCGTGCCCACGCGGCCGCCGCCCGGGACAGCCTCCGCACCGAGCCGCCCGCAATACGTATCGCCATCATTGCGCTGGCGGTGGTCTTCCTCAGCGTCTTCGTCGTGCTGCCGCTGGTTCTGGTGTTCGCGCAGGCCTTTTCGAGAGGCGTTCTCGCTTATCTGTCCGCGCTCGCCGAGCCGGAGGCGCTGGCTGCGATCAAGCTGACGCTGCTGGTCGCGGCGATCTCGGTCGGCCTCAATCTCGTATTCGGCCTCGTCGCGGCATGGGCCATCGCCAAGTTCGAGTTTAGCGGCAAGACCTTCCTGATCACGCTGATCGACCTGCCGTTCTCGGTGAGCCCGGTGATCTCGGGCCTCGTCTTCGTGCTGCTGTTCGGCGCGCAGGGATATTTCGGCAGCTGGCTTAGGGATCACGATATCCAGATCCTGTTCGCGGTGCCCGGCATCGCGCTCGCCACCACCTTCGTGACCTTCCCGTTCGTGGCGCGCGCGCTGATCCCCCTGATGCAGGAGCAGGGCACGCAGGAGGAGGAGGCCGCGATCTCGCTCGGCGCCTCCGGCCTGCAGACCTTCTTCCGCGTCACCCTGCCCAACATCAAATGGGGCGTGCTCTACGGCGTCCTGCTCTGCAACGCGCGCGCGATGGGCGAATTCGGCGCCGTGTCGGTGGTATCCGGACACATCCGCGGCGAGACCAACACCATGCCGCTGCTGGTCGAGATTCTCTACAACGAGTACCAGTTCGTCGCTGCGTTTGCGATCGCCTCGCTGCTGGCGATGCTGGCCCTGATCACGTTGATCGCCAAGACCGTTCTCGAACGTCACCTCGACGAAGGACACGACGCAAGTGACCATTGAAGTCAGGAATCTCGTCAAGCAGTTCGGCAGCTTCAAAGCCCTCGACGGCGTCGATCTCAAGGTCGACAATGGCGAGCTGCTGGCGCTGCTCGGTCCGTCCGGTTCCGGCAAGACCACGCTGCTGCGCATCATCGCCGGCCTCGACTGGCCCGATTCCGGCGAGGTTTCCTTCAATGGCGAGGATGCGCTGGCGCGGGGCGCGCGCGAACGGAACGTCGGCTTCGTGTTCCAGCACTACGCGCTGTTCCGCCACATGACGGTGTTCGAGAACGTCGCCTTCGGCCTGCGCGTGCAGCCGCGCGCCAGCCGTAAGGACGAGTCCACCATTCGTGCGCGCGTCAAGGAGCTGCTCGATCTCGTGCAGCTCGACTGGCTCGCCGACCGCTATCCGAGCCAGCTCTCCGGCGGCCAGCGCCAGCGCATCGCACTCGCCCGCGCGCTCGCGATCGAGCCGCGCATCCTCCTGCTCGACGAGCCCTTCGGCGCGCTCGATGCCAAGGTGCGCAAGGAGCTGCGCCGATGGCTGCGCTCGCTGCACCAGGAGATCAACGTCACCTCGATCTTCGTCACCCACGACCAGGAGGAGGCGCTCGAAGTCGCCAACCGCGTCGTGGTGATGGACAAGGGTAGGATCGAGCAGATCGGCTCGCCCGACGACGTCTATGAAAGCCCGGCGACCGCCTTCGTCCACGGCTTCATCGGCGAATCCATCGAGCTGCCGGTCCAGGTCGAAGGCGGCGTCATCAGGCTCGGCGACCGCCCACTCAATCTTGCAGCAGACGGCTTGGTGTCTGGCGCGTCAAAACTGTTCGTGCGGCGACATGATATGCTGGTCGGCCCGCCCGGAAGCGGTGCCTTCGAGGGCGCTGTGCAGCACGTCCGGAATTTCGGCCCCGTGCAGCGGGCCGAGGTGGCGCTATCCGGCGGCGAGACCATCGAGATCGACGCCCCCCGCGACAGGGAACTGCGCGCCGGCGACACGATCGGCCTCGAACCGCGCCGCTACCGGATATTTGCGGGCTAGTAGGCGCCTCGGCCGAAAGCTCAAATCTTCCTCAATATTCACCTTTCAGCCACGGTTGGTATGCAACAACGGCCCCTCATTTGGGGGCCCCTGAACATGCGCGCTGCGGCCGCAATACTCATCACTTTGCTTCTCGCCGGCTGCGCCGGCAACGAAGCACCGGTCCAGCAGCCGTCGATGTATGCCGACATGTCGGTCCCGGGCACCAAGCTCGATGCGCAGGCGGCAGCGATCATGATCTCGCAATACCGCCAGAACAACGCCCTCGGCACCGTCGTGATCGACCCCGATCTGATGCGGCTCGCCGAATCCCAGTCCCAGGCCATGGCGGCGGCCAACAAGATGGACCATGATGTCCGCGCCCCGCTGGCCAAGCGCCTCAGCGCGGGCGGCTATCCGGCGACGGTGGCGGTCGAGAACGTTTCGGCGGGCTATCATACGCTGGCGGAAGCGTTTTCCGGCTGGCGCGACTCGCCTCCGCACCGGGCCAACATGCTCAAGAGCGGTGTCACAAAACTGGGCATCGCGGCGGGCTATGCTCCCGGCACCAAATACAAGGTGTTCTGGACCATGATCCTGGCCTCGACCGACCCCCGATAAGCCAGACTTGATCCCGGGATGCATTGACGCCGCGGCGGACTGTCGCCACGGTGGCTCGCCTTTTGCTATTGTTCCCAGATGACAGATCATAGCCCGGAAGTCGCAACAGTCCCCGCGAAGGCGCAGCGCGTCCTGGTCCTCCAGGGCGGTGGGGCGCTCGGCTCCTATCAGGCCGGCGCCTACCAGTCGCTGTGCCATTTCGACTTCGAGCCGGAATGGGTCGCCGGCATCTCGATCGGCGCGGTCAACGCCGCCATCATCGCCGGCAACGAGGGACAGACCCGCGTCAAGCGGCTCAAGGAATTCTGGGAGATGGTGTCGGCGCCGGTGCCGTGGAAGCCGATCGGCAAGAGCGATCACAGCCGCGAGCTGTTCAATTCGACCAGTGCCGCATTGATCGCGACCTTCGGCGTGCCCGGTTTCTTCACGCCGCGCATTCCGCCCGCGCCGCTCTGGCCGCCCGGCACCAAGCAGGCCGAGAGTTATTACGACACCGCGCCGCTGAAGAAGACGCTGGAGCGCCTGGTCGATTTTGATCGCATCAACGATCTGAAGACGCGCCTGTCGGTCGGCGCCGTCGGCGTCACCTCGGGCAACTTCAAATATTTCGACAATTACGAGTTCAAGAAGCTCGGCAAGACCATCGGCCCCGAGCACATCATGGCCTCCGGCGCGCTGCCGCCGGGATTTCCGTCCGTCGTGATCGAAGGCGAGCACTATTGGGACGGCGGCATCGCCTCCAACACGCCGCTCGACTACGTGCTCGATGCCGAGGTCGCTCGCGACATGCTGATCTTCCAGGTCGATCTGTTCAGCGCCCGCGGCGATCTGCCGAATTCGCTGCTCGAGGCGACCGAGCGCGAGAAGGACATCCGCTTCTCCAGCCGCACGCGGATGAACACCGACAAGAACAAGCAGATCCACAACGCCCGCCGGGCCGTGCGCGATCTGATTTCCAAATTGCCCGATTATCTGAAGAATGATCCTTCCGTGGAATTCCTCGCGAAGGTATCGCGCGAAAGCACCGTCACCGTGGTGCATCTGATCTATCGCAGCAAGAACTACGAATCCTCGTCGAAGGATTACGACTTCTCGCATGTCGCCATGGTCGAGCACTGGGAAGCCGGCGTGCGCGACGTGCATCTGTCGATGCGCCACAAGGACTGGCTCGAGCGGCCGCAGTCCGGCGAGACCATGGTGACCTACGATCTCACGGGGGACGTCACCGCGCCCCCGCCAAAAAGGAGCGAATAACATGGGTAGTCTGTCAGGCAAGAACGCCGTCGTGACCGGTTCGACCAGCGGCATCGGGCTCGCCTATGCGCGCGCCTTCGCCGCCGCCGGCGCCAATGTCGTCATCAACGGCTTCGGCTCGCCGGAGGACATCGAGAAGGAACGCGCCAAGATCGAGTCCGACTTCGGCGTGAAGGCGGTGTATTCGCCGGCCGACATGACCAAGCCCGCCGAGATCGCCGGGATGATCGCGCTCGGCGAGAAGTCGTTCGGCTCGGTCGACATCCTCGTCAACAATGCCGGCATCCAGTTCGTCTCGCCGATCGAGGAATTCCCGGTTGAGAAATGGGACCAGATCATCGCGATCAACCTGTCCTCGGCTTTCCATGCCATCCGCGCGGCGGTGCCCGGCATGAAGAAGAAGGGCTGGGGCCGTATCATCAACACGGCGTCGGCGCACTCGCTGGTCGCCTCGCCCTTCAAGTCCGCCTATGTGTCGGCCAAGCACGGCATCGCCGGCCTGACCAAGACCGTGGCGCTCGAGGTCGCGACCCACAAGATCACCTGCAACTGCATCAGCCCCGGCTATGTCTGGACGCCGCTGGTGGAGAAGCAGATCCCCGACACGATGAAGGCGCGCAACCTCACGCGCGAGCAGGTCATCAACGACGTGCTGCTCGACGCGCAGCCGACCAAGGAGTTCGTCACCTCCGAGCAGGTCGCAGCCCTCGCGCTGTTCCTGTGCGGCGACGATGCCGCGCAGATCACCGGCACCAACCTGTCGATCGACGGCGGCTGGACGGCGGAGTAAGGCTCCAGCCGTAGGGTGGGCAAAGGCGCGTCAGCGCCGTGCCCACCATCCTCCCGCGATTGAGGAGAAACGGTGGGCACGCTTCGCTTTGCCCACCCTACGATCCCGCCCTTGGTCGTCGCCCGGTCAAGCCGGGCGATGACAGCTAGGGCGGGTGGTTGGCCTAATGCGTCCAGGCCAGCGCCGTCACGATCGCGGACGACAGGTTCAGCTCCGCGAACATGATCTTGCTGGCGACCACGAACAGCACGCAGGCAAGCGTCAGGCGCAGCACCGTCTCGGGGACGCGCGTCGCACTGAGACTGCCGACGATGATGCCGGGCAGCGAGCCCAGCAGCAGCACGCCCATCAGGGCCCAATCCACATCGCCGAGCGCCCAATGTCCGGCCCCGGCAACCAGCGTCAGCGGCACCGCATGCGCGATGTCCGAGCCGACGATGGTCGCCATCGGCAGGCGCGGATAGAGCAGCAGCAGCACGGTGACGCCGACCGCGCCGGCACCGACCGACGAGATCGACACCAGCACGCCGAGCACGATGCCGGTGACGACGGTCGCGATCGCCGTGGTACGATCGTCGACACGTTCCAGCCGGCCGCGATAGCGCTCCATGAGGGCCTTGCGGAAGATCAGCGATGTCGCGGTCAGCAGCAATGCAAAGCACAGCACCAGATTGACCAGGCTGCGCTCGGAATCGCTCCTGAGGTCGAGCTTCCACAGCACGAGCAGCGTCAGCGCGCTCGCCGGGATGCTGCCGCAGGCGAGCCGCAGCACGGCGGGCCAGTGCACGCTCCGCGACCAGCCATGCACCACGCTGCCGCCGGTCTTGGTGGCGGCGGCATAGAGCAGGTCGGTGCCGACGGCGGTGGAGGGGTGGATGCCGAACAGCAGGATCAGCAGCGGCGTCATCAGCGAGCCGCCACCCACGCCGGTCATCCCGACAAGCAGGCCGACGCCAAATCCGGAGGCGACATAGAGCGGATCAATCATGTCTGGGGAATCTTAGGTTTATCTCGTCGGTTGAGCAATATGACGTAGAATAAAATTTCCCTGAAACGCAATCGCTTCGGTTGAATAAGAAAAATCTTGCGACAGACGGTGGGCGGGGAGGGGGTTTCAGTCGCCGCCGCGCAAGGCGCGAAACAGCCATTCTCCAGGCCGGCAACCCGGGTGGCAGCGCCTATTTGCCAAACGCCAGCACGTGCAGGCCGAGCCGCTGGCGCACGATCCAGAACAGCAGCACCGTCTCGAATGTCAGCGAGATCGAGGTCGCGGCCGCGGCGCCGTGACCGCCGAAGCGTGGCACCAGCGCGATGCAGAGCACGAGGTTCATCACGAACGCCAGCGCATAGGCCAGCGCACAGATCTTCTGCTGGCCGAGCATGTTGAGCAGGCGCTCGACCGGTCCAATCGCGGCGCGCACCACGAGGCCGATCGCGGCGACGAACATGATGTCGTAGCCGACCGTGAATTGCGGGCCGAACAGCCAGAGCAGCGGCTTGCCGAGCGCAAGCAGCACGATGGTCGCTGCCAGCGACGGCCAGAACGTCCAGTTGATGGCATGCGCGACATAGGCCGACAGGCGCGCCTTGTCGCCGAGCGCGTTGTATTCGGCGAAGCGGTGCGCTGTGGTCGCCGACATCGCGTAGTGGATGAACGAGACCAGGGCGAGCGTCTTCACCACCGCGAAATAGACACCGACCTCGTCCGATGGGCGGAACTGCTGAAGCACCAGCACGTCGGTATAGGACAGCAGCAGGTAGAAGCTCTCGACCAGCAGGATCGGCAGCGAGACGGCGAGCCAGCCGCCGATGTCGTAGGTCTTGGGGCCCGGCTCGATGTGATCGGCGAGCTTGCGGTTCAGCACCACCATCTGCCCGGTCATCGCGATCCACACCGCGCCGGCGCTCGCGACCATCGCGGCGACCGCGCCGAGATGATAGCCGAGCAGGAAGGCAGCGGCCGTGATGCCGATGATCAGCGCCTGGCGGATGATGAATTGCGGCATCAGACCGAGCTGCATCCAGTCATGCGAGCGCGCGATGCCGTCCTGGGTGTTGGCGACGACGAAGGCGGGCAGCGTCATGCAGCCGATATAGAGCGGCAGCACCTCGGCCGGATCGATCCAGGGCGAGAGCAGCTTGACGATTCCGGCGAGCCCCAGCGACACCAGCGTGGACGCGGCAAAGGTCAGCCAGCGGCTGCCGGAGAGAAAGCCGCGCAGCAGCGCATGCTCGCCGCTGGTGCGATATTCGGGAATGATCTTTTGCGCGGAGGCCGAGATGCCGAAGTCCATCATGCTGCCGAGCAGCAACACCCAGGTCCAGACATAGACATAGATGCCGTAGTCGGACGTCCCCATCCAGCGCGCGAGCAGAACTTGCGAGAAATAGGCGAGGCCCGCGCTGATCACCCGGATGATGAAGATGGTGCCGGCCAACCGCCGCGTCAGCGACGCTTCGTTCGACCCGCCCATCAGCTTCGCGCGCAGCCGCGCGATGAGGCCGGCAGGTCCGGTCGTTGCGGGTTCTGCATCCATCACGGCCAATTCGAGATCCCCAGGGCGTCCGTATCAGGCGTCCCGCATGCTGCGGCAGGCCTGATGCGGTAGCCCTTGGGGATTAGCAACCATTCGTTAAGATTGGGTTGGGTGAGGCATGCTGCCGCTCCAGCCACCAGCGACGTCCCCGCCTAGTGCGCAATTGCGCACGGGGGGCGGGGACCCATAACCCCAGGGAGAAATTGTTGCGCTGGCTGGTAACTCCGAGTCCTCGCCAAACCACTCCCTGTGGCTATGGGTCCCGGGCTCGCGCTGCGCGCGCCCCGGGACGACAGCTGAATATGGGGCGCTGGCAGCGCAACTCAGCTCCGGCTCACTCCAGATTCGTATTGAACTCGTACGACTTCTCGGGCGCGACGAGCGTGAACTTCAACGCCGCTCCGTCGGGCTTGGCGCCCGGTGGCAGTCCATCGAGCTCGAAGGAAAATCGTTGCACGCCGGGTGGGCTGCGCTCGACCGGCGCCGGAATCGGCAACGCCCAATCGAGCGTTGGCCCTTCCACGAACAAATTGACGCCGCGGCTGTCAGGCACGACCACGTCGACCACGACATTCTTGGGACCGTCACGTTTGACGTCGCGGATGGTCAGCGGATTGGGATCACCGATCGTGGCAGGCTTCGGCACGGTGTCGAGCGCAGCACGCAGATTAGCGTCCTCGGTCGAGGCGACGTTGTTGAAGCCGAGCTCGACATTGGCCTCGACGGGAACGCAGAGCTTCTCGCACACGGCGTAGTTGATCTCGGCGCGCAGCGTCACCGGCTTGTCGGGCGCCTTGGGCACGATGCGCAGAGGCAGCACGACCTGGCCGTGATAGCCGATCGAATGCCCGCCCGCACCGTCATCGAATTTCAGCGGCGCCGGCCACATCACCGTCACCGCTTCGACATTGTCCGATTTGGAGAAATCGAACCGCGGCGGAACGCCGGAATCGCCGGGGATGCGCCAGTAGGTCTTCCATCCCTGCTGGAGCTGGAAGGCGATACCGCCGAGCAGGACGGCGCCGCTGCGCGATCCCGCCAGCAATCGCACTGCGGAATGGCCGTCGCGCTGCCAGGGCGAAGCGTCGTCGGCGCGCGCTGCGAGCGTCATCGACGACGCAAGCAGGGTTGTTGCGACGCCAAACGCCGCATGCAGGGGAACTCTTGTCAGCATGGCACGTCTTTACAGGGTCGCCCCTGGGCAAACCATTGAATTGCTTGTGATGGATGCACCTGAATCAAGTCTATGCAAGCCTTGATTTGACAGCAGCCCGGCCCGACATCAGGATAGGAATCGAAACCGGAGTGCTTCACCGATGGCTCCCACAGGCAAAAGGACGGGCGAAAGCACCCGCAGCGCGGCCCCCGCGCTTCCCAGCTCGGCCGGCTATCTCGACGGCCAGCTCCTGATCGCGATGCCCGTGATGGGCGATGAGCGCTTCGAGCGCTCGGTGATCTATCTCTGTGCGCATTCCGCCGAGGGCGCGATGGGCATCATCGTCAATCATCCCGCCGGCAGCATCGACTTCCCCGAGCTGTTGCAGCAGCTCGGCATCATCAAGAAGGGCGAGCACATCAAGCTGCCGGAGAACGCCGAAAGCATGAAGGTGCTGCGTGGCGGGCCGGTCGATACCGGCCGCGGCTTCGTGCTGCATTCCAGCGATTTCTACATCGAGAACGCGACGCTCCGGATCGACGACGGCGTCTGCCTCACCGCGACCGTCGACATCCTGCGGGCGATCGCCAACGGCTCCGGCCCGAAGCACGCCATCCTCGCGCTTGGTTATGCCGGCTGGGCGCCGGGCCAGCTCGAGACCGAAATCCAGAGCAATGGCTGGCTGCATTGCGATGCGGATTCGGATTTGATCTTCGGCGACGATGTCGACGAGAAGTACGGACGTGCGCTGCGCAAGATCGGCATCGATCCCGGCATGCTCTCGAACGATGCGGGACACGCGTAGCTGTGTAGCAGCTGCTGCGACGGTTTGCGGTGTCCTGCGCCACCCTCCGCTGTCGTGCCCCGKCTTGACCGGGGCATCCAGTACGCCGCGGCCTATCGATTCCATCACAACCGTCTCGGAGTACTGGATCGCCCGGTCAAGCCGGGCGATGACCACGTCCAGCGGGGTGTGCCGCCTACTCCGCCGCCTGCTGCTGTACCGTCGGCTCTGTCCCCGCCACCGTCGCGCGGCGCATGTCGCGGGGTTGGGACTGGTCGTAGCGGCGGACGCGATGCATGGTCTGGCGGTTGTCCCACATCACGAGATCATGCAGCTTCCATTTGTGGACGTAGACGAACTCGCCTTGCGTCGCATGCTCGTTCAGATCGCGCAGCAGCAGCCGGCCTTCGGGGACGCTCATGCTGACGATCTTGCCGGCATGCGATGAGAGGTACAGCGACTTGCGGCGATGCACCGGATGGGTGCGCACCAGGCGTTGCAGCACCGGCTTGAACATCTGCTTTTCGTCGTCGGTGTACTCGGTGAAGCCGAGCGATCCGCGCGAATACATCAGCGAGTGCTCGCAGACGAGATCCTCGATCTCGGCCTTGGTGTCGTCATCGAGCGCGTCATAGGCCGCGCGCATGTCGGCGAACTCGGTATTGCCGCCCTTCGGGTTCACCACCCGCGCCGACAGCAGCGAGAATTTTGCGGGGATCGGGCGAAACGAGCTGTCGGAATGCCACAGGCAGTTGCCGAGGTTGAACAGATGCGCGCGACTGTCCTTCGCCAGCGGCTTGCCATCCTTGCCGAGATTGGAGACGTCGTTGAGGCCCGATTGCAGCCGGTAGTCCTTTTCCTTGGTCACGGTGCCGCCGCGCGCGTCCTCGCGCTGGCCGAAATTCAGCGCGAAGGCCATCTGCTGCTCGTCGGTGATGTCCTGGTCGTGGAAGACCAGCACCGCATATTTGTCCATGGCTGCCTCGACCTCGCGCGCCTCGGCCTCGGTGAGAGGCTTTCGCAGGTCGAGGCCGGAAACCTCGCCGGCAAAATGTTTCTGAAGCTGCCGGATGGCGATCGTCATGGTGTTTCTCCCGCGAACCGCGAGCGGTTGGTCCCGCTCTGCCGGTGAAAAAGCTACTCCCGCGACCGGCGTTGTCAACGCTCGGCGCGCATATCTCTTAAGCGTCATGGCTCTCACGCGTTGCGCGCCATCAAGCCGCCGTCGACAGGGATCACCGCGCCGGTGAGGAAAGACGCCGCAGGCAGGCACAGGCTCAGCGTCATATGCGCGACCTCCTCGGGGTCGCCGTAACGGCCGAGTGCAGTGCGGCGCTTGGCGTAGATCGTCTTGTGCTCTTCGGAGATGCGGTCGGTGATGGCGGTGCGGATCGGGCCCGGGCAGATGCAGTTGACGGTGATGCCCTCGCGGCCGAGCTCGACGGCGAGCGAGCGCGTGAGGCTCGCCACGCCGCCCTTCGCCGCCGAATAGGGGCTGTGCAACGCGGTGGCGCCGAGCGCCTCGGTCGAGGCGATGTTGACGATGCGCGGGCTCTTCGACTTGCGCAGGTGCGGCAGCGCGGCGCGGATGATGCGCGGATGCGCCGTCAGCATCACGGCGATCCCCTTGGCCCAAGCGTCTTCGTAAGCCTCGTCGTCGATCGCGACGCGCACGGAGATGCCGGCATTGTTGACGATGATGTCGAGCCCGCCGAAATGCGCCGCGACATCGCCAACCACGCGCTTGATCTCGCCGCCATCGGCGACATCGAGCTTCCACGCCTTCGCGGATCCGGCGTTCGCGGCAATCTCCTTGGCAACGGACAGCGCGCCCTGCTCGTCAAAGTCGGTGACGGCGACGTTCGCGCCTTCAGCGGCGAACACGCGCGCGGTCGCGCGCCCCATGCCGCTCGCCGCACCCGTGACGAGAACGGTCAGGCCCTTCACCGACCGGCTGAGCTCCTTGAATTCGGACATGCCGTTTCCTCGCGTCTCTTGTTTCTTGTTATGAGATGGACAAGGCTGGCATCGATCCGCAGACAGGTCAAACAAGCAAAACAAAAGGGGAGGCCGCGATGGCGAACGAGCTCGATTTCTCAGGCAAGCAGGTGCTGGTGGTCGGCGGTTCCAGCGGTATCGGCAACGGCATCGCGCAAGCCTTTCGCGCCAGGGGCGCGCAAGTTGCAGTCTGCGGCACGCGTGCTCATCCTGCGGAATATTCGGCGCTAGAAGGCTCCGATCTCACGGGTCTTTCCTATGCGCAGCTCGACGTCGGCAACACCGGCGCGGTGGAAGCGTTCAAGCCGTCCTTCGACCGTCTCGATGTGCTCGTGCTCGCGCAGGGCGCGGTGCTCTATCGCCGCGGCGAGTTCGAGATGGCCGGCTTCCGCAAGGTCGTCGAGGTCAATCTGATGAGCCTGATGGCCTGCGCGACGCGGTTTCACTCCATGCTGCGCGATAGCAAGGGCGCGCTGATCATGGTGTCCTCGACCGCAGCCTATCATTCCACCATGGGCAATCCCGCCTACAACGCCTCGAAGACCGGCGCAGTCGGACTGACGCGGACGCTGGGCGAGGCCTGGGCCGAGGATGGCATCCGCGTCAACGGTATCGCGCCCGGCCTCGTCGACACCAAGATGACGAAGGTGACCACCGACAATCCCAAGCGGCTCGAAGGCGCGCTGTCACGCATTCCGCTGCGGCGATTGGGCACGCCGGCTGACATGGCGGGCGCGGCGCTGTTCCTCGCCTCGCCGCTGTCGTCCTACATCATTGGCCAGACGCTGGTGGTCGATGGCGGGCTCATCCTGTAGCCCGGATGGAGCGACATGTCTGCCGTAGCCCGAAGAGCGCAGGCGGAAGCGTAGTCCGGACTACACACTTTCGCAGAAGCTTGGAACTGCGCTGCTCCTGATCGGTTACCTCGGCTGACCCCCGAGGAGGAGCAACATGGACAAGGATCGGATCGTCGGATCGGCCAAGGAATTCGCTGGGCGCGCAGAAGGCGCCGTCGGTGATCTCGCTGGCGATGCGCAGACACAGGCGTCAGGCAAGGCGCGGGAAGCCGCCGGCACCGTGCAGAATCTCTACGGCCAGGCCAAGGATGCCGTGCGCGACGCCGGTGAGACTGCGGCCGGCTACGCCAAGGACGCCTACGACAAGCCGGCCGAGACCTTGCGCGACGGTTCGCAGGCGATTGCCAAGAAGGTGCAGGACAATCCGCTCGGTGCGCTGCTGATCGCCGGCGGTATCGGCTTCGCACTCGCGCTCCTGATGTCGCGTCCCGCCCGTCGCCCGCCGCCGCGCTGGCGCTATTACGGCTGAGCCACCGCCCGAATTTTTCGTGCCCCGGACGCAATGCGGCCTAGGCGATGCGTAGCATCGTCCGGTAACGCCGCTTTGCTGAGCCGGGGCCCATTCTTTGGTGAATGTCGCAGTGCTGGGTCCCGGCTCTGCGCTGCAGCGTTACACGCTGCAGCGCGTCCGGGACACGAGATCTCAATTCAGAAAAACTACCGGAACATCTCCGCCGATCGCCCGACGTTACCAGGCGGGCGCGGGATTGGGATTACGCGGCGCCGGTGCGAATTGACGCGGCGGTGGCTGCGGAGAGCCGAAGCCGAAGAAATCGCGGAATGCCGGCGTTGCCTGGGCCGGCTGCTGCGGCTGCTGCTGTACCGGCGGCTTCTTCGGCGCGAGCCTTGGCGGCGCGATCGCGGCGGCTGCACCCGGTGTGCTGGGAGTGGCGCTGCCGTCGGGCGTCGTCGCAGCCATCGGCGTATCACCCTTGGCCTGCTCGCGGCCGACTTCGCGGCGCGGCCAGGCATAATCATCGGCACGGCCGGCGGGCGCGGCCAGCGGCTCACCCTTCACCATCGTCTTCGCGGCGAGCGCATCGACGGCAGCGGGACGCGAACCCGGTCCGCCCAGCAATTGATCGGCCGAGATCGAGGCCGCAACCAGCGGCACGATCGGTCCCGCCAGCGGCCGCGGCGCGGGCTTGCCGGGCTCGGCGCTGGTGTCGGGGGTCGCAGGCTCGCTCGGCAGCGCAATCGGGCCGGAGCGTCCGGCGAGCAGGCGCGTGATCTCGCGCTCGACATAGTGGGCGAGCTTGCGTGCGCCAGGTTTCGTGAAATAGACGCCGTCATAGCTGCGGAGCTGGCGGATCTGGCCCTCGAAGTCCGGGCCCTTCTGGAGGAAGCGGCCGGCTTCGTCGACAAAGCCGTCCCAGACATCGACATAGGTGATGCCGGCCTTGGCCGCGCCTTCGCGATAGAGCGAATCCAGGAACAGCATGTCCGCGGTGCCCTTGGGGCCGCGGATCGCGGGCAGGCCGACCCAGAGCACCGGAACGCCCTTGGACTTGAGAACGTTGGCCAGCTCCTCGATCTTCTTGCCGTAGAGTTCGACCCAGCGCTCGTCGCGGAATTCGTAGAGGCCGTTCGGGTTGCGCGCGGTCTTCTCCGGCGCTGCGACCGCCGGCGTGTCGGCGTTGTCGGCATCGTCCTGCGGCAGGTCGGTGTCGGCGGGCTTGTCGTCCGGCTTGGCGGCCGTGTCGGGTTTAGCATCGCCCGGCTTGGCCGGTGGCTTGGCGCGCGCGCCCTTGTCGTTCTTCTTGTCCTTGTCCGTCGCCTTGTCGGGCGCGGCCTCGCGGATCGAGATGCGGTCGTTGAGGCCGAGCATGACGACGATCACATCAGGCTTCTCGGTCTCGAGGATGCCCTTCGCTGCCGCCGCCCAGTCCGCGGGCTCACCCTTCGGCTGGTACTTGATCAGGCCGGACGTGGTCTTGTGCTTGCGGATCACGCCCATGTCGGGCTGCTCGGTGTAGGCGTCTTCGAGGCCGTAGGCGAGCCAGTCGGCCATGGCGTCGCCGATCACCAGCACGTTCTTGTCGGGCGTGGTGTCGCGCTTGGCTGGTGCCGGCGCACGCGAAAAGTCCTGGCGCGGCGCCTGCGGCTGTTGCTGCTGGAATGGTGCGAAGAAGTCGCCGCCGAACCAGCCGCCGCCTCCACCGTTCCGCGGTGGCGGGGCCTGCCGCTGCGGCGGGCCGCCGAAGCCGGGGAAGTTGAAGAACTGCGCCGAGGCGGGTCCCGCGATGGAGACCAGAATCGCAAGCGCCGTCCCCAGCGCGATCAGCGGGCCGGTCTCGGTCAGCGCCTTGAATAGGGACTTCTTCGACATGCGATCTCAGGCACGCGCAATGGGGATCGGGACAGGCTCGATATAATAGCGGAATCAGGCGCCAAACGGGCAGATTCTCTTTGCGGATTCTTCTGCCATACACCGGGGAATAGCCATCCCCGTCAAGGCGATCGGGCAAAATCCCTGTTCAGGGTTACTTTCGGCGCGATTTTACCGCCCGCGGAGGCGATCCAGCACGTCCGAGGAGGCAAATCCGTCGGCGGGGACCCCGATCGAGGCCTGGAAATTGCGCAGCGCCTCCCGGGTCTGGCCGCCGAACTGGCCGTCCGGGGTGCCCTTGTAGAAGCCGCGCTGGGCCAGCAGCTGCTGAAGTTCCAGCCGTTCGGTGCGGGACAGCTCGCGCTCCTGGCGCGGCCAGGGCTGCACGAAGGGCTGGCCGCCGCGCAGCCGGTCGGCGAAATGGCCGATCGCCAGCGCATAAGCCTCGGCCGGGTTGTACTTCATGATGACGCGGTAATTCTGCAGCATCAGGAAGCCCGGGCCCTGCGCCCCGGCGGGCGCCAGCAGATAGGCTTTCTCGGCCGGATGCGGGAAGGGCTGGTTGGATGGGCGCTTGAGCCCGAGCTTCTCCCACTGCGGGATCGTCATCGCCTTGGCGCGATCGGCCAGCATGTAGTTGAAGCCCTGGGGCACCACGACCTCGTAGCCCCAGGTCTGGCCGGCCTGCCAGCCGTCCTTCTTCAGATTGTTGGCGGTCGAGGCGATCAGATCAGTGGGATTGTCGACGACGTCGCGCCGTCCGTCGCCATCGCCATCCACGGCAAAGCGCTTGAACGCGGTCGGCATGAACTGGGTCGGGCCGAAGGCGCCGGCCCAGGAGCCGCGCATCTGCTCAGGCCTGAGATCGCCGCGGTTGAGGATCTCCAGCGCGGAGAGAAACTCGTCCTTGAAATACGCCTGGCGGCGGCCGATGCAGGCGAGCGTCGCGGTCGATTGCAGCACGCTGCGGTCGCCCATCTGGGTCGAGTAATTGGACTCGATGCCCCAGATCGAGGCGATGATGTAGCGGTCGACGCCGGTAGCCTTTTCGGTGGCGTCGAACTGCGCCTTGTATTTGGCGAGGACCTCGCGGCCCTTGGCGAGGCGGTTGTCGTTCACGAGGATGTCGAGATAGTCCCAGATCGACTTGGTGAACTCCGGCTGCGAATCCATCAGGTCCATGATGCGCAGATCAGGCGACAGCCCGGCCGTGAAGCGCTGGAAATTCTCCTGCGTGATGTTGCGCCGTGCGGCATCGGGCCACATCCCCGCGACGCAATTGTTGAAGTTGGAGGCGGCCTCGCGGATCGCGGCGGCCGTCATCAACGGGTGGCCGGAGGCGCCGTCCTCGCCGGTCCATGGCAAGGCGCCGCCGGGGCCGGGCGGGGCTTGCGCAGGCGCCGGATTCGGGCCGGAGAAAATACCGCCGAACAGGTTCGACAAGCCGTTCTGCGCCTGGGCGTGCGCGCTGACAGGCAGCAGCACAGCGGCCGCAAGCATCATTGCGCCGGTCACAAATCCAGCACGTTTCGCCAGCCCTGCCACTGATTGCATCATACCCTACCTGTCCGGCCGAAAATCCGCCTTCAGGAGGCCCGGTACCGGTTGCCAATAGCTTAACAAAGGTGAAATTTTGGTGTCGGCCTTTTTCTCAACTCTGTGAGCGCGAGGCCCCACATCCGCCTTTGTTAGCGGCTGCAAACAAGCTAGCAAGATACCATTGCTCCCTTCACGTCCTCAGGTATTCGATCTGTCCCATGAAAATTCGCAAAGCCGTATTCCCCGTCGCCGGCCTCGGCACCCGCGTCCTGCCCGCCACCAAGGCGATGCCGAAGGAAATGCTGACCATCGTCGACAAGCCGCTGATCCAGTACGTCTATGACGAGGCGAGGGAAGCCGGCATCGAGCACTTCATCTTCGTCACCGGCCGCAACAAAAACGTCATCGAAGATCATTTCGACAAGATGTTCGAGCTCGACGCGACGCTCGCCGCGCGCGGCAAGAAGGCCGAGCAGGACATCCTGGCGCAGAACCAGCCGGAGGCCGGCGCCGTCAGCTTCACCCGCCAGCAGGCGCCGCTCGGTCTCGGCCACGCGGTCTGGTGTGCGCGCGACATCGTCGGCAACGAGCCGTTCGCGGTGGTGCTGCCCGATGAGCTCGTGCTCAACACGACCGGCTGCCTGAAGCAGATGATCGAGACGGCTTCAACGCTCGGCGAAAAATCCAACGTCATCGCGGTCGAGGCCGTGCCCGACCATCTCACCCATCAATACGGCATCTGCGGCGTGGGCAAGCGCACCGGCAAGATGTTCGAGGTCGACGGCATGGTCGAGAAGCCGGCCAAGGGCACCGCGCCCTCCAACCTCTCCATCACCGGCCGCTACATCCTCCAGCCGGAGATATTCAAGATCCTTGAGACCCAGGAGCGCGGCGCCGGCGGCGAGATCCAGCTCACCGACGCCATGATCGGCCTCGCCAAGTCGCAGAAATTCTACGGCGTCGAGTTCGAGGGCGAGCGCCATGATTGCGGCTCCAAGCCCGGCTTCCTCCGCGCCAACATCGCCTACGGCCTGAAGCGGCCGGAACTGCGCGATGGGCTGATTGCGGAGATGAAGAAGTATCTGGGGCAGTAGCGCTCCACTCGTCATTGCGAGGAGCGAAGCGACGAAGCGATCCAGGCTGCCTCCGCGGAGACAGTCTGGATTGCTTCGCTTCGCTCGCAATGACGGAGGGGGCCCCTCACGCCACCAACGACAGCTTCGGAAGGCTCGCGACCACGGACTGGTTGCGGCCGCCGGCTTTCGCCGCATAGAGCGCCTTGTCGGCGGCGGCGACCAGGACCGGCCAGTCCAGGCCGGTGGTAGGAACCAAGCCCGCAATCCCGCAGGAGACCGTCGACATCGCCTGGTCGTCGGACCAGCCCTGCACCTTGCCGCGGATCGTCTCGGCGACATTGAAGGCCTCGGCGGCCGAGGTGTTCGGCAGCAGCACCGCGAATTCCTCGCCGCCATAGCGCGCGGCGCAGTCGCCGGACCGCCGCACCGAATCGGAAATGCAGATCGCGATGCCGACCAGCACCTGGTCGCCGGCCTGATGGCCGAACGTGTCGTTGTAGGCCTTGAAGTGATCGGCATCGATCATCAGCAGCGCGACCGGCGTCTTCTGGCGCATCGCGCGGCGCCATTCGACGTCGATGACCTGGTCGAACTTGCGGCGGTTCTTCAAGCCGGTGAGCGCATCCGTCGTCGCCATCTCCTCGAGCTTGCGCTCGGCATCGGCGCGTCGGCCGATCTCGCGGGCGAGCACCAGCGTCGAGGCCAGCATGAACAGGATGAGCGCCAGGACCACGGCGCCGATGCGGTAGGCTTCCTTCTGCCAGAGCTCGAACACGGCGGCGAGCGGCTTGCCTGCCACCACGAACAGCGGACCMGGGCCGGTGCTGCGGACGTAGAGGCGCGGCGTCGCGTCCACCGGACCCTGGCCCGCATAGGACCCGCCGGCCTTGAGATTGTCGGCCTTCCAGCTCTGCCGCGTCCCGAGATTCTTGCCGATGACGTCGAGATCGAACGGCCGCCGCATCATGATGGTGCGATCGCGCGTCAGCACGGTGATGGTATCGTCGGGATCGAGGTTCAGGCGCTCGAACAATTCGTGGAAATAGCTGAAACGGATCGAGCCGGTGACGACCCCCAAGAAGCCGCCGTCGGTATCGCTGATGCGCCGGCTCAGCACGATGGAATAGGCGCCGCGGAAAAGCATCGGACGGCTGATGAAGAGGCCGGCGTCGGGATCGTCGCGATGAACCCTGAAGTAGTCCTCCTCGCTCCGGTTCTCCGGCAGGGGATCGAGCGTGGAGGCGTCGATGGTCAGCCTGCCCTCGGCATCGAACACCTGGATGGCGCCGAAGTGCCGCGCCGTGGTGGCGTGATCGAACAGGATCAGGTGACGGATCGGCTTCGAGACCGCGTTGATCTCCGGCAGCAGCATGTTGCTGGCGACCGCCTTCAGGGAGAGATCGTAGATCTCGATGTTGCGGCTGATATCTGCTTCGATGGAGGTGGCCAGATTGTCCAGCGTCTGGCGCGCGAGGGCCTCCTCGCCGCGGCGCATGTCCAGCATGACGTTGACGCAAATGGCGGAAAAGCCGATCACCGTCACGACGGACGATATGATCAGCAGCTTCGCCGAAATCCGCCACGGCCGGCGGGTCGTGACGTCGCGCCATCCAGACTGCATCGAGTGCTCCCGACACTAGTGGATGCGCCCGAAATCTTGCGTAGTGTTTAAGCCGGGACGGCGCTGCCACAATGAGTTAAGAATTGGTTTCCGCGGGCATCGCTTTTGGGCAGCGGAGCTGGGACGAGAGGACGATTGTGAACGATTACGACGCGCTGCGGGATTACCTGATGCGGCAGAAGCAAACGGAATTCGTGCTGAGTTTCGAGCAGATCGAGGAGATCATCGGCTCGGCCCTGCCGCGGGCGGCGAATCGCGCCTCATGGTGGGACAGCCTCCGCAGCCCCGACATCCAGATGCCCCAGCGCGAAGCCTGCCTCGCCGCGGGGTTCGTCGCGACGCGGATGCCGGACGGCCAGAGCGTGCGCTTCACCAAGAAGAAGCAGCGCAGGTGAGCTGACGCTGCATGATTCTGCGCTGGCTAAGGGGGATTTTTGGCGCAGCCCTGATTGCAACAGGCCTGCTGTTCGCGCTCGCCTTCGAGGCCCGCTACTGGCGCTGGCGCGACTGCTTCAACGAGCTCGGCCGCTGCTACGACCCTGTAACACAGGATGTTTATCTCGAACAGGCGGGAATGGTCTGGGGCGGTCTTGCCGCGATCTCGCTGGTGGTGGGGTTTTGTTTGGTCGCGGGGCTACGACGCAAGCCAGGGTAGGTCAGCTGGACGCGGTGCGCCGCAAGCGCGAGACGGGGGGCGTTAGCCCAAGTGTAGAACCACGGCCTTCATTGGCGATTATGGGGCCAGCGTTCGTCATGGGCTCGTATAAGGCATCTGGTCGTCTGCCGGTCGCAGACGCGCACGCATGTGTTCTGGCGCCCTCGAACGTCACCGGCCCCGCCGGTGTAGTCGGCACATGTGCCGAGGCAGTTTGCGCCTCGATCCTCGCATCGTGCGGCTGTCACTGCTTCGGCCGATGAGGCGAGGAACACGCCGGTGCCGATGAGGGCGATCGCGTAGAAAAGGTGCCGAGTCATCCGTGACTCCTGAGAAAGACGCGTGGTCTGCTCATTCTGAGAACGACAGCTGCGAGCCCAGTGACCTCGATGACGAAGCCGTTCTGGATCGAATGCTGCGTGCCATCTTTCATGGTGGTCGAGCAGGGCCCATTGATCTGGATCAAGCCCGGCATAAGCGCGCCGGTGCGGCACCCCGCTCGCTTTGCGAGCGACCCTTTCGGGGAGGAGAGCGGAAGAAGATAAGCGCTAGCTCGCCGCTTCCAGCCGCACTTCGGTGAGCAGACGCATCGCCGCGTCCGCGTCCATGGGCTCGCCGAAGGCGAAGCCCTGCGCGTATTCGCAGCCCATCTGGTAGAGCTCGACCGCGTCGGAGTCTGTCTCGGCGCCTTCCGCGACCACGTCCATGCCGAGATCATGCGCGAGCGCGATGATCGACTTCAGGATCACCGGACGGGTGCCGCGGTTGGTGGTGCGCACGAAGGACTGGTCGATCTTGATGGTGTCGAACGGGAAGCGCTGGAGATAGGCCAGCGAGGAATGGCCGGTGCCGAAATCGTCGAGCGACAGCCCGGTGCCGAGCTCGCGGATCCGCGTCAGCATCTGGGCTGCGTGCTCCGGGTTCTCCATCACCAGCGATTCCGTCAATTCCAGCTTCAGCGTGCCGCGCGCCACCGAGGAGCGCGACAGTACGGTGCGGATGTCGTGGATCAGGTCGTGGCGCAGCAATTGCCGCGAGGAGACGTTGACGGAGGCGAAGATCGGCTCGCGCGAGCGCATCGCGCGTTGCCATACCGAAAGCTGCTTTGCGGTTTGGTCGAGCACGAACATGCCGAGGTCGACGATCAGGCCGGTCTCTTCCGCGATGCTGATGAATTCCGACGGCGCCATGCGTCCGAGCTTCGGATGATCCCAGCGCACCAGCGCCTCGAAGCCGGCGATCGAGCGATCCTCCAGCCGCACGATCGGCTGGTACAGGATCGTGAGCTCCTGCCGCTCGATGGCGCGGCGCAGCTCGCTCTCCAGCGTCAGGCGGTCGGTCTTTCGCGCGCGCATCGCCGGCTTGTAGACGTCGATGCGGTCGCCGCCGATCCGCTTGGAATGATACATCGCAAGCTCGGCGTCCTTGATGATCTCGTCCGTCAACTGGGTCTGCGGATCGGACAGCGCGAGCCCGATCGAGGCGGTGAGAAAAATCTCGCGGTCGTTGAAGGCGATCGGGGCGCGGATGGTCTTGCGGATGGTTTCGGCGAAGGCGGTGATGCGGGCAGGGTCCTGCTCCGAGAGCAGGATCAGGCCGAACTGGTCGCCGGCAAGCCGCGCCAGCGTGTCCTGCGGCTTCAGGATGCGGGTGAGGCGGCGGGCCAGCGTCAGCAGGATCGAGTCGCCGACCGCGATGCCGACGGAATCGTTGACCTGCTTGAAGCGGTCGAGGTCGATCACCATCAGCGTCGGCCGCAGCGTCGGCATGGTCTTGGCGAAATGCGCGACCGCGCCGAGCCGGTCCATGAACAGTTTCCGGTTGGGCAGCCCGGTGAGGTTGTCATGCACGGAATCGTGCAGCAGGCGCTCCTCGGCGTTGCGCAGCTCGGTGACGTCGGTCAGCGTGCCGACCACGCGCGAGACCTCGCCGTCCGAGCCGACCACCGGGCGCGCCTTCAGCGCGAACCACATGAAATGACCGTCCGGCGTGCGCAGCCGGAAATCCTGCACCAGGCGGCCGCGGCGCTGGTCGAGCACGCTGTCGAGCGCTGCGCGGAAACGGTCCTGGTCGAGCGGATGCAGCACCTCAAGCCACGACGCCGCCGGGCCTTCCAGCGTGCCGCGCTTGAGGCCGAGCAGGGCTTCGGTCTCCGGGCTGGTGAACACCTTGTCGGCGGAGACGTCCCAGTCCCAGATCAGATCGCCGGAGCCGGCCAGCGCCAGCGCGCGCCGCTCGATGTCGGAGACGACGCCGGTGGTGGCGCTGCCGCCGGCAAAGGCGTGCTGCATCACCGTAAAGCCGATCAGCATCACGATCAGCACGAGGCCGCCGAGCAGAGCCGGGCCGACGATGTCGTTGGTGACGGAGCCCGCGACCGTCATGCCGGCCGCGACCACCCAGACCACCAGCAGGAACCAGGTCGGGATCAGCAGCACCGCGCGGTCGAAGCCGTGGGTGGAGAGGTAGACGATCAGCGCGAAGCCCGCGAAGGCGATCAGCACCAGCGACATGCGGGCGATGCCGGAAGCCACCGCCGGGTCGAACAAGGCGAGCGCCACCAGCGAACCCAGGAAGGCAAGCCAGAGCACCGTAATGTGCGAATAGCGCACGTGCCATCGACTGAGGTTGAGATAGGCGAACAGGAACACCAGCAGCGTCGCCGCCAATATCGCTTCACCCGCCGCGCGCCAGATGCGCTCGGCGTTGTTCGACATATCGAGCACCTTGCCCCAGAAGCCGAAATCGACGCCGATATAGACCAGCACCGCCCAGGCCAGCGCCGCGGCGGCCGGGAACATGATGCTGCCCTTCACCACGAACAGAATGGTGAGCACGAGCGCCAAAAGCCCGGAGATGCCGATCACGATGCCCTGGTAGAGCGTGAAGGAATTGACCTTGTCCTTGTAGGACTCGGGCTCCCACAGATAGAGCTGCGGCAGCTTGTCGGTGCGCAGTTCCGCGACAAAGGTGACGACGGCGCCGGGATCGAGCGTGATGCGGAACACGTCGGCCGTCGCGCTCTCCTGGCGCTCCGGGCGGTCGCCGATCGAGGGCGTGATGGTCGCGATGCGCGACAGCCCGAGGTCGGGCCACAGCAGGCCCGACGAGACGATGCGGTAATGCGGGGCGACGATCAGGCGGTCGAGCTGGTCGTCGGTGTTGTTGGCGAGTGCGAACACCACCCAGTTCTGGCCGCCCTCGCGGGCGCGCACCTCGATGCGGCGGACGATGCCGTCGGTGCCGGGTGCGGTGGAGACCTGGATGCGATCGGCGTCACTGCGCTGATGCTCGAGCACGCCGGTGAGGTCGATCGCGGGCGCGTCGCCGCGGACGCTGACGGCATCCAGCGCGCGCGCCTGGGATGCGGCGACGAGAATCATGAGGCCCAGCGCTATGGGCGCGAGGCACCTGATCAGACGCAAGGTCGGTTCTCCGCGTTCGACGCAAACTCTTCAGTGCAAGATGGTCAGTGCAAGGCGTTTTCCGAACGGAACAAGATGGTTCGGCGCGTCGCGATAGATGCCACGAAAGCGAGGAAAATCAAAGGGTTTCCGCCTTGCCTGATGGGCCGTTGGCCTAGACCTCCAACACAATTTTGCCAATATGTGCCGAGGTCTCCATGCGCCGGTGCGCATCGGATGCCTTTTCCAGCGGGAAACTGCTGTCCATCAGCGGCTTGACGCGGCCTTCGCGCAACAGCGGCATCACTTTCGCCTCGATTGCGGCCACCATGGCCGCCTTGTCCGCATTACTACGGGGGCGCAGGGTCGAGCCGGTATGGGTCAGGCGCTTCACCATCACCTTGGCGATGTTGACGCTGACCTTGGGGCCGTTGAGGGTTGCGATCTGCACGATGCGGCCGTCGACCGCCGCGGCATCATAGTTGCGGTCGACGTACTCGCCGGCGACCATGTCGAGGATCAGGTTGGCGCCGGCCTTGTCGGTCTCTTCCTTGACCACGGCGACGAAGTCCTCGGTCTTGTAGTTGATGGCGCGGTCGGCCCCGAGCTTGAGGCAGGCATCGATCTTGTCCTGCGATCCCACGGTGACGAACACTTTCGCGCCGAACGCTTTCGCAAGCTGGATCGCCATGGTGCCGATGCCGGAGGAGCCGCCATGGATCAGCAGCGTCTCGCCGGCCTTCAGGCCGCCGCGCTCGAACACGTTGTGCCAGACCGTCATCAGGGTTTCCGGCAGCGCGCCGGCCTCCTTGATCGACAGCGCCGGCGGCACGCTCATCGCCTGGGCGTCCTGCGCGATGCAGTACTGCGCATAACCGCCGCCGGCGACCAGCGACATCACCTTGTCGCCGATCTTGTGCCGTTTGGCGTTGCTGCCGACCGCCACCACTTCGCCGGCGATCTCGAGCCCCGGCAGGTCGCTGGCGCCGGGCGGCGGCGGATAGGCGCCGGAGCGCTGCGCGACGTCGGGACGGTTGACGCCCGCGGCCTGCACCTTGACCAGGATCTCGTCGGGACCGGGCTGCGGAACGGCACGTTGTTCCGGCACCAGCACCTCCGGTCCACCGGGCTTGGAGATGGCGACCACGGTCATTTGCGCGGGCAGCTTGTCCATGATGTGTCCTTGGATGAATGAATTCGGCGGATGGCATATCGCCTTTTTCCGCCGAAGTGAAACGACATTAAGGCCCGAACCGCGCCGCCAGATGGCTTGCTCTTTCGGGAGAGATTTTTTCGACCAGTGGACCGATCGGCGCGATCGCTGTGCCGGCGCCGCCGTCGAGCAGGTCCGCGATTGGGCCACGGGGCCAGCGTGGCGCGACATCTTCGCCACCGAAGGCGTGCAGCACATTTTCCGACAGGCTGGGTACGATACTCCACGCCAGCACGGCGCAGGCGCGGACCAGATTGAGGCCTGTTCGTGTCACGATCGCCGCGCGAAGCCGATCGGACTTGATGGCCGTCCACGGCGCGGCATGCTGCAGGTAAGCGTTCGCCACACCCCAGATCGCGCGCGTCGCGGCAGCCGCTGCACGAAACTCGAGCGCCTCGTGATGCCGTCGCAGCGTCGCGATACGCTGCTCCAGTTCCCGTGCGAGCAGGTGCTCGGCCTCGTCAGGAGCGCCGCCTTCCGGAATCCGGCCGTCGAAGGCCCGATGGGCGAAGCTGACAATGCGATTGACGAGGTTGCCGAAGATGTCGGCGAGATCCTTGTTCACGTCGGCGACGAACCTGGCAACGTTGAAATCGGTGTCGGCGCTTTCGGGCGCGTTGGCGATCAGCCACCAGCGCCAGAGATCGGCGGGCAATTCCTCCAGGGCCTGGTCGGTAAAGATGCCGCGATTGCGGCTGGTCGAGAACTTGCCACCCTCGTAGTTGAGCCAGTGGAATCCCTTGATCACGTCCACGCTCTTCCAGGGCTCGTTCGAGCCGATCAGCGTCGCCGGGAAGCTCACGGTGTGGAATGGGATGTTGTCCTTGCCGAGGAACTGGACGTAGCGGACGTCGTCGGCCTGCCACCACCATTTTCGCCAGTCGCGGCTAGGTGCGGCGGCGGCCCATTCCTGGGTGGCGGCGATGTAACCGATCGGCGCGTCGAACCAGACATAGAAGACCTTGTCGGCGAATCCCTGTCGCGGAACCGGGATGCCCCAGGCCAGATCGCGCGTGATGCAGCGATCGCGCAGATCGGCTGTCAGCCAGCCTTTCGCGGTCGATACCACGAAGGAGGGCCAGCCGGAGCGGCTATCGATCCACGCGCTCAACGCTCCGACAAGTTGCGACTGGCGCAGGAACAGATGGCGGCTTTCGCGGACCTCCAGCGCCCGGTCGCCCGACAGCGCAGATCGCGGGTCGATCAGTTCGGGCGGATCGAGCAGCGCGCCACACTGGTCGCATTGATCACCGCGCGCGGACGGGTCGCCGCAATGCGGGCAGGTGCCGAGCACGTAGCGGTCCGGCAGGAAGCGGCCGTCCGTGGGTGACCAGACCTGCGGCAACTTACGTTCCTCGATCAATCCGGCATCGTCGAGCCTGCGATAGAAGTGCTGCGTCAGAGCGCTGTTCTGTGGCGAGCTGGTTCGCCCGAAATGGTCGAAGGAGAGGCCGAACCGGCGGTAGATGTCGGCCTGGATTGCGTGCTGCGCGTCGCAGAAAGTGCGGACATCCTGTCCGGCGCGAACCGCGCCGAGCTCAGCCGGCGTGCCGTGCTCGTCAGTGGCGCAGATGAAGAGCACGTCGTCGCCGATCTGCCGCCTGAAGCGGGCATGGACATCGGCGGGGAGGAGCGAGCCTATGAGATTGCCGAGATGCTTGACGCCGTTCACGTAGGGAAGGGCGCTGGTGATGAGAATTTTGGTCATGACTGCGGTCTTTCGCGTTTGGTGATGCCGACCGACGAAAAATCAAAAGCCCTCCCGCATGATCGGAAGGGCTTGGGGTCGGCTCATGCCTCACGCGCGTGGACGCGCGCTTATCCCGTCCGGTCAACCTCCTTGCGGTTGGGCCGGGGCATTCGCGTCAGGTGTTGCGCGCTCGCGAAACTCACTGCAAATTCTCCTTGTGCAGAAGCGATACCATTTCGGCTCGGAAAGCGCCAGATCGGCGTCGTTCAGGACAGGACTGCCCGGGAGGACACATGGCTATCGAGGACGACGACAAGCCGCGCAAGAAGGTCAGCCATGAAATCGGACAGGATCTCTCACTCCTGTCAGTGGAGGAACTGACCGAGCGCGTCGCGCTGCTCAACACCGAGATCGCAAGGCTCGAGGAAGCCGCTGCCAAAAAGCGCGCCTCGCGCGATGCGGCGGATAGTTTTTTCAAGAAGTAGAGCCCAGCGCTCACCTCTCGTGTCCCGGACGCGGTGCAGGGCGTAGCGCTGCTCCGCGGAGCCGGGACCCATGCTTCGCGCAAAACTATCTCGCGTCGTCGTTCCGGGGCGGCGCGCAGCGCCGAGCCCGGAATCCATAATCACGGGCAGTTGAAACGGGCAGGCTGAGCCGGGCCACCGCATCCGCCTGTGGCTATGGATTCTCAGATGCGCAATTGCGCATCAAAGCTCGCGACTTCGTGGCGTCCCGGAATGACGAGTGCCGAGTTTGTTCCGCCGCCCCCTCGGCCAGTGACCGACATGGCTAACGAACTCTCAAAAAATTAGCTCGTTTACTTCCAATTAAGCTTTCGGGTTTATGACTGGAGCTGTCCTCGTTTGGACACCGAGTGGCTCCTGTCCACTCTGTTTGACGCCTCCCTGTTATCAACTTTCAAAGCCGCCGGTCTCCGGCGGCTCTTTTTTTGCCTTTTTGGGTCCCGTTCCGGTTGAATTCCGAGGAAAGACGCGCGGAAACCATATCCGCGCTTGTCGCTGGACTCCGCGTCCGGCTCGCGCAATGATTTGTTCATCATAAGCCGGCGCCAAAGCCGGACAGTCAGACAGTTGCGTAAGGGGCGTTAACCATGGAACGTTTGCAAGCCGAAGGTGCTCTCGTTCAACTCAGCGAGCGGTTCACCAATTCTGCGGCGTTCGGCGTCCTGTTCCGTGAGGGCATGGACCTGGTGGAAGAGACGGCCGCCTATCTCGATGGCGCCGGCCGCACCGAGGCCAAGGCGCTCGATCGCGCCGTCAGCCTCACCTATGCGACCGAGAGCATGCGTCTGACCACCCGCCTGATGCAGCTGGCCTCGTGGCTGCTGCTGCACCGCGCGGTGAAGGAAGGCGAGATGACGCTGAGCCAGGCCAATCGGGAGAAGACCAAGGTCAAGCTCAGCGCCGCCGATCCCGGCCCGTCCGATACCGTCGAGAAGCTGCCCTCGCAGCTCCAGGATCTGATCCATCGCTCGATGAGTCTTCAGACCCGCGTGCGCCGCCTCGACACCACCATCCACACCCCGCCGGTCGAATACGTGGCGATCGGCAACCCGCTGGTGCCGCAGCTCAACGCGCTGAAGGCCGCGTTCGAGCGGTAAGCACCCAGGTGCCGTAGTCACAGGTCTCGTAGGGTGGGCAAAGGCGCAAAGCGCCGTGCCCACCATTTTGCTTTCCGGATCGTAGAAGGAATGGTGGGCACGCTTCGCCACCTACTGGTCTCGCCACAAACAAAAACGCCCCCGGTCTGACCGGGGGCGTTTTTCGTGTCCAGCCTTGCGGCGGGATCAATCCTTTTTGAGAAAGCCCGAAAACTTCTTCTGGAAGCGCGAGACGCGGCCGCCGCGATCCATCAGCTGGGCGTTGCCGCCGGTCCAGGCCGGATGCGACTTCGGGTCGATGTCGAGGTTCAGCGTGTCGCCTTCCTTGCCCCAGGTGGAGCGGGTCAGGTACTCGGTTCCGTCGGTCATCACGACCTTAATCGTATGATAATTCGGATGAATTTCGGCTTTCATGGCAATTCCTCGGCGCCCGGCGCCTGTCTTGAGTGGCTATCGAATGACGGATTTGGCGGGGTCTATACCCCACAGGCCCCTTTAAAACAAGCCATTGTGGGCAAAGGAGAACCGGGCCGTCCCCTAAGGGACATCCCGGATTTGCCACTCCCCCCGCAGCGGCCTATGTGGAGCTAATATGTCTCCTTGGGTCCGATCTCATGAGCGCTGTGGAACGGCTTGACGACCAGTACCGCGACGAGCGCGCCGGGCCTGAGGCCCCGTCGATCGAAGCCGAGTTGATCGAGACGCCGGCGAAGAGCCGCGCCAAGCTGCGGCCGCTGTTGGCACTCGCGCCCTATGTGGCCCGCTATCGCGGTCGCGCGGCGCTCGCCTTCGTCGCGCTCACGGTCGCGGCGCTGACGACGCTACTGGTGCCCATCGCTGTGAGGCGGATGATCGATTTCGGCCTGACGCCGGAAGGCATCGCGCTGATCAACAGCTACTTCTCGGTGATGATCGCGGTCGTCGCCGTGCTCGCGCTTGCCAGCGCCTCGCGATACTACCTTGTGATGACGATCGGCGAGCGCATCGTCGCCGACCTCCGGCGCGACGTCTTCGCGCATCTGCTCTCGCTCTCGCCGGCCTTCTTCGATTCCGCGCGCAGCGGTGAGCTGGTGTCTCGGCTCACGGCCGACACCACCCAGATCAAGTCCGCGGTCGGTGCCTCCGTCTCGATCGCGCTGCGCAATCTCATGATGTTCTTCGGTGCGGCGGCGATGATGGTGATCACGAGCCCGCGCCTCTCCGGCTTCGTGCTGCTCGCCATTCCCCTGATCGTGCTGCCGCTGGTCGCGTTCGGGCGCTGGGTGCGGCGTCTGTCGCGCAATGCGCAGGACACGCTGGCCGATGCCTCCGCCTATGCGGGCGAGTTGGTCGGCGCCATCCGCACCGTGCAGGCCTATACCAGCGAAGGGCTCGCCGAGAAGCGTTTTGGCGGCGAGGTCGAGCAGGCCTATGAAGCTGCGCGCACCTCCACGCAGGCCCGCGCCGTGCTCACCGCGATCATCATCTTCATCGTGTTCGCAAGCGTGGTCGCGATCCTCTGGATCGGCTCGCATGACGTCCTGATCGGCACGATCTCGCCGGGCCGGCTCGGCCAATTCGTGCTCTACGCGGCCTTCGCCGCGGCCGGCCTCGGCCAGCTCAGCGAGGTCTGGGGCGAAGTCTCGGCCGCCTCCGGCGCCGCCGAGCGCCTGTTCGAGATCCTGCATGTGCAGCCCGACATCACCGCGCCCGCGTCGCCGCGCGCGCTGCCGGTGCCTGCGCGTGGCGAGGTCGGCTTCGACGATGTCAGCTTCGCTTATCCGGCGCGGCCCAACGTCAATGTGCTCGATGCTGTGTCGTTCACCGTGCGCCCCGGCGAGAAGGTCGCGATCGTCGGCCCCTCAGGCGCAGGCAAGAGCACCATCTTCCATCTCCTGCTGCGCTTCTACGATCCGCGCGGCGGCGCGATCTCGCTCGACGGCGTGCCGGTCAAATCCGCCGATCCGCGCGATTTCCGCTTGCGCATCGCACTGGTGCCGCAGGAATCCAACGTGTTCGCCACCAGCGCCCGCGAGAACATCCGTTTCGGCCGGCCCGATGCGACCGATGCCGAGGTCGAGCGGGCCGCCGAGCTCGCGCACGCCGCCGAATTCATCCGCCGCCTGCCCGAAGGTTTTGACGCTCCGCTCGGCGAGCGCGGCGTCACGCTGTCCGGCGGCCAGCGCCAGCGCATCGCGATCGCCCGCGCCATCCTGCGCGATGCGCCGCTGCTGCTGCTCGATGAGGCCACCTCCGCGCTCGATGCCGAAAGCGAGACGCTGGTGCAGACCGCGCTGGAAGAGCTGATGCGCCACCGCACCACGCTGGTGATCGCACATCGTCTCGCAACCGTGCTGTCCTGCGACCGCATCCTGGTGATGGACCATGGCAAGATTGTCGAGCAGGGCACGCATGCCGAGCTCGTCGCGGCGAACGGGCTCTATGCGAGGCTGGCAAGGTTGCAGTTCGAGGGGGCGTGAGGCGTTCCGCCTGCTGCCTCATTCACGGTGTCATCGCCCGCGAAAGCGGGCGATCCAGTATTCCAGAGACAGCGCAAGGATACGGAGAGGCCGCGGCGTACTGGATGCCCGGTCAAGCCGGGGCATGACAGCGGAGGGGGGCGGCAGCAAACCTCGTCACGCCCGCCATGTCATCTTCAGCACCGGCCGTCCCGAGGTCGGGTTCAAATCGTCGCCGGCATGAGCAAAGCCATTGCGCTCGTAGAATCGGATGGCGCGGGCATTGTCCTTGTTGACGAGCAGCGTGACACCCGACGGCGACAGGCGCTTGGCCTCATCCACCAGCAGCCTGGCCGCATCCGAGCCCCAGTGCGCGGGATCGACCACGAGCTGGTCGAGATAGCCTTCGCCGTCGATGGTGACGAAGCCGGTCAGCACGCCGTCCGCTTCGGCGACGACGATCGAGGCTTTCGGCACCAGATCCTTGCGCCAGCGCTCGCCCCACCAGTCCAGCCGCGCGGCGAAATCGATCTGCGGATAGGCCTGCTGCCAGGTGCGATGCCAGAGGTCGATCGCGGCGGCTTCGTCCTCGGGGTGGTAGGGGCGGAGGTGGAGGGCGCTCACTACCGCTCCGTCAGCTTCAGCTCGATGCGGCGGTTGCGCTTGTAGGCCTCTTCCGTGTTGGAGGCGTCGAGCGGCTGGAATTCGCCGAAGCCGGCGGCGACGAGGCGCTGGGCGGGCACACCAAGCGAGATCAGATACTGCACCACCGAGATCGAGCGCGCCGCGGACAGGTCCCAGTTCGATTTGAAGTTCGCACCGCTGACCGGGCGCACGTCGGTGTGGCCGTCGACGCGCAGCACCCAGGGGATTTCGTTCGGGATCTTCTTGTCGAGATCGATCAGCGCGGTCGCCAATGTGTCGAGCTCGGCGCGGCCCTCGGGCAGCAAGGTCGCTTGGCCGGTGTCGAAGAACACTTCGGACTGGAACACGAAGCGGTCGCCGACGATGCGGATGTCAGGGCGGTTGCCGAGGATGGTGCGCAGGCGGCCGAAGAACTCCGAGCGATAACGCGACAATTCCTGCACGCGCTGCGCCAAGGCAACATTCAGGCGAGACCCGAGATCGGCGATGCGGTTCTGCGATTCCTTGTCGCGCTTCTCGCTGGCGTCGAGCGCCTCKTCCAGCGCCGCCAGTTGCCGCCGCAGCGCGCTGATCTGCTGGTTCAGCACCTCGATCTGCGCCAGCGCCCGCGCCGACACCGCCTTCTCCGAGTCCAGCGCCTTGCCGAGCTCGGTGGACTTGCCTTGGGCGTCGTTGCCGGCGGCGGCGAGGCCGTCATAGAGCCCCTTGATGCGATCGCGCTCGGTCTCGGCCGAGGCGAGGCCCGCTTTCAATTGCGAGACCTGGTCGTCCAGCGTGAGCTTGCCGAGCTTCTCCAGCGACAAGAGCTCGTTGAGCTGGGCGATCTTGGCGTTGAGCTGCTCCAGCGCCTTGTCCTTGCCGGTGACCTCCTGCGACAGGAAGAACTGCACGACCAGGAACACCGACAGCAGGAACACGATCGACAGCACCAGCGTCGACAGCGCGTCGACGAATCCGGGCCAGTAGTTGAAGCCGGCTTCGCTGCGGCGGCCGCGGGCTAGAGCCATTGTCGTCTCCGTTCTCTCGTGTCCCGGACGCGCTGCAGCGTGCAACGCTGCTGCGCAGAGCCGGGACCTATTTGTCTCGGTGAAGGCTCTGGGCCCCGGACGCGATGCACCACTTCGTGCCGCATCGCGTCCGGGGCACGAAACCTTCGTCGTGTCGCTAACCCTTCTCCGGCTGGCGCGCGATGCGCTCCAGCAGGCGGCGGATCTCACGGTTCTGCTCGCCCTGGCCGTCGGCCCATTCGCGGATCATCTGCTGCTCGGTCCGCATGTGCGAGACCAGCGCCTGGATGGCTTCGGCAAGGCTCGCCATTGCCGCCGTGGTGCCGCGGCTGGCGCTGCCTTCCTCGAGCACGGAGCGTAAGCGCTCGACGGCGGCCTGGAGCTCGCCGCTGGCAACGCCGCCGCCGCCACCGGCGGCTGCGACCGCAACCTCGCCGTGGCCATATTCGCGCACGGTGGTGGCGAGCCAGTCTTCGAGGTCGGTGTAGAAGCGGTTCTGGGCCTGGCTCGATTGCAGATCGAGGAAGCCGAGGATCAGCGAGCCGGCGAGGCCGAACAGCGAGCTCGAGAACGAGATGCCCATGCCGCCGAGCGGGGCGGCGAGGCCCTCCTTCAGCGTGTCGAACAGGGCGCCGGAATCGCCCCCGACCTTGAGCCCGTCGATCACCTTGCCGACCGAGCCGACCGTCTCGATCAGGCCCCAGAAGGTGCCGAGCAGGCCGAGGAAGACCAGCAAGCCGGTCATGTAGCGGGAGATGTCCCGGGCCTCGTCCAGGCGGGTCGCGATCGAATCGAGCAGGTGCCGCATGGTGGTCTGGGTGATCGTCATCCGCCCGGTGCGCTCACCGCCGAGGATCATGGCCATCGGCGCCAGCAGTTTCGGGTGCCGGGACGGCGCCAGGCCGGGATCGGCGATGCGGAAATTGTTGACCCAGGAGACTTCGGGGTAGAGCCGGATCACCTGCCGGAAAGCCAGGATGATGCCGATGAACAGCACGCCGCCGATCAGGGCATTGAGGCCGGGATTGGCGAAGAAGGCCAGGATGATCTGCTTGTAGAGCACCACGCCGACCAGGGTGCACAGCACCAGAAAGACCAGCATCCGCACCAGGAAAACGCTGGGTGAGGATAGCTTGGTATATTCGATATCGATGGGGGAGCGGTGCGAGGCGCCTGGCGGCATGGCCGGTATCATCCGTTACGAACTTGCTTGCGGGGCGCACTATGGCACAGCGGTAGCCCAAAAAAAGCGCCGGATGTGCCGATTTCGTGGAGAGCTCCCGGAACCCAAAGCTGAAACCGCGCTTTGATAGAGGCGCAATTTGCAAAACTTCGGCATTCCGCAGGCTTAGGTCGGATTTTTTGCATGGTGACGAATCCTGGGGAATGGCCGTCATCGCGCTCTTGCTCGCGGTCCGGATGGCGCTCGCCTGGGTGGCGCGGCGGCATCTGCGGCGCGGTAGATCCCGTCTGGACCTCAGAGCCCGCCGGGCGGGTGGCAACGCCCGAACCTGCCCGTTCCTTCCGCCGCCGCCACAACGAGACCTGATCAACGGAGTGATCGCATGAGCGTCGTTTCCGCGATCTTCGGGACTGCCGAACGCGTGCCGCTGCCGGACGTCGTGATCCGCGCCGCGATCCAGCGCCTGTGCTCGCGCACGGCGACGCGCATGTCCGCGTTGGGCGCGGCCGACGATGCCGCCTTCGCCGGGCGGATGATCCTGCGGCCGATCGCCGGGGACGCGGATGCCGTCAATGCCGGGCATGACGAGGTGCCCGCGGCGTTCTTTGCGGAGGTGCTCGGCCCCAACCGCAATTATTCGTCCTGCTTCTACAAGTCCGATGCGAGCACCCTGCAGGAGGCGGAGGAGGAGGCGCTGCGCCAGACCGTCGAGCACGCTGGTCTCGCCGACGGCCAGACCATCCTCGAGCTCGGCTGCGGCTGGGGCTCGCTGTCGCTGTGGATGGCGCGGCGGTTCCCGCACGCGAAGGTGACGGCGGTGTCGAACTCGCAGGCCCAGCGCGCCTATGTCGAGGAGCAGGCGCGGCTGCGCGGGCTGTTGAACCTGGGCGTGGTCGCCGCGGACATGAACGTGTTCGCGCCCGATGGGCAGTTCGACCGCATCGTCTCGGTCGAGATGTTCGAGCAGATGATGAACTGGCGCAAGCTGATGACGCGCGTGCGGTCCTGGCTCGCGCCTGACGGCCGCTTCTTCATGCACATCGTCACCCATCGTTCCGGCTCTCATCTGTTCGACCGCGCCAATCGCGAGGACTGGATCGCGCAGCATGTCTTCATGGATGGATTGATGCCGAGCCATCACCTCGTCAGGCAATTCGGCGACGTCTTCAGGATCGAGAAGGAATGGTGCTGGAGCGGAACGCACTATCAGCGCACCGCGAACGACTGGCTCGCCAATTTCGATGCGCATCGCGACACGATCGAAGCGTCCCTGCGCAGCGTCCATGGCGAGGAGACCGCTTTGTGGATGCGACGCTGGCGCTGGTTCTTCCTCGCGACATCAGGACTGTTCGGCTACGCCGATGGCAGCGAATGGGGTGTCAGCCACTACCGGATGAAGGCGGGTTAGGGCGCGTACTCCCGAAAGAACTTGTTAAGCGTCTTTCGTTGCGCAAACGGCACACGCCGTGTGTATCTTCGGAGCAGCACGTTTCGATTGTTGTCTGATCGTTTCTGCTCGCCTAGCGTTGTGGTTGTACTTCGTGGACCACACGACAAGAAAATCCGCATCCACGAACGGTGCGGACGCAATTGGAATTGCGCATGCGCGAATGCATCGGGGCTGCTGCGACGATCCGACGACAATCAGATGACATGCTTCGCAGGAGTCCGAATCGGACTCGGCATTGTTCCCCCGGCACCACCCGGACGCGAATGCTTCGCTTGCTGCTGGCGAGCCTGTTGGTTGTGGCGCTGTCGGCGCTGTTCGCACGATCAGCCTCGGCGCAGGCCAATTGGACCGGCTTGACCAGCAACGATTGGATGGCCGGCGGCAACTGGACGACCGCATCCCCTCCCGTTCCAGGTCAAACCGTCAACATCGGTATCCTGGGCGCGCCGCCGCAGAGGGAGACGATCCTCGGCGTCGGCGGCCCGTTCAGCGTTTCGGTGGGGACGATGTCCATTGGCAACAGCGGTGCAACGGCCGGCAATCTGACGATCCAGAACGGCAGCACGCTGACGAGTACCGGCTCATCGCGGATCGGAATTTCGGCCGGAAGCACCGGAATCGTGACTGTCACCGGACCGGGATCGCGATGGAACGTACCCGCCGGAACCTTTTATGTCGGCTTTCTAGGCGTCGGCACGCTCAACATTCAAAATGGCGGAGCAGTCGCCACAGGAGTCGGCACGATCCTGGGCGGCAACGCCTCCTCTTCCGGCACGCTCAACGTCAGTGGCGGCGGCATGCTGCAAACTCAATCGTTGCGGGGCGGACCCGGCGCGAGCCAGGCCAATTTCGACAATGGTATCCTGCGGGCGACTGCCAGCAACGCGACCTTCATCAACGGATTTTCAGGCACCAAGCTCAACATCCTCGCGGGCGGGCTGACGATCGACACCGGCGCGTTCACGGTCGGCACCGATGCCACCTCCGCCTTCACGGGCGCCGGCGGACTGACCAAGATCGGCAACGGCATCCTGAACCTCGCCGCCAGCAGCCCTTATGCCGGCCAGACCGTGATCCAGGCCGGTATCCTTGCGCTCACCGGTGCCGGCGCCATCGCCAACTCGAGCCGCGTCGTCGCCAATGGGACGTTCGATATTTCCGGCATCACCGCCGGCGGCACCAGCATTCAGAGCCTCGCCGGCAGCGGCGGCGTCAGTCTCGGCGCGAAGAACCTGACGATCACCAACGCGAACGACACGTTCGCCGGCGTGATCGGTGGCACGGGCGGCCTGACAGTCAGCGGCGGCGCGCAGACACTGACCGGCGCCAATACCTACAACGGGGCGACAAACGTGACCGGCGGTACGCTGCGCGCGGGAGCGGCGAACACGTTCAGCGCAGCGTCGGCCTTCAACGTGGCTGCCGGCGGCACACTCGACCTCGCCGGCTTCAATCAAACGCTCACCTCGCTCGGCAATGCCGGCACGGTCACCCTCGGTGGCGCGCCGGGAACCACGCTGACCGTGGCCGGCAATTACGTCGGCAATGGCGGCACGGTTCAGCTCAACACCCGGCTCGGCGGCGACGGCTCGCCGACCGACCTGTTGCGGGTGCAGGGCAGCACGTCGGGCTCGTCGTCGCTGCGTATCACCAATGTCGGCGGCACCGGCGTGCAGACCACCGAAGGCATCAAGGTGATAGACGTGGCCGGCGCGTCCAACGGCAGTTTTTCGCTTCTGGGCAGCTATGTCCTTCACGGCGAGCAGGCGGTGGTCGGCGGCGCCTATGCCTATACGTTGCAGAAGAACGGCATCGCCACTCCCGGCGACGGCGATTGGTATCTGCGCTCGAGCCTGATCAATCCGCCGGTCTCGGTACCTCCCGGTCCGCTCTATCAGCCGGGCGTTCCGCTGTACGAGAACTACGCGCAGGTGCTGCTCGGCATGAACGATCTGCCGACGCTGCAGCAGCGCGTCGGCAACCGCTATTGGGGCGGCAGCGACGCCATGGCGCGGGTCGGAGCCGCGCCGGCGACAGCCGCGGCTGCGCCGGCGCCCACGGCGTTCTGGGGCCGCATCGAAGGTGGCCATTCCGACTTGCAGCCCTCCAACACCACCGGCTCGACCTACAAGGCCGATCATTTGAAAGTGCAGACGGGGCTCGACGGCCTTGTGCTGGAGAACGAGCGGGGCCGGCTGATCGTCGGCCTCACCGCGCAATATGGTCTGACGACCGCCAATGTCGCGTCGTTCTTCGGCAATGGCCGTATCCGTGTTGAGGGAACGGGAGTCGGCAGCACGCTGACCTGGTATGGCGACAACGGCTTCTATGTCGACGGTCAGGCGCAGTCGATGTTCTACCACAGCGATCTGTCGTCCGTGCTGGCTGACACCCTGACCCACGGCAATGAAGGGTTCGGCTATGCCTTCAGCGCCGAAACCGGCAAGCGGATCGGCTTCGGCAACGGTTGGTCACTGACGCCGCAGGCGCAGCTCTCCTATTCGAAGGTCGCCTTCGACAGCTTCGCCGATCGGTTCGGCGCGCAGGTAGCGTTGCGCGATGGTGACAGCCTGCTCGGCCGCGCCGGCCTTGCCCTCAACCACCAGAGGACCTGGAACGATGCCACGGGCATCGTGCGATCCGATGTCTACGGCATTGCCAATCTGCGTTACGAGTTCCTCAACGGCACCAATGTCGATGTCGCAGGCATCGGTTTTGCCAATGCGCAGGATCGGCTGTGGGGCAGCATCGGCGGCGGCGGCACCTACAGCTGGGCGAATGGGCGCTACGCCGTCTTCGGCGAGGTCTCCTACAATGCGAGCCTCGACAACAGCTCGGACAACCGCAACTACAAGGGCACCGGCGGCTTCCGCCTCACGTGGTGAATCCTGCGCTTTGTACCGGCGCCGTGCCGGGCCGAAAGACTGTCGTCTTTCAGGTTCGTAACGTTCCGTTGCGATCTTCTGTCGCAGCTCGCGGTGATGGAACCCGACTCACAATCCGGTGAGTCCCGAAAAGCGCACTGAACTCAGCATGATAGGTCATGTGGCATTGAGCCGCCCGCGCAATGCGTTGCGTCGCAGCAAGTACGTTCTATCTTGACGGCATCAGCCGCATGGAATCGCCCAGAACGGGCTCGCGCGGAGCGTGATTTCAGTTTCAACAACATCGGGGCACTTAACTTCATGTCAGGACTTCGCGCGCGATCGGCATGCGTTGCAATGATGCTCGCGGCCTTTACGCCGCTGCTCGCGGGCTGCGACGAATCCGTCTCTGCGGTGTCCGCTGCCCAGCCCGCCGATCCTGACGTCAGCATCGTCATCGTCAAGCCGCAGCCGCGCGCCGTGGTGCGCGAGCTGCCGGGCCGCATCGCGCCGACGCGCGTCTCCGACGTGCGGCCGCGCATCTCCGGCATCGTGGTCGAGCGCCTGTTCCGTCAGGGCAGCGAGGTGAAGGCGGGCGATGCGCTCTATCGCATCGATCCGCGTCCGTTCGAGGTCGAGGTGATGGCCACCGAGGCCGCCGTCGCCAAGGCCGAGGCCGGGTTGATGCAGGCCAGGCAGCAGGCGCACCGCATCGCCACCCTCACCAAGGATCGCGCTGCCCCGGAAGCCGAGAACGAGAAGGCGATCGCGGCCGAGCGTCAGGCCCATGCCGAGGTCGAAGGCCGCAAGGCGGAACTCGCGCGCGCCAAACTCAATCTCGACTATGCCACCGTGCGCGCGCCGATCGACGGCGTCGTCGGTGCGGCGCTGGTCAGCGAGGGTGCGCTCGCGGTGCAGAACGAGACCAACCTCGCCAGCATCCAGCAACTCGATCCGATCTATGCCGACTTCACCCAGTCGGTGACCGAGCTCAACCAGCTCCGCCGCGCCTTCGAGAGCGGCGACCTCGAGCGCATCGCGGCCGACGCCGCCAAGGTGCGCCTCGTGCTCGACGACAACACCCTTTATTCGCTCGACGGCAAGCTGCTGTTCTCGGACGCCAAGGTCGATGCCCATACCGGCCAGGTGACCCTGCGCGGCGAATTCCGCAATCCCAAGCGCGAGCTGCTGCCGGGCATGTATGTCCGCGTCCGGATCGACCAGGGTCTCGACAGCGACGCGATCGCGGTGCCGCAGCAGGCGATCCAGCGCAATGGCGGCGGCGGCAGCGAGGTGTTCGTCGTCAAGGACGACAACCACATCGCCGTGCAGCCGGTGCGCACGGGGTCGGTGCAGGACGGACTCTGGTTCGTGACCGAGGGCCTGAAGGCCGGCGACAAGGTCGTGGTCGAAGGCTTCCAGAAGTTCGCCGCCGGCGACAAGGTGAAGCCGCAATCCTGGTCGGAAGCGGACGCCACCGCGGACAATCGGCACGCCCAGAAGCTGACGCGGTAACGCGCCATGGCGAGTTTCTTCATCGACAGGCCGATCTTCGCCTGGGTGGTCGCGCTGTTCATCTGCTTGATCGGCGCGATCGCGGTTCCGCTGCTGCCGATCGCGCAATATCCGATCATCGCGCCGCCCTCGATCTCGATCTCGACCAGCTATCCCGGCGCCTCGCCCGAAAACCTCTACAACAGCGTCACCCGGCTGATCGAGGAGGAGCTCAACGGCGCCTCCGGCATCCTCAATTTCGAATCGACCAGCGACTCGCTCGGCCAGGTCGAGATCATCGCCAATTTCCAGCCGGGCACCGATACCAGCGCCGCCTCCGTCGAGGTGCAGAACCGCATCAAGCGCGTCGAAGCGCGGCTGCCTCGCGCGGTGATCCAGCAGGGCATCCTGATCGAGGAAGCCTCGAGCGCCGTGCTCCAGATCATCACGTTGAACTCGACCGACGGCAGCCTCGACGAAGTCGGCCTCGGCGACTTCATGATCCGCAACGTGCTCGGCGAGATCCGCCGCATCCCCGGCGTCGGCCGCGCCACGCTCTATTCGACCGAGCGCAGCTTGCGCGTCTGGGTCGATCCGGCAAAGCTGGTCGGCTACGGGCTGACCGCCGACGACGTCAACAAGGCGATCGCCGCGCAGAACGCACAGGTCGCTTCGGGCAGCATCGGCGCCGAGCCGTCGACCTCAAGCCAGCGCACCTCCTCGCTGGTGCTGGTCAAGGGCCAGCTCTCGTCGCCGGACGAATTCGGTTCCATCATCCTGCGCGCCAATGCCGACGGTTCGACCGTGCGGTTGCGCGACGTCGCACGCATCGAGGTCGGCGGCCTCAGCTACCAGTTCAACACGCGCCTGAACGGCAAGCCGACCGCGGGCCTCTCCGTGCTGATGTCGCCGACCGGCAACGCGCTGGCGACCGCGAGCGCGGTCGAGGAGAAGATGAAGGAGTTGTCGCGCTTCTTCCCGGCCAACATCTCCTACGAGATCCCCTACAACATCACGCCCGTGGTCGAGGCCTCGATCAAGAAGGTGCTGACGACGCTGGTCGAAGCCGTGGTGCTGGTGTTCGTGGTGATGTTCCTGTTCCTGCAGAACATCCGCTACACCATCATCCCGACCATCGTGGTGCCCGTGGCGCTCTTGGGCGCGTGCACCACGCTGCTGCTCGCCGGCTATTCCATCAACATGCTCTCGATGTTCGGCATGGTGCTCGCGGTTGGCATCCTCGTCGACGACGCCATCGTCGTAGTCGAGAACGTCGAGCGCATCATGTCCGAGGAAGGTCTGCCGCCGAAGGAAGCGACGCGGAAGGCGATGGCGCAGATATCGGGCGCCATCATCGGCATCACGCTGGTGCTGATGGCGGTGTTCGTGCCGATGGCGTTCTTCCCGGGCTCGGTCGGCATCATCTACCGCCAGTTCTCGGTGACCATGGTCGCCGCGATCGGCTTCTCCGCCTTCCTCGCGCTGTCGCTGACGCCGGCGCTGTGCGCGACGATTCTGAAGCCCGTCGCGGCCGGCCACGGCCATGCGAAGCGGGGCGTGTTCGGCTGGTTCAACCGCATGCTCGAAGGCGGCAAGGAAGGCTATTCCCGCACCGTCGGCTTCTCGCTGAAGCGGACCGGCCGCCTGATGCTGGTTTATGTCGCGCTGCTGGTTGGTCTCTCCTGGGCCTTCGTCAGCCTGCCCGGTGGCTTCCTGCCGATCGACGACCAGGGCTTCGTCACCACCGACGTGCAGACGCCGTCGGATTCGTCGTACCCCCGCACCGAGGCCGTCATCGAGAAGGTCGAGAAATATCTCGCCGAGCGGCCGGGTGTGAAGGATGTCACCTTCCTCACCGGCTTCAGCTTCTCCGGCCAGGGCATGAACACCGCGCAGGCCTTCATCACGCTGAAGGACTGGTCCGAGCGCGGGCCGAAGGACTCCGCCGCCGCGATCGTCAACGACATCAACCGCGATCTGGGGGCGTCGATCCGCGATGCAAAGATCTCTGCACTCCAGCCGCCGCCGATCGACAATCTCGGCAATTCCTCGGGCTTCTCGTTCCGCCTCCAGGACCGCGGCCAGAAAGGCTATCCGGCATTGATGCGCGCTGCCGACCAGCTGATCGCGGAGGCCAATGCCAGCCCCGTGCTGCAGAAGGTCTATATCGAGGGCCTGCCCGAGGCCGGCGTGGTCAATCTCGTGATCGACCGCGAGAAGGCCGGCGCCTTCGGCGTCACCTTCGAGGACATCAACAACACGATCTCGACCAATCTCGGCTCGAACTACATCAACGACTTTCCGAACCGCGGCCGCATGCAGCGCGTCGTGGTGCAGGCGGATGCCCGCGACCGCATGCGGACCGAGGACATCCTCAACTACAACGTCAAGAACAGCCGTGGCCAGCTCGTGCCGTTCTCCTCCTTCGCCACCGTCGAATGGGCGCGCGGCCCGACGCAGATCGCGGGCTTCAACTATTATCCCGCAGTGCGCATCTCCGGCGAGGCGAAACCCGGCTTCACATCGGGCGACGCGATCGCCGAGATGGAACGGCTTGCCGGCAAATTGCCGCGCGGCTTCGGCTATGAATGGACCGGACAGTCGCTCCAGGAAAAACTGTCGGGCTCGCAGGCGCCGTTCCTGCTGGCGCTGTCGGTGTTCGTGGTGTTCCTGTGTCTTGCCGCGCTCTACGAGAGCTGGACCATTCCGCTCGCGGTGCTGCTCACGGTGCCGCTCGGCATCGTCGGCGCCGTGGCCGCGGCGATGCTGCGCGGCCTGCCCAACGACGTCTATTTCACCGTCGGCCTGATCACCATCATCGGCCTCGCGGCCAAGGACGCGATCCTGATCATCGAGTTCGCCAAGGATCTGCGCAAGGAAGGCAAGCCGCTGGTGGACGCCACCATCGAGGCCTGTCGCCTGCGCTTCCGCCCGATCCTGATGACCGGCCTTGCCTTCATCTGCGGCGTGCTGCCGATGGCGATCGCGCACGGCGCCGGCGGCGCCAGCCAGCAAGCGCTCGGCAGCATCGTGATGGGCGGCATGATCGCGGTGGTGATCCTGGCGCTGCTGATGGTGCCGGTGTTCTTCGTCTCGGTGCAGCGCGTGCTGGCCGGGGACAGGGAGCCGAAGGCCGCGAAGGACGGCGAGACGTATGGGCCGCCCGCGCCGGTCAAGCCATAAGGCGAGCTGTCATGCCCCGCGCAGTGTTTAGTCCGGAGACATGGCTGACACCTGTTCGGACACATCACTGACAGGTTGGCCATTGGTCAAGTCGATCGATGCGACCTGCCAGCTGGCGAAGAAGATTCCGTAGTGGCCGTCACGAACCAGTGGCCGGATGGCAAGGCGTTCGCGGGCGAAGGCCTGGGGAACTTTCCAGAAGCGTCCCTTGAAGGAGATGTAGGGTCTTGTCGATGAGACCCTGCGCACGAT
>NZ_JBFUGY010000015.1:0-176897 GCF_056402655.1 Bradyrhizobium sp. P3_C3 | reverse complement strand
GAATACGACAGCGGCGAGATCGTGCGCAGGGTCTCATCGACAAGACCCTACATCTCCTTCAAGGGACGCTTCTGGAAAGTTCCCCAGGCCTTCGCCCGCGAACGCCTTGCCATCCGGCCACTGGTTCGTGACGGCCACTACGGAATCTTCTTCGCCAGCTGGCAGGTCGCATCGATCGACTTGACCAATGGCCAACCTGTCAGTGATGTGTCCGAACAGGTGTCAGCCATGTCTCCGGACTAAACAGAAGGCGGGCGATCCAGTACGCCGCGGCAGCTGTTTTGAATCTCGACGTCTCGGAATACTGGATTCCCCGCTGGAGCCTGTCATCGGGCTCGCCGAAGGCGAGTCCCGGTGGCGGGGAATGACAGTTGAGAGTGGGGCGACGTCAGCGCGCTTTGCGCGATCCCCGCCATACTTCGCGACGATTACGCGGCACGCTCGATTTGTCCCGCCGGATCAAACGTTTCGTACAATCCACCGCGCGGCGCGCCTGATATCAACGGCTACTGTGCATGGGGTCGTTTTCGCGTTTTTTGTCTTGAGGCCCTGGGGACCTCAGCTCGAAGCTACCGATTTCCGCCGAACAGCCGGTCCATCAGCCAGCCGTCGAGGCCTGCTGCGGCTTCCGGCCGCACATTCGCGCGCGTCGGAGGCGGGCGATAGCCGCCATTGTTCGCCGGTGCCGGCCCGGGCGCTGTCGTTGCCGTCGGCGGCGATACCTGCGATGCCGCCTGCGCGAGGTTCGAGAGGCCCCAGCTCGCTTGCGAGTTCGGCAAGGTGGCCACCGGCACGCCCTCGTGCGCCGTGCGCATGAAGCGCGACCAGACTTCGACGGGCAGGCCGCCGCCGGTCGCCTTCTTGGTCGGTGAGTTGTCGTCATTGCCGAGCCAGACGCCGGTGACGAGGTTGGCGGTGTAGCCGATGAACCAGGCGTCGCGGTAATCCTGGCTGGTGCCGGTCTTGCCGGCCGCCGGCCAGCCGGGGATCTCCGCTTTCTTGGCGGTGCCTGATATCAGCGTCTCCCGCATCATCGTGTTCATCATGCCGACATAGCGCGGGTCGATCACCTGATTGCGCTCTTCCGCTTGCCGCATGTAGAGCAGCTTGCCACTGAGCGTCCTGATCCGCGTGACGACATGCGGCGCCACCGCGAAGCCGCCATTGGCGAAGGGCGCATAGGCGCCGACCAGCTCGACGACCGAGACTTCGGACGTGCCGAGCGCGATCGAGGCATTGGGCTCGAGCCTCGAGGAGATGCCGAGCCGGTGCGCGGTGCGCACCACGTTCTTCGGCCCGACCTCGAGACCGAGGCGGATGGCGACGGTGTTGAGCGACATCGCCAGCGCCTGCGTCAGCGTCACCGCGCCGAAATATTCGTGGGTGTAGTTCTCGGGTTTCCAGCCCTTGACCTCGATCGGGGCGTCCTGGCGCACCGTGTCCGGCGTCAGCCCCTGCTCGAGCGCGGTCAGGTACACGAACGGCTTGAACGAGGAGCCCGGCTGGCGCTTCGCCGTGACCGCGCGGTTGTACTGGCTGTCGGAATAGTTCCGTCCGCCGACCATGGCGCGTACCGCGCCGTCAGGCGTCATCGCCACCAGCGCGCCCTGGCTGACATTGAACTTGACGCTCTTGGCCGCGAGCTCGTCGATGATGGCGGCTTCCGCCACGCTCTGCAGCTTCGGATCGATCGTGGTCTCGACCTTGATGCTCTCGTCGATCTGGCCGACCAGATCGTCCAGCACCTCGCCGATCCAGTCGGCGACGTAGTTGAGCGTGCCGGCTCCGGCCGGCTTCACGTTGTAGGAGGGGTGGCCGATCGAGGCCTGCGCCTGTGCTTCGGTGATGAATTTTGCATCCGCCATCGCCGCGAGCACGATCTGTGCGCGCGCTTCCGCGCCTTCCGGATTGCGGTTCGGCGCCAGCCGCGACGGCGATTTGACGAGGCCCGCCAGCATCGCGGCCTCGGCGACGGTGACGTCCTTCGCCGACTTGCCGAAATATTTCTGTGCCGCGGCCTCGACGCCATAGGCGCCCGAGCCGAAATAGACGCGGTTGAGATAGAGCTCCAGGATCTCGTTCTTGGAATGCTTGCGCTCCAGCCAGATCGCGAGCTCCGCCTCCTGCAGCTTGCGCGCCATGGTCCGCTCCTGGGTCAGGAACAGGTTTTTCGCGAGCTGCTGCGTCAAGGTCGAGCCGCCCTGCGAGACGCCGCGATGGAGCACGTTGGTGACGAGGGCCCGCAGGATGCCAATCGGGTCGATGCCGAAATGCGAGTAGAAGCGGCGATCCTCGATGGCGATGAAGGCCTTCGGCAGATAGGGCGGCAGGTCCTTCAGCGAGACGTTGGCGCCGGCCATCTCGCCGCGCTGCGCCAACATGCTGCCGTCGATGCCGACGATCTGGATCGTCGGCGGCCGCTTGGGAATCTCCAGCGACTGGATCGGCGGCAGATGGGCGCCGACATAGATCACGACGCCGATCACGGCGATCATGCCCCACAGGCCGAGCACCGCACCCCAATAGACGAGGCGGCCGAGGCTGAAGCCTCCGCCCGACTTCGACCGGCGCTTGGCTCCGCTGCGGCCGGCTTGTGCCTTCCGCTCGCGCGGCGGCTCGTCGCCGGCATCCTCGCTCTTGCGCTTGGCGGATGCTTTCGTTGATTTCTTCGGCTTGTCCTCGCCGCCGGGGACGCGGTCGGCCGCGGTCAGGCGCAGATCGGCGAGCGCAGCAGGCAAGCCGAACAACGGCTCCTTCCGCCCACCCTTTTTCTTTCCCCACGCCATACACAAAACGCCCGGTCAGCCCGCCCCGCCGCACGGTACCGGTCGCTGTTTAAGGCCCGGTTACCCAGAGCTTAACGCGCGATTAGGAGGTGCGGCATTCGCCTGCCGCAGTTCCGCTCGCCGGGCGGCAGAGCTAGGATCGCCCGCATAAAACAAGAGGGAACCGGCATGGGCCATATCGATCCGAGCAAGGAGATTTTTGCGCAGTTCCGGGACAACGACCGCCCCGGCCCGATCCACATGCTCAATCTGGTGCGCTTGCGCGAAGAGGCGGCCTATCCCGACGGCCGCAAGGCGAGCGGCGCGGAAGCCTATGCGGCCTATGGCCGTGAGAGCGGCCCGGTGTTCGAGCGCCTCGGCGGCCGCATCGTCTGGCAGGGCAAATTCGAGCTGATGCTGATCGGCCCGCAAGAGGAGCGCTGGGACCATTGCTTCATCGCCGAATATCCAAGCGTTGCCGCCTTCGTCGAGATGATCCGCGATCCCGTCTATCGCGAAGCGGTGAAGCATCGGCAGGCCGCGGTGGAGGATTCACGGCTGATCCGGCACGCGGTGCTGCCGGTGGGCAAGAATTTTGGGGAGATACCGGAGTAGATGTCTCTGCGCGCATCTCCCTCCGCCGTCATGGCCGGGCTTGACCCGGCCATCCACGCCCTTGCCTTGCCGCTCCAAGAACGTGGATGCCCGGGCCTTCGCCGCGCCGAAGCGGCTTCGGCCGCGCAGGCGGGACAAGCCCGGGCATGACGTCGTTGAGGCAGTTGTTTCCGAGAACTAATCGATCGGGCCGGCATCCTCCAGGATCGGGCCGAACAGCTCCCAGCGTTCACCGTTGAACTTCATCATCTGAAGCTGCTTGTTGACGCGGTAGTCGGTCGGCGAGGTGTTGGCCTTGATGCCGGGCAGCGCGGTGTCACTGACGACGTCCTTCAGAGACGCGGCCTGCTTCATGACGTTCTCGCGCGTCAGGTCGTCGCCGCACTGCTTCAGCACATGGACCAGCAGCTGCGCCGTGCTGTAGCCGTAGGTGTTGAAGTTCGAGTCCTTGTCGCCATCCGGATAGTACTTCGCCATGAAGTCGAAATACCTCTTCAGGCCGGCATCGTCCTTCCAGGTCGGATCGAGCGGTTCCTTGCCGTAGTTGACGCTGATCAAGCCCTTGGCGGCATCGAGGCCGGCCGGCTTCAGCACCGCGCCGACCGAGGTGGCGTTGATGTCGACGATCTGCACCGGATGCCAGCGCATCTCGGCGATCTTCTTGATCGCTTGTGCGGCSTGCTTCGGCGTGGTGGCGCTGAAGAACAGATCGGCGCCGGCGTCCTTGATCTTGAGGACCTGCGAATCGACGGTCGGATCGGAGACTTCATAGGAGGCTTCGGTCACGATCATCTTGGCGGCCTTGTCGCCGAGGCCGGCCTTGATGCCGTTCAGATAGTCCTTGCCGAGGTCGTCGTTCTGATAGAGCACGCCGATCTTGGCGTTGGGATGCTCCTTCAGAATGTACTGGCCGTAGATGCGGCCTTCGACGAAGTAGTTGGGATTGAAGCCCATGGTCCACGGAAAGTTCTTCGGATCGGTGAACCTTGAGGCGCCGGTCGCCGCGAACAGCTGCGGCACCTTCTTGGAATTGAGATATTTCTGGACGGCCGCGTTCACCGGCGTGCCGATGATCTGGAAGGTCAGCAGCACCTCGTCGCTCTCGACGAGCTTGCGGATCTGCTCCACGGCCTTCGGCGGCGAATAGGCGTCGTCATACTGGATCAGATTGATCTTGCGACCATTGATGCCGCCCTGGTCGTTGATCATCTTGAAATAGGCGGCCTGGGTCTTGCCGATCGACGAATAGGCCGACGCAGGTCCCGAGAACGGCATGGTCTGTCCGACCTTGATCTCGGTGTCGCTGGCGCCCGGATCATATTTTTTCTGGGCACTGGCCGTGGTGACCGACAGCGCCAGGGTCAGCGCCGTTGCCGCGGCCAGATGCAGCATTCCATTCCTCATTCGCAATTTCCTCAGTTTGTTATTGCCGATGATCTGCCCGGATGCTCTTGCGCACAGGACGTCACCGCTGAGGGTGATTGTGGATGAGGCGTTGCTGCAACGCAAGGTGGGTGGAGACGCGCAGTTCGTAGGGTGGGTTAGCCTTGTGGCTGCGCGAAGCGCAGTCCGCCAGGCGTAACCCACCACTTCTGCTGCCGCGGATGTCGAAGAGGTGGATTACGCCGAGCAGATGCGCTTTGCGCATCTGCAGGGCTAATCCACTCTACGCAGTTACTAACCCGCCGGGCCGTTGTCCTCGATGATCGGGCCGAACAGCTCCCAACGCTCGCCGTTGAACTTCATCATCTGCATCTGCTTGTTGACGCGATAGTCGTTCGGTCCGGTGTTGATCTTGATGCCGGGCAGCGCGAAGCTCGGGGTGAAGTCCTTGATGTTGGCGACCTGCTTCATCACGTTCTCACGCGAAAGGTCGTCGCCGCACTGTTTCAGCACCTGCGTCAGCAACTCGGCGACCGAATAAGCGTAGGTGTTGACCGTGTTGAGCTTGTCGCCTTCGGGGAAATACTTGTCCATGAAGGCGAAGAAGGCCTTCACGCCCGGATCGTCCTTCCACTGCGGATCACTCGGCTCCTTGCCGTATTGGGTCGAGATGATGCCCTTGGAGATGTCGAGGCCGGCCGGCTTCAGCGTCGCCGAGATCGGGCTCGCATTGATGTCGAGGATGTGCACCGGCGTCCAGCCGAGCTCGGCCACCTTCTTGATGGCCTGCGCCGCGAATTTCGGCGTCGAGGCATCGTAGAAAAGATCTGCGCCGAGCGACTTCAGCTTGACCACCTGCGAGTCGACGGTCGGGTCGGTGACCTCGTAGGACACCTCGCCGACGATCATCTTGGCTGCCTTGTCGCCGAGGCCGCTCTTGAGGCCGGCGAGATAGTCGCGGCCCATGTCGTCGTTCTGGTAGAGCACGCCGATCTTGGCATTGGGGTGATTGGCGAGAATGTACTTGGCGTAGATGCGTCCCTCGGACACGTAGTTGGGATTGTAGGCGATGGTCCAGGGATAGTTCTGCGGATCGTTGAAGCGTGCGGCGCCGGTGGAGGCCAGCAGCTGCGGGATCTTCTTGCCGTTGAGATATTTTTGCACGGCGGCGTTCGCGGCCGTGCCGATGATCTGGAAGGTGAACAGCACCTCGTCGCCTTCGACGAGCTTGCGCACCTGCTCGACCGTCTTCGGCGGCGAATAGGCATCGTCATACTGGATCAGATTGATCTTGCGGCCGTTGATGCCGCCCTGATCGTTGATCATCTTGAAGTAGGCGGCCTGGGTCTTGCCGATATTGGCGTAGACGGAATAGGCGCCGGAGAACGGCACGGTCTGGCCGATCTTGATCTCGGTGTCGCTCGCGCCGGTGTCATATTTCTTCTGGGCGAGGGCTTGATTGAAGGGGGCTTGGCTGGCGGAGAACGTGAAGGCGAGCGCCGCCGTGGCAGCTATGAAGGCTCTGCGATTGTTCATCTTGGTTGTTCCTCCTGACGGAATTTCCGGTCGACGGTCTTTTCCCGTTGATTGCAACGGTCGCCATCGCTGCCGGAGAGTGTGGAGGAAGGTCCGGCGCCGCGCAAGGATCGCGACGCTGCGCCGTAGCGTCTCAGGTCACGAGCATCAGGTCAGAAACAGCGCAACCAGCGCGATCGCCGCCGGCAGCGCCTGCACGAGCAGGATGCGGGTGCTGACGGTCGCCGCGCCGTAGGCGCCGGCCACGATCACGCAGAGCAGGAAGAATGCCTTGATCTGGAATGCGAAGGCCGGGTTGCCGTGGACGAGGCCCCAGATCAGGCCGGCGGCGAGGAAGCCGTTATAGAGCCCTTGGTTGGCCGCCAGCACCTTCGTGATCTCGGCCTTTTCAGGCGTATTGCGGAATGTCTTCAAGCCAAGCGGCTTGTCCCAGAGAAACATCTCCAGGATCAGGAAGTAGGCGTGCAGTGCGGCGACCAGCGCCACCAGGACATTGGTGATCAGAATCAAGTTGAGCCCCCCAAAGCGTCAGCTTTCGGGTGGACGTTAGCACGGCCGGCATGGCAAGTGCGATGGCGTGTTTCGATGGCCTGGTGTCGCAATGCCCGCTCGATCAACCAAACCGCCTGAACGATTCGGCCTCGATCGCCTGACGACGCCGATCGGGATCGCGCTGCTCGTCACCGATGCCGAGGGCGCCTTGCGTGCGCTCGACTGGGAAGACTACGAGCACCGCATGCGCGAGCTGTTGCGCCTGCAATACGGCGCCGTGGATCTGAGCGATCTGCCTGCGCCGACGGAGATGCGGACGGCGCTGTCGGGTTATTTCGAAGGCGATCTCGGCCAGCTCTCGGGCGTCGCATGGCGCATCGCCGGCACGCCTTTCCAGCAAAGGGTCTGGACCGCGCTCGCGCAAATTCCTGCCGGTACCACGATGAGCTATGGCGCGATGGCCGCAAGGATCGATATGCCCAAAGCCATTCGTGCCGTCGGCCATGCCAACGGCTCAAACCCGATCAGCGTGGTGCTGCCCTGTCACCGCCTGATCGGCGCGGATGGCTCGCTGGTGAAATATGGCGGCGGGCTCGAGCGGAAGCGCTGGCTGCTGCGGCATGAGGGGGTAGAGATTTAGCTCTCTCCTCACGCCGCCGGCTGCACCGCCTTGTCGCCGGCCATCACGTGGGTCAGCGCGCTCTTGATTGCGGACTGGCGCGTCGGCGCGTTGATCTGCGCGCCCAGGAGGTCGGTGACGTAGAACACGTCGCGGGCGCGCTCGCCGAAGGTCGCGACATGGGCCGAGGCGATGTTGAGGTTGAGCTTCGAGATCGCGGTGGTCAGCTCGTAGAGCAGGCCGGGGCGGTCGAGGCCGGACATCTCGATCACCGTGTAGCGGTCGGACCATTGGTTGTTGATGGTCACTTCCGGCTCGATCGTGAAAGGCCGCGCCTTGCTGCGCACGGTGCGCCGCGCCACCACTTCGGGCAGCCGCAGCTTGCCTTCCAGCACGTCCTCGATCATCTCGCCGATGCGCGTGGCGCGCCGGCCCTCGTCCTCGTCGCGGTCGTATTCCCTGGAGATCGAGATCGTGTCGAGCGCGCGGCCGTCGGTCGTGGTGTAGATCTGCGCGTCGACGATGTTGGCGCCGGCCGAGGCGCAGGCGCCGGCGATGATCGAGAGCAGCCAGGGATGGTCGGCGGCGAAGATCGTCAGCTCGGTGACGCCGCGCACCTCGTCGAAGCCGACATTGATCGCGAGCTTGTGGCCGGCCTGTTCGCTGGAGCGGACGAAGCGGGCATGGCGGATCTTTCGCGGCAGCTCGACCTTGAGCCAATAGGCGGGATAGTGCCGGCCGATATAGGCATCGAGCTCGTCCGCCGGCCATTCGGCGAAGGCCATGCGGAATTCGGCGTAGGCGGCCGTCAGGCGCTTGCCGCGGTCGACTTCCGAGAAGCCGCCGGTCAGCACCGGTTCGGTTTCATAGTAGAGCGAGCGCAGCAGCTGCGCCTTCCAGCCGTTCCACACGCCCGGGCCGACGCCGCGGATGTCGGCGGTGGTCAGGATCGTGAGCAGTTTCATCTGCTCGACCGATTGTACCACGGCAGCAAAGTTCTCGATGGTCTTGCGGTCGGAGAGATCGCGCGACTGCGCGACCGTGGACATCGTCAGATGCTCCTCGATCAGCCAGGCCACGAGCTCGGTGTCGGCCGCGCTGAAGCCGAGCCGCGGGCACAGCCGGCGCGCCACCTTGGCGCCCGCGATCGAGTGATCCTCCGGCCGTCCCTTGGCGATGTCGTGCAGCAGCGTCGTGATGTAGATCACCGCACGGTGCTCGGGCCGGATCTTGCGGAAGAGATCGCTGGCGAGCGTGAACTCCTCGATGCCGCCGCGCTCGATGTCCTGCAGGAAGCCGACGCACCGGATCAGATGCTCGTCGACGGTGTAGTGATGATACATGTTGAACTGCATCATCGAGACGATCTTGCCGAAGGCGCGGATGAAATGGCCGAGCACGCCGGTCTCGTTCATCCGACGCAGCACGATCTCGGCGTTGTCGGAGGTCAGGATCTCCATGAACAACCGGTTGGCTTCCGGGTTCTCGCGCAGCTGCGCGTTGATCAGTCCGAGCGAGCGCGTCACGTCGCGCATCGCGTCCGGATGGAATGCGAGGTTGTTCTTCTGCGCCAGGCGGAAGATCCGGATCAAATTGACCGGATCGTGCTTGAACACGTCGGGCGCGGCGACGTTGATGCGGTTGTTGTCGACGAGGAAGTCGTCGCTGTCGGGGACGCGGCGCTTCGCGGGGGCGGGGCGCAGCCGCGCCATCATCCGGCTCAGCACCGGCGCGGGCTTGGCCTGCTGGTCCTCGAGCTTGGCGCAGAGGATGGCGGTGAGGTTGCCCACTTCCTTGGCGACCAGGAAGTAGTGCTTCATGAAGCGCTCGACGTCCTGCATGCCGGGATGCGAGGTGTAGCCGAGCCGGACCGCGATCTCGCGCTGGAGATCGAAGGAGAGGCGCTCCTCCGCACGGCCGGAGTAGAAGTGCAGATTGCAGCGCACCGACCAGAGGAAGTCGGCGCAGCGGCGGAAGGTGCGGTATTCCTGCGCGTCGAACACGCCGCGCTCGACCAGCTCGTCGGTATCACGGACGCGGTAGACGTATTTGGCGATCCAGAACAGCGTGTGCAGGTCGCGCAAGGCGCCCTTGCCGTCCTTGACGTTGGGCTCGACCAGGTAGCGCGACTGGCCGCCGCGGCGGTGGCGCTCCTCGCGCTCGGCGAGCTTTGCGGTGACGAATTCGGACGCCGTGCCCTGCACCACGTCCTTGTCGAAGCGCGCGACCAGTTCGTCATAGAGCGGCTGGTCGCCGGTCAGAAAGCGCGTTTCCAGGATCGCGGTGCGGATGGTCATGTCGCCGCGCGCCTGCCGGATCGATTCGTCGACCGAGCGCGTGGCGTGCCCGACCTTCAGTCCCATGTCCCAGAGACAGTAGAGAATGGCCTCAGCCACCTGTTCACCCCAGGCGGTCTGCTTGTAGGGCAGGATGAACAGGAGATCGATGTCGGATTCCGGCGCCATCAGGCCGCGGCCATAGCCGCCGGTTGCGACCACCGCCATGCGCTCAGCGCCGCTCGGGATCGGCGAGCGGTAGAGATGCCGGGTCGCGGCCGAATACAGGATGCGGATGATTTCGTCCTGCACGTGGCACAGCCGCTCGGCGCAGCGCCTTCCGTGACGGTCCTTCAGCAGGATCGCCTGCGCCGCGGCGCGCGCCGCGATCAGCTCGGCCTTGAGCAATTGCGCCATGGCCGTGCGGAACGTGTCCTCACGTCCCTGATGCTTCTCGGCGAGCGCATCGACCGCGGCGGTGATCCGCGCGGTGTCGAAGCGATCGTCCACCTCGGCCTTGTGCTCAGTCGCGACGCTGTCCATGTCTCACCGGATATAAGAGGTGACAGGCGCTGTCACCCGCCATTCTCTGGCAATAGTCGTTCCATGCTGGAAAAGGCCGGCCTCGGGCAAAATCGTTCTCGGCCGAGGGGCTTTCGGGATAGCGATTTTCTCGTTGACCTCTAGAAATAACTCATTGAAAAACAATGAAGTTTTTGAGGAGGCTGGGCATGACCGGGATTACACGACGCATTCTGTTGGCGGGGGCTGTTGCGCTCGCCATGACCCCTGCGGCACGGGCGGCGGATCCGCTCAAGGAAATCCGCATCGACTGGGCGACCTACAATCCGGTGTCGATGGTCCTGAAGCAGAAGGGGCTGCTGGAAAAGGAATTCGCCAAGGACGGTGTCAGCATCATTTGGGTGCAGTCGGCCGGCTCCAACAAGGCGCTCGAATTCCTCAACGCCGGCTCGATCGATTTCGGCTCGACCGCGGGCTCGGCGGCGCTGGTGGCGAAGATCAACGGGAACCCCATCAAGTCGATCTACGTCTATTCGCGTCCCGAATGGACGGCGCTGGTGACATCAAAGGATTCCAAGATCGCGAGCGTTGCTGATCTCAAGGGCAAGCGCGTCGCGGTGACGCGCGGCACCGATCCGCACATCTTCCTGGTGCGCGCGCTGCTCGGTGCAGGCCTCACCGAAAAGGACATCACGCCGGTGCTGCTCCAGCACGCCGACGGCAAGACCGCGCTGATCCGCGGCGATGTCGATGCCTGGGCCAGCCTCGATCCGATGATGGCGCAGGCCGAGGTCGAGGAAGGTGCAAAACTGTTCTATCGCAAGGCGGATGCCAACACCTGGGGCATCCTCAATGTGCGCGAGCAGTTCTTGAAGGACTATCCTGACGCCGCCCGCCGCGTGCTCGCGGTGTATGAAGAGGCCCGCAAATATTCACTGGCGAATTACGACGACCTGAAGAAGACCTTCATCGCCGTGACCAAGCTGCCGGACGCCGTCGTCGACAAGCAGCTCAAGGAGCGCACCGAGCTCACCCACAGCCGCATCGGCGCACCCCAGCGCGAGTCGATCCTCGCCGCCGGCCTCGCGCTCCAGCAGGCCGGCGTCGTCGACGCCAAGGTCGATGTGAAGGCGACGCTGGATGCCCTGATCGACGACCAGGTCCCGCTGCCGACGAATTGATCGTCTTACCCTCCCCTGGAGGGGGAGGGTCGATCGCGCGAAGCGCGAGCGGGGTCGGGTGACGGTCTCTCCACGGAAGCGGTGTCCGTGTGGAGAGATCACCCCACCCCGCTGTGCATTTCGCTTCGCTGCATGCCCAGCGACCCTCCCCCTCCAGGGGAGGGTAAGAGGTGCCCTTGCAATATCGCACCAGACGCGCTTCCTACCGGCCATGATCTCCGACGCGCCAGTGCTGCAACAGACATCGGAACCCGCCGAGAGCGCCGCCGCGCCCTCGCGGCTGTCGCGTTATGCGCGGCCGTTGCTTGGAATCCTGCTGCCGCTCATCCTCGCACTCGGCTGGGAGCTGGTGGTGTGGTCCGGCTGGTCCAACGGCCGTCTGGTGCCGCCCCCCTCGCGCGTCTTTGCGACCATCACCGAGCTCGCCCGGTCCGGAGAGCTGGTCCGCCACATCGCCGCGACGCTGTGGCGGGTCGGCCTCGGCTTCGCTTTCGGCGTGATCGCGGGCACTGTGCTCGGCGCCATCTCCGGCTATTGGTCGCTGGCGCGGCGGCTGCTCGATCCGACCGTGCAGGCGCTGCGTGCGATCCCTTCACTCGCCTGGGTGCCGTTGTTCATTCTCTGGCTCGGCATCTTCGAGACCTCCAAGATCGCGCTGATCGCGGTCGGCGTGTTCTTCCCGGTCTATCTCGGCGTGATGGGCGCGATCCTTTCCGTCGATCGCAAGATCGTCGAGGTCGGTCGCACCTTCCGCCTCTCCGGGTTCGCCATGATCCGCCGCATCCTGCTGCCCGCGGTGCTGCCGGCCTATGTGGTGTCCTTGCGTGTCGGCCTTGGTCTGGGCTGGATGTTCGTGGTGGCGGCCGAGCTGATCGGCGCTTCCGAAGGCCTTGGCTATCTCCTGCTCGACGGCCAGCAGCTCGGCAAGCCCGCGCAGATTTTGGCCGCGATCGTCATCTTCGCCATTCTCGGCAAGCTCACCGACTGGCTGATCGAGGTCGGGGCCGCGCCGTTCCTGCGCTGGCAGGACGCCTTCGGGCGCGCGAAGGGAGCGTAACGCGATGCTGGCGCTCGACCGGGTCAGCAAGACCTATCCCAACGGCGTGCAGGCGCTGGCGCGTTTTTCCGCCGAGATCAAACAGGGCGAGATCGTCGCCATCATCGGCGGCTCCGGCTGCGGCAAGTCCACGCTGCTGCGCGCCATCGCCGGCCTCGATCGCGCGAGCGCAGGCACGGTGACGCTCGACAGCGAGGCGATCAGTTCGCCGCACGCCAAGATCGGCATCATCTTCCAGGAGCCGCGGCTTTTGCCCTGGCTCAGCGTCGCCGACAATATCGGCTTCGGCCTTGCCGACCTGCCCGCGACTGAGCGGCGCGAGAAGGTGGCGCGCGCGCTCGCCCGCGTCGGGCTCACTGATAAGGCGCAGGCCTGGCCGCGCGAGCTCTCGGGCGGGCAGGCGCAGCGCGTCGCGATCGCGCGTGCGCTGGTGCCGCAGCCGGAAGTGCTGCTGCTCGACGAGCCGTTCTCGGCGCTCGACGCCTTCACCCGCAGGGATCTCCAGGATCATCTGCTCGACCTCTGGGCCGACACCCGGCCGACCTTGATCCTCGTCACACATGACGTCGACGAGGCCGTGGTGCTGGCTGATCGCGTTTTGGTGATGCGGCCGCGGCCGGGCCGGCTGTTCGACCAGATCGAGATCAATCTGGGCCGTCCGCGCGACCGCAACTCGCCGCTGTTCGAGAATTTCAAGCGAAGTGTGCTGACGTCACTCGACCGTTCGCTTGACCGCAACGTGCCCGACCGTGACGCAACCCAGGGTCCCGGTCAGGCCATGTGGTGGTGACATTTTCTCTCTGAGCCGGTACATCGAGGGACGATTTTTCCGGGAGAGAACAAGATGGACGCCGCAGCACTGCGCCAGATGCAGGCCCCGATCAAGGAACGCTACAAGACCGATCCCAAGACCGCGATGATCACGCTGAAGGCCAAGGGCTCGACCGACAGCGAAGGCATCGCCTGCAAGGTCGAGACCGGCCGCGCCATCGCGATGGCGGGCCTGCATCCCGCCACCGGCGGCTCCGGCCTCGAGCTTTGCTCCGGCGACATGCTGCTGGAAGCCTTGGTCGCATGTGCCGGCGTCACGCTGAAATCGGTCGCGACCGCCATCGAGGTCCCGCTGAAGACCGGCAACGTCTATGCCGAGGGCGATCTCGATTTCCGCGGCACGCTTGGCGTCGACAAGGAGACCCCGGTCGGCTTCGCCGAGATCCGCCTGCGCTTCGAGGTCGACACCGACGCGCCGCAGGACAAGCTCGATCTGCTGCTCAAACTCACCGAGCGCTATTGCGTGGTCTACCAGACCATCAAGAACGGCCCGAAGGTTTCGGTGTCGATGCAGCGGATGTGACTTCCTGACCCTCCCCTTGAGGGGGAGGGTCGATCGCGCGTAGCGCGAGCGGGGTGGGGTGATCTCTCCACTCGGGCACCGTATCCGTCGAGAGACTGTCACCCCACCCCGTCTCTGATTTCGCTACGCTCCGTACGAGCCGACCCTCCCCCGCTAGGGCAGGGTAAGAAGCAAAAAATGCCCCCCGAGCTCCACTTCATCATCTTCCTCGTCCTGCGCATGGCGATCGCCGCGGCGTTCGTCGTGTCCGCGTCGTTCATTGCCGAGCGCACCGGTCCGGTGATCGGCGGACTGGTGGCGACCTTGCCGATCTCGGCCGGTCCTTCCTACGTCTTCCTCGCGCTCGACCATGACGCCGCCTTCATCGCGCAAGGCGCGCTATCGAGCCTTCCGGTCAACGCCGCGACGATCGTCCTTGGGCTCACCTATGTCGTGCTGGCGCAGCGGAACAATCTGCTGGTGAGCGCCGGCAGCGCGGTCGCGGTGTGGATCGTGCTGGCCTCCATCATCCGCCTGTTCGACTGGACCCTGACCGCCGGGCTCGCCGTCAACCTGGTCGCCTTCGGCATCTGCATTCCGCTGCTCGCACGATACCGCCATGTGAAGATGCCGCTGGTGACGCGTCGCTGGTACGACATTCCATTCCGCGCCTCGCTGGTCGCGACGCTGGTTGCGATCGTGGTCTCGACCTCGGGCTGGGTCGGCCCGCGGGTGAGCGGCGTCATCGCGCTCTACCCGATTGTGTTCACCAGCATGATGGTGATCCTGCATCCGCGCATCGGCGGCCCGCCGACCGCCGCCGTGCTCGCCAACTCCGCCTGGGGCCTGCTCGGTTTCGGTCTGGCTATTGCGGTGCTGCACGTCGCCGTCACGCAGTTCGGCTCGGCGATCGGCTTGAGTTGCGCACTCGCCACCTGCATCGGCTGGAACCTGACGCTGTGGTGGATGGGACGACGGAAGAGGCCGATGCATCAGCCGCGCCGCGCTTCGTAAGGCGAGATACGCTACGCTTGGGACCTCAACCCTGCGTCAGGATAGTTAGTTACCCGGGCTGGCAGACCCGCTAAACTGGCAACAGAGCAAGATCGGGGCGTGCGGTGGAGGGATTGTACAAGGTCGAATACGATATCAACGACGGCTCCGGCCGCAGCGTGCTGTACGCCCATGCCGGGAAAATGCTTGGCGGCAACACGGCCTTCGCGCACTTCGGCACCTACGAGATTGTGGACGGCGAAATCGTCGCCAGGCTCCGGACGAAGCGCCACAGCCGGTCGCCGCAGCACAGGTCGCTGGTCAGTTCCGACGCCGTCACAATCAGCATTCGCGGTCGACCGCAGGGCAAGCTCTACCGCTTCGAGGGAGAAGTGGTCGAGGACGCCTCGGTGTTTCGCGCCGTGATGACGCCGCTCGGCGACGATGACGTTCCCCCGCCCGGTGCGGTCGGCGAGGGCGGCATCGTCAGCGGACTCTATTCGATCGACATCCGGATGCTGGATGGAATTACCGGTGGCCATACCGGCGTGATGTTGCTGCGCGACGGCCGCATCCTCGGCGGCGATGCTTTCTTCTATTATCTCGGCGCCTATTCTTCGGCGAACGGTCGCTGGAAAGGTGAATTCGTCAATCAGGAACACACGCTGGCAAAGAGCGAGCATCCCTTGTTCGGTGGCTATGAGGTGGGCATCGGCTTCTCCGGCCACTGCGATGACAAGGGCGCCGACATGGAAGCGATCGCGCTCGCCGGCAAGCGCAGCATCCGCCTCGCCGCCACCTTGAAGCTGATCGAGCCGTTTGCCAGGGTGGGCCGCTGACGGCCGCCGGAAGGCGTTGCGTTAATGGGTCAGCATCCTGGACGGTACGCGCGGAAAAGCGCGCGCGGGGCCGCGATCCGTTCATGTCGCGACGTCGCTAAGTATCGATTCGATCGTTGCTAATTCGCGTTTCGGCCGTTTCTTCCGCCGGCCATTTTCGGTTCCATCACTCCGTATTTCTTCGGAGATGGGCTGCCCGATTCCGATAGGTGCATTAATCTAAATTTGGTGCATTCCCCGTAAAGCTACTCGTCGGTTGTCGTTTCCGCGTTTGGGCGGACATGGGCATCAAGGCGGGTTCTCTGTACGCGTGAACGGACCCACATAGTTCACAGCTAGTCATATTCCAACGCTCGGTCTGTCCGAGGGCGTCCGCTCGCCTGTCTTCGAGGCGCGTTGCGCTGCGGCACCATGCGATCCATTCTGGAGATGTTTTGATGTTTGGTCGTAATCCCCATGGAAATGCCCAGGCACAGCTCGACGCCATCGGCCGTTCGCAGGCGACGATCGAATTTGCACTGGATGGCACCATCCTCACCGCGAACGAGAATTTCCTGAAGGCCCTGGGCTATGGGCTGGAGGAGATCAAGGGAAAGCATCACTCCATGTTCGTGCCCGCCGATCAGCGAGGCGGCGCGGCGTACAAGGCGTTCTGGTCCGCGTTGAAGAGCGGCGAGTTCCAGGCCGCGGAGTTCAAGCGGATTGCAAAGGGCGGTCGCGAGATCTGGATCGAGGCGTCGTATAATCCCGTGCTTGACGGCGACGGCAAGCCAGTCAAGGTCGTGAAGATCGCGACCGATATCACCGCGAAGAAGATCAATGCCATGACGGAAGCCTCCAAGGTGTCCGCCATCGGCCGCGCCCAGGCCGTCATCGAGTTCAAGCTCGACGGCACTATCGTGACTGCGAACCAGAATTTCTGCCAGGCGCTCGGCTATTCGCTGGCCGAGATCGAGGGCAAGCATCACAGCCTGTTCGTAGCCCCCGCTGAGCGCGACAGCGCGGCCTATCGCGAATTCTGGGCCAGGCTCAACCGCGGTGAATACCAGGCGGGCGAATACAAGCGTATCGGCAAGGGCGGCCGCGAGGTCTGGATCCTCGCCTCTTATAACCCGCTGCTCGACGAGAACGGCAAGCCGTTCGGCGTTGCCAAATTTGCGACCGACGTCACCGCGGAGAAGCTGAAGAACGCCGACCTCGCTGGTCAGATATCGGCGATCGACAAGGCGCAGGCCGTGATCGAATTCAACATGGACGGCACGATCATCACCGCCAATGCCAATTTTCTCGGCACGCTCGGCTATTCGCTGGCCGAGATCAAGGGCAAGCATCACAGCATGTTCGTCGAGCCGTCGGAGCGCGACGGCGCTGTCTATCGCGAGTTCTGGGCAACGCTCAATCGCGGCCAGTACCAGGCGGCTGAATACAAGCGCATCGGCAAGGGCGGCAAGGAGGTCTACATCCAGGCCTCCTACAACCCGATCCTCGATCTCAACGGCAAGCCGTTCAAGGTCGTGAAATACGCCACTGACACCACGCGGCAGGTGCTGGTCCGCATGGGCAATGAGCGCGTCCGCGGCATGATGGAATCGGTCGCCGCAGGCTCGGAGGAGCTGAACGCGTCGGTGCGCGAGATCTCCGAAGCGATGACCAAGTCCCGCGAGACCGCGATGAGCGCGGTGGAGCAGGTTGCCTCTGCCGACGCGCAGGCGCAGCGGCTGACCGAAGCGGCGAAGGCGATGAGCGGCATCATCGAGATGATCAACAGCATTACCAGCCAGATCAACCTGCTCGCGCTCAACGCCACGATCGAATCGGCGCGCGCCGGCGAGGCTGGCCGCGGCTTCGCGGTGGTCGCTTCCGAGGTGAAGAGCCTCGCCAATCAGGCGAGACAGGCGACCGACAAGATCGGCCAGGAGATCGGCAGCCTCAACGGCATCTCCGGGGACGTCGTCAGCGCGCTCGGCTCGATCAAGCAGGCCATCAACAACGTCAGCGAATACGTCACCTCGACAGCCGCCGCCGTCGAGGAGCAGAGCACGGTCACGAACGAGATGTCGACCAGCATGCAGCGCGCCGCCGCGGAAGCTGCTGCGATGGCGGCAAGGGCGTAAGCCAAGCGCGCAGAAGTCGTAGGGTGGGCAAAGGCGCGCTCTTCGCGCGCCGTGCCCACCATCTTTCCGCGAATTGGTCGTTGAATGGTGGGCACGCTGCGCTTTGCCCACCCTACGGCACCGTCACTGCTTCGGCAGCTTGGCCTTCAACGCATAGAGCGCATCCAGCGCCTCGCGCGGGGACATCTCGTCCGGGTGGAGGGCCTTCACGGCGTCCATCAATAGCTCGGCCTCGGTCGGCGGTGCGGCTTCGGCGGCGGCGCGCGAGGGCACCGCGAACAGCGGCAGATCGTCGGCGAGGGCGCGGGCGGTCTGGCCGCGGTCTTGGGCCTCGAGTTTTGCCAGCACCGATTTGGCGCGCGTGATCACCGCCGGCGGCAGGCCGGCGAGCTTGGCGACCTGGATGCCGTAGGAGCGGTCGGCCGAGCCCGGCAGCACCTCGTGCAGGAACACGACATTGCCCTGCCATTCCTTCACCCGCACCGTCGCGTTGAACATCCGCGGCAGTTTTGCCGAGAGCGCCGTCAGCTCGTGATAATGCGTCGCGAACAGCGTGCGGCAGCGGTTGCTCTCGTGCAGATGCTCGATCGCGGCCCAGGCGATGGAGAGGCCGTCGAACGTCGCGGTGCCGCGGCCGATCTCGTCGAGGATCACGAGCGCGCGCTCGCCGGCCTGGTTCAGGATCGCTGCGGTCTCGACCATCTCCACCATGAAGGTGGAGCGGCCGCGCGCGAGGTCGTCGGCGGCGCCGACGCGCGAGAACAGGCGGTCGATGATGCCGATCCGCGCGCGCGTGGCCGGCACGAAGCTGCCGATCTGCGCCAGCAGCGCGATCAGCGCGTTCTGGCGCAGGAAAGTCGATTTACCGGCCATGTTGGGACCAGTGAGCAGCCAGAGCTGGCCGGATTTTTGCGCCGGTGTTGGCGAGAGATCGCAGGCATTGGCAATGAACGGCTCGCCATTGCGCTTGAGCGCCTGTTCCACGACGGGATGGCGGCCGGCTTCGATCGCGAAGCCGAGGGAGCCATCCACGTCCGGCCGCACATAATTGTCGTCGACCGCGAGCTTGGCCAGCGAGGTCGCGACGTCGAGCAGCGCGAAGGCGTGGGCGGCGGCGCGCAGATCGTCGCTGATATCAAGCGCCTTTGCGGACAGCCGCTCGAAGATCTCGAGCTCGAGCCCGAGCGCGCGGTCGCCGGCATTGGCGATCTTGGCCTCGATCTCGCCGAGCTCCGAGGTGGTGAAGCGCACCTGTCCGGCCAGCGTCTGGCGATGGATGAAGGTCGCATTCAGCGGCGCCGACATCAGCTTGTCGCCGTGCTGCGCGGTGACCTCGACGAAATAGCCGAGCACGTTGTTGTGCCGGATCTTGAGGCCCTTCACGCCGGTATGATCGGCGTAGCGCGCCTGCATCGAGGCCACCACCAGGCGCGAGGCGTCGCGCAGGCTTCGCGTTTCGTCGAGCGCGGGCTCGTAGCCTTGGCGTACGAAGCCGCCGTCGCGCTTGATCAGCGGCAGCTGCTCGTCGAGGGCGCGGGCAAACTCGGATGCGAGCTCGCGCGACGGACGCTGCAAGGCCGCCATCACCACGGCGATCTCCTGCGGCGGCTGGTCGAGCTCGGAAAGCCGCATCAGCACCTGGTCGGCGGCGATGATGCCGTCGCGCAGGCCGGCGAGGTCGCGCGGTCCGCCGCGGCCGACCGAGAGGCGGGCCAGCGCCCGCGACATGTCGGGCGCGCCGCGCAGGATGCTGCGGATGTCTTCACGCGCAGCGGAGTCCGCAACGAAGGCGCTCACGGCATCGAGCCGCCGCGCGATTGCGGGCGCGTCCGTCAGCGGCGCGGCCAGCCGCTGCGCCAGCAGGCGCGAGCCGGCCGAGGTCACCGTGCAGTCTATGGCGTCGAGCAGCGAGCCGCGGCGTTCGCCCGCGAGCGTTCGCGTCAGTTCGAGATTGGCGCGGGTGGCCGGATCGATCGCCATGGTCGCGCCCGAGGCCTCGCGCGCGGGTGGCGACAACGGCGGATGCTTGCCGACCTGGGTGCGGTCGACATAGGTGACGGCGGCGGCTGCGGCGGTCGCTTCGAGCCGCGTGAGCTGCGCGAGCCCGTCCATGGTCGCGACGGCGAAATAATCGCACAGCCGCTTCTCGGCGGTGGCGCCATCGAAGACGTCGCGGGTCAGCGGCGTCACCGCCGGCAGCTCGCGCAAGGTCTGTCCAAGCTCGCTGTCATTGTAGAGCGCGTCGGTGACGATCGCCTCGTTCGGATTGATGCGTGCCAGCGTCGCGGCGAGCTCGCCGCTAGAGCATTCCATCACCGTGAATTCGGCGGTCGAGATGTCGATCCAGGCGAGCCCAAAGCGGTCGCCGCCACCGGAGGCGCGGGCGCGCGCGATCGCCAGCAGATAATTGTTGGCGCGCGCGTCTAACAGCGTGTCCTCGGTCAGCGTGCCCGGCGTGACCAACCGCACCACGCCACGGCGCACCACGCTCTTGTTGCCGCGCGCTTTGGCGGCGGCGGGATCCTCGGTCTGCTCGCACACGGCGACCCGGTGGCCGGCGCTGATCAGGCGATGCAGATAGTCCTCGGAACGCTCGACCGGCACGCCGCACATCGGGATGTCGGCGCCCTGATGCTTGCCGCGCTTGGTCAAGACGATGCCGAGCGTCTTCGAGGCGATCTCGGCGTCCTCGAAGAACAGCTCGTAGAAGTCGCCCATCCGGTAGAACAGCAGCAGGCCCTGATGAGCCGCCTTGATTTCAAGGTACTGTTCCATCATCGGCGTGACGCGCGCGATGGCTTCCGCCGGCGGCGTGGGCGCTTCGTCAGGGGGCGGCACAGGTATCGGCTGTTGCATTGTCATGGGCGGCGCAACCTACAAAATTTCGCCTCCTGCTCCTACCGGTTTGGCCGGCGAGGGGAGGTTTTCCACGTTGTCCGCACCACGGCATGCGTTGGCAGAGTGCGCCCCCCTCGGAACAAGCAAGAAACCGTCAATTGACCTGCCGCGGGCGCCCTCCTAAAACTCCGCGGACATTGAAGAATTTGGGCCGGACCGCGGCATTCAGGGAGAACAACGATGCGTGATGTCTTTATCTGCGATGCCGTGCGGACCCCGATCGGCCGTTTCGGCGGCTCGCTCGCCAAGGTGCGCGCCGACGACCTCGCGGCGGCCCCGATCAAGGCGCTGATGGCCAAGCATCCCAATCTCGATTGGGCACAGGTCGATGAAGTCTTCTTCGGCTGCGCCAACCAGGCCGGCGAGGACAACCGCAACGTCGCGCGCATGGCGCTGCTGCTTGCGGGCCTGCCGGATTCGGTTCCCGGCCAGACCCTGAACCGGCTCTGTGCCTCCGGACTGGACGCGGTCGGCGCGGCCGGCCGCGCTATCCGTTCCGGCGAGATCGAGCTTGCGATCGCGGGCGGCGTCGAATCCATGACCCGCGCACCATTCGTGATGGGCAAGGCGCAGGAAGCCTTCTCGCGCTCCGCCGAAATCTTCGACACCACCATCGGCTGGCGTTTCATCAATCCGCTGTTGAAGGCGCAGTATGGCGTCGACGCCATGCCGCAGACCGGCGAGAACGTCGCCGAGGAATTCCAGGTCTCGCGCGCCGACCAGGATGCCTTCGCCATCCGCTCGCAGCAGCGCGCGGGCGCGGCGATCGCGGCGGGCTATTTCGCCGAGGAAATCACGCCGATCACCATCCCCGGCGGCAAGGCCGGCCCGATTACGGTCGACAAGGACGAGCATCCGCGCCCCGAGACGACGCTGGAAGGCTTGGCAAAATTGAAGCCGATCGTGCGCAATCCCGGCACCGTGACCGCCGGCAACGCCTCCGGCGTCAATGACGGCGCGGCCGCGATGATCCTGGCCTCTGAAGCCGCCGTGAAGAAGCATGGCCTCACGCCGCGCGCCCGCATCCTCGGCCTCGCCTCGGCCGGCGTGCCGCCGCGCATCATGGGCATCGGCCCGGTGCCGGCGACCCGCAAGCTGATGGAGCGCCTCGGCAAGAAGATCAGCGATTTCGACCTGATCGAGCTCAACGAGGCCTTCGCCTCGCAAGGCATCGCCTGCATGCGCCAGCTCGGCGTTGCCGACGATGCCGATTTCGTCAATCCGCACGGCGGCGCCATCGCGCTCGGCCATCCCCTCGGCATGAGCGGCGCGCGCCTCGCGCTCACCGCCGTCCACGGCATGGAAAAGCGCGGCGGCAAGCTGGCGCTGGCCACGATGTGCGTCGGCGTCGGCCAGGGTGTTGCCGTCGCGATCGAGAAGCTGAACTGAGCTTTCTCCTCTCCCTCTCCCCGCTTGCGGGGAGAGGCGAAGATTCCGGGCTCGTTCGTTTCACTCGCGCCCGGAATGACGGGTAATCCGGAGACGAGCATGATCATCGAGCGCGAGCAGGACGTCACGGCCGCTGCACTGGCGGTGATGGAGCGGACGTCCGATCCGCGGCTGCGCCAGATCATGGTCTCCCTGGTCAAGCATCTGCACGCCTTCGTCCGCGATGTCCGCCTGACCGAGAAGGAATTCCGGGACGCGACCGCGATCGTGGCCGAGCTCGGCAAGCTCACGACCGACACGCACAACGAAGTCGTGCTGATGGCGGGCTCGCTCGGCGTCTCGCCGCTGGTGTGCCTGCTCAACAACGGCGATCAGGGCAATACCGAAACCGATCAGTCGCTGCTCGGCCCGTTCTGGCGGCTGAACTCGCCGCGGGTCGAGAATGGCGGCTCGATCGTCCGCTCGGAGACGCCCGGCGCGCCGCTGTTCGTCAGCGGCCGCGTCGTCGACAAAGACGGCCGTCCCGTCACGGGTGCGGAGGTCGATGTCTGGCACGCCTCGCCGGTCGGTCTCTACGAGAACCAGGACCCTGATCAGGCCGACATGAACCTGCGCGGCAAGTTCACGACCGACCAGGACGGACGCTTCGCCTTCCGCTCGGTGATGATGGTCGGCTACCCCATTCCAACCGACGGCGTGGTCGGCCGCCTCCTGGAGGCGCAGAGCCGGCATCCCTATCGGCCCGCGCATCTGCACGCCCTGATCTTCAAGCCCGGATTCAAGGTGCTGATCTCGCAGGTCTACGACCCCGCCGACCCGCATATCGACAGCGACGTGCAGTTCGGGGTGACGCAGGCACTGATCGGCAAGTTCCAGCGCCACGACACGCCGCATCCGACCGCACGAGACGTCCCGACCCCCTGGTATTCGCTCGACCACACCTACCGGCTGGAGGCCGGTGAGGCCGTGCTGCCGCGTCCGCCGATCAAATAGCGTGGTCCTGGCGGCGCAGGACACCTGCCAAACCCGCTTCCCTAGATTAGTTATGTTCTATAATGATCGGGGGAAGCGTTGACCGGCCGGAGCAAAATGGCCGGGGAGGAGTTCGCCAATGACATTCATCTATCCCGTCGACAGCAACAAGGCGCATCCGCTGCCGCTGTCGCCCGAATACAAGAGCTCGATCAAGCGCGCGCCGAACAAGCCCTTGATCCCGATGCGGCACACGCTGTCGGAATTGACCGGCCCGGTCTACGGCCACGAGACCGTGCGCGAGGGCGATGCCGATCTCACCACCCAGCATACCGGCGAGCCGATCGGTGAGCGCATCATCGTGCATGGCCATGTGCGCGACGAGGACGGCCGCGGCGTGCCGAACTCGCTGGTCGAGATCTGGCAGGCCAATTCCTGCGGCCGCTACGTCCACGTCCGCGACCAGCACCCGGCGCCGCTCGATCCGAACTTCACCGGCGCGGGCCGCACCGTGAGCGATGCCGATGGCTACTACCGTTTCGTGACCATCAAGCCTGGCGCCTATCCCTGGGGCAATCACCACAACGCCTGGCGTCCCGCGCATATCCATCTGTCGGTGTTCGGCCATTCGTTCGTCACGCGCCTCGTGACGCAGATGTATTTCCCTGCTGACCCGCTGTTCCCGTTCGACCCGATCTTCAACTCGGTGCCGGACGAGAAGGCGCGGGCGCGGATGGTGTCGTCATTCGACCTCGAGAACACGCAGCCCGAATGGGCGCTGTGCTACCGCTTTGACATCGTGCTGCGCGGCAAGAACGCCACGCCAATGGAGAACACTTAAGTGCAGGACAACGGTATTACCCCATCGCAGACCGTCGGTCCGTTCTTCAAATACGGCCTGACGCCGACCGGCGAATACGCCTGGAACGACGCGTTCACCAACTCGACGCTGACGCCCGACGTCACCGGCGATCGCCTCCGCATCGAAGGCCGCGTGTTCGACGGCGACGGCGTCGTGGTGCCCGACGTCATGCTGGAGATCTGGCAGGCGGATGCGCAGGGCCGCTTCGCCGACCCCCAGGACAAGCGCGCGTTGCCCAATGCCAGCTTCCGCGGCTTTGCCCGCTGCGGCACCGACAAGGACGGCAATTACTCCTTCGACACCATCAAGCCGGGCGCGGTGCCCGATCCCGACGGCAAGCCACAGGCGCCGCACATCGTGCTTGCGGTGTTCGGCCGCGGCATGCTGCGGCATCTCTACACCCGTATCTATTTCAGCGACGAGGCCGGCAATGCCGCCGATCCCGTGCTGGGACTGGTGCCGGCCGATCGCCGCGCGACGCTGATCGCGACGCGCGAGGCGGGGAAGGCGGTCTATCGGCTCGACCTGCGGCTTCAGGGCGACGACGAGACGGTCTTCTTCGACATGTGAGGCAGCAACGCGTGGCGGCGATATCGACAGCCGCCGCGCGTTTCTCATCCAGCGCAACTGAGCTGGTTGCTGCGTTTCATCGGGCCTGAGACGTTTCTGTTCGTGCCCCGAGTCGGTCTCGCTGACTCAAAAACGACCGACTGACGTCCTCTTTTCGTAATTTTCCGGTGCCCGCGGGATACAATTTCCGCGCGAAGCAATCCCGTGTTTACCGCAGTTGTTTAGGGTCCGTTCGGATTTCGACCTGCGCCATTGGATTGTTCCATGAAAATTCGTCTCTCGCTTTCTTCTGCGGTCATTGCATTCGGGATCGTGCTCGCCATCGGCTTTACTGCCGTCGTCTCGACCAGCCTTTACGCCCTGCGCGAGCTCAAGGTCGGCGGTCCGCTTTATTCCGACATCAAGCTCGGCAACGACCTCATCGCGGACATCCTGCCGCCGCCCGAATATGTGATCGAAGCCTATCTCGAGGCCACGCTCGCTATGCGCGAGCCGGACCAGCTGTCGGCCCATGGCGAACGCCTGGTCCAGCTCCGCAAGGATTACGATGAGCGCAAGGCATTCTGGACCACCTCCAGCCTCTCCACCGATCTGAAGACGGCGCTGGTGTCGAAATCCGACGCCGAGGTGCAGAAGTTCTGGAAGCTTTTGTCCGACCAGCTCCTGCCGGCCCTCAAAGCCAAGGACGTGGCCGGCGCCGAACGCGCCTATGCGCAGCTCAAGGACGCCTATACCGCGCACCGCGCCGTCATCGACAGCATCGTCGAGAGCGCCAACAAGCAGAATGCCGACATGGAGAAGCTGGCGGCCGAGCGCGACAGCTCGATCCTCTACATTCTCCTCGGCGTCTCCGCAGCCGTCCTGGCCTTCATTGCCGCCGGCCTGCTCGGCGTCGCGTTTGGCGTGGTGCGCCCGATCGTGCGCATGACGGACACGATGCAGAAGCTCGCGACCGGCGACCTCGCCGCCGACATCCCCTTCGCGCACCGCCAGGACGAGGTCGGCTCGATGGCGGGGGCGCTCCAGGTGTTCAAGCAGGGGGCGATCGAGAATTCGCGGCTGCGCGAGGAGCAGTTGCGGAAGGAGCAGGAGGCCGCGACGGCCAAGCGCGGTGCCCTGCACCAGATGGCCGAGACCGTCGAGCGCGAGACCGGCCGCTCGGTCGATTCCGCGAGCGTGGCGAGCCAGGGTGTCGAACGGGCCGCCTCCAGCCTGTCCGAGATCGCCCGGTCGCTGTCTGCGGAGTCGCAGGCGGTGGCCTCGGCGTCCACCCAGGCGCTGGGCAGCTCGCAGACCGTCTCGGCCGCGGCCGAAGAACTGAGCGCCTCGATCCGGGACATCGCAACGCAGGTGGCGCGGACCAGCACTGTCACGAAATCGGCGGTCGCGGGCCGCGAGCAGGCGCGTTCGACCATCCAGGCGCTGGCGGGCGCGGTGAAGAAGATTGCGGAGGTCTCCGACCTCATTGGCGGCATCGCCGGCCAGACCAACCTCCTGGCGCTCAATGCCACGATCGAGGCCGCGCGGGCCGGCGAAGCCGGCCGCGGCTTTGCGGTGGTTGCGGCCGAAGTGAAATCGCTGTCCGACCAGACCGCCAAATCCACCGAAGAGATCGGGCGCCTGATCGCCGAGGTGCAGGCCTCGACGCAGGCCGCAGTCGATGCCGTCGAGACGATGGGAGGCCACATCGTCGAGATCGACGGCGTGGCGACGTCGGTCGCGGCGGCGATGGAAGAGCAGGACTCCGCGACGCGGGAGATCGCGCGGTCGATTTCCGAATCGGCATCCGCTGCGAAGGAGGTCTCGGCCAAGATCGCCAATGTCAGCCGCGACGCCGCCTCGGTGGACGAGCGCGCCACGGAGGTGAGGCAGGCGATCGCGGGCATGGCGGCCAACCTGGAATCGCTGCGGTCGGTCGTCGTCCGGACCGTGCGCGACTCGACCGCAGCGGCTTGAGCCGGGCGCCGGGTCTGCGGCTGGTGCGTGGGGTTGTGATCGTGCAGTATTGCGCGGGACAGGGGCATCGTGGTCATGACACCTCCACAACTGCCGGCGGTCGTTGAGCCCGCCCAACTGACGGCTGCGCTGCGCAGGGGTGGCGTGCTGGACGCTGGCGCCGTGCGCGAGGTGAAGGTGCTGCATCAGCGTGACACCGTCGTGTCACACATCGTCCGCCTCGGCCTGCGCTATGTCGGGGAATCCGCCGGTGCGCCGCAATCGCTGATCCTGAAGACCGCCAATTCCGCGTTTGCGCAGACGCTCGCCAATGCCGGCCGGCACGAGGTGGCGTACTACACGCAGCCTGCGCCGAAGATGCCGCTGGGATTGGTGCCGCGCTGCTTCGACGCGCATTTCGACGAAGAAAGCCTCGCCTGGCACCTGCTGCTCGAGGATCTCACCGACAGCCACGAGGTCGCAACGCAATGGCCGCTGCCGCCGTCACGCGAGCAGGCGATCGCGATCGTCACGACGCTGGCGCGCTGGCATGCGGCCTGGTGGGACCATCCCGATCTCGGCGAGACCGTCGGCAGCTGGGCGAGCACCGCAGACAGCACGCAGCACATGGAGGCGTTCGCGGGTCATTACGACCGCTTTGCCGATTTGCTCGGTGACCGTCTCAGCGAGGAGCGACGCCTCATCTACCGTCGCCTCATCGATCAGTCGGCCCGGCTATCCGAGCGCTATCATTCGCGCCGTCATCTCAGCATCACCCATGGTGATGCCCATAGCTGGAATTTCCTGCTGCCCCGCACCGGTGTCGCCGATACCGCGCGCATCTTCGACTTCGACCTATGGGGCATCGACGTCCCGACCAACGATCTCGCCTACATGATGGCGATGCAATGGTACCCGGAGCGACGGCAGGCGCTCGAACGCTCGCTGCTCAATTTCTATCATGACACGCTGATCGAAAGCGGCATCACGGGCTACACGCGAGGTGCGCTCGATCGCGACTACCGTTGGTCCGTGCTCTGGCACATCACCAAGCCGGTCTGGCAGTGGAGCATCAACATCCCGCCGTTGATCTGGTGGAATAATCTGGAGCGGGTGATGATGGCGGTGGACGATTTGGGCTGCGAGGAGTTGTTGTAGAAGCTCGTGCCACCTGTTCGCTGTCGTTGCCCGGCTTGACCGGGCGACCCAGTATTCCAGAGACGGTTGTGGGATTCGGAGAAGCTGCGGCGTACTGAATGCCCCGGTCAAGCCGGGGCATGACACCTGTGGTTACTCCATCACCGCATGTTCCGGCCCCGCGGCCTGCTTGCGCAGCGTGGCCTTGGTCGAGCCGATCAGCAAGGCGAGCGGGATGGTGCAGAGGATGAAGATCATCACCAGCATATAGTCGTGTGCGAACGCGATGATCTGCGCCTGCACGCTGACCATCCTGTCGGCCATGGCGCGGCCGGCGTCGGTGGAGAGATTGATCATGCCGCTGACGCTGGGCATCTGGAGCGCGTGGTTGAACGGGTTGACGTACTCGGACAGGATCGCGTAGGTCCGCCGCGTTCCCTGCGTCAGCTCGGCGATGACGACGGAGATGCCGACCGAGCTCGCGACGTTGCGCATCAGGGTCAGCATCGCGGTGCCGTCGGTCCGCAGCTCGTTCGACAGGGTCAGGAACGCCACCGTCGAGAGCGGCACGAAGACGAGGCCGAAGCCGAAGCCCTGGATGACGCTGACGGTAACGATCTCCGGCACCTGGGTCAGGTCGGTCCACCCGGTCATCTGGAACAGCGAGCCCGCGGTCAGCGTCAGGCCGGTGATGATCAGCGTGCGTGCCTCGAAATAACGCATCATGCGGCCAACCAGCATCATCGCGAAGAAGGTACCGAAGCCGCGGCTCGCCAGCAGCAGGCCGGCGGTGATGATGGGATAGCCGATCACGTTCTGCATGTAGGGCGAGGCCAGCGCCATGGTCGAGAACAGCACGAGCCCCATCACGACCATGAACATGCAGCCGGTGACGAAGTTGCGATCCTTGAACAGCGCGAAGCGGATGAACGGCGTCGACGTCGTGAAGGAGTGCGCGAGGAAGAAGTAGAAGGCGACGGCCGACACAATGAATTCTGCGATGATCTCGCCGGATTCGAGCCAGCCCAATTGCTCGCCGCGGTCAAGCGCGAGCTGAAGCGAGCCGATCGCGATCGCCAGCGCGGCAAAGCCGAACCAGTCGAATTTGAGGCTGATATCCTTCCGGGTCTCGTCCATGAAGACGATCAGGCCGAGCACGGTGATGGCGCCGAACGGCAAATTGACGAAGAACACCCAGTGCCAGGAATAGGTCTCGGTCAGCCAGGCGCCGAGCGAGGGGCCCATGATCGGGCCCATCATCACGCCCATGCCCCAGATCGACATCGCCTTGGCGCGTTCCTGGAGCGTGTAATAATCGAGCATGACCGATTGCGACAGCGGCACCAGGGCCGCGCCGAACACGCCTTGCAGCAGACGGAACAGCACCATCTGGTTGATGTCCTGCGCCAGCCCGCACAGCACGGATGCGAAGGTGAAGCCGGCGGCGCAGATGATGAAGATGCGCTTGCGGCCGAAGCGGTTGGCGATCCAGCCCACCGGCGCCGTCATGATCGCGGCGGCGACGATGTAGGAGGTCAAGACCCAGTTGATCTGGTCCTGCGAGGCCGACAGTGAGCCCTGCATGTAGGGCAAGGCGACGTTGGCGATGGTGGTGTCCAGCGCCTGCATGATGGTCGCGGTCATGGCGCAGATCGTCACCATGTTCCTGCGCAGGCCGGGGACCATCAGGCTGGCATTGGGGCCGGACATCGGATCAGTCCTTGTCCTGGTCTTTGTCCTGGTTCGCCGTCGCCGACAATCCGAACAGGCCGGCGAGCGAGCGCTTGTGGCCGGTGTCGATGGTGGCATAGACGCTCATGCCGGCCTTCAGCTTTCGCACGTATTTGTCGGTCTCGTCGAAATAGATCCTGACAGGCACGCGCTGCACCACCTTGACGAAATTGCCCGTGGCGTTCTGCGGCGGCAGGATCGCGAATTGCGCGCCGGTGCCGGGCGAAAGCGAGCCGATCTTGCCCTTGAAGACGTGGTTCGTGAACGCGTCGACCTCGAGCGTCACAGGCTGTCCCTCGGTGACGTGGGTGAGGTCGCTCTCCTTCGGATTGGCGTCGACCCAGGGGTGAGCGACGTCGATGATGGAGAACACTGGCGTGCCGGCGGTGACGTAGCGGCCGAGCTGAATCTGCTCGACCTGCGTCGCAACGCCGCCCATCGATGCCCGCACCACGGCGTGGTCGAGATTGCGCTCGGCATTGTCGAGCTTGGACTTGGCCTGCGCGTAAGGCGGGAATTTCTCCAGCGGCAGGTCGGTGTCGCCGAGCAGCTGCGTCTTGGCCGTCGAGATCTGCTGCTTGACGTATTGCGCGATCGAACCTGATGTGACCAGCGCGTTCGCGGAGTTGTCGAGGTCGAGTTGCGAGCCGTAGCTGTTCTTTACCAGCGCCTGCTTGCGCTCGACGTCGCGCTGCTTCAGGTCGACGCCCTGTTGCGCAAGGTTGAGCATGTCGCCGTAGATCTTGATGTTGGCGCGGAGGTTGTCATAAGTCGACTGCGCCTGCATCAGCTGCGCCCTGGCCTCGTCCACCGCGAGGCGGAACGGCACGGGATCGATCTCGAACAGCTCGTCGCCTTGCTTGACGATCTGGCCTTCCCTCACGACGACCTTCTGGATCTTGCCGGAGATGTCGGGCGTCACCAGGACCTTCTGCGCGCCGACATAGGCATCGTCAGTGCCGACGTAGCGGCCGCCGTTCAGATAGAAGGTGAGGCCGCCGACGGCGACGACGAGCGGCAGCACGACCAGGAGCAGGAAGCGGCGATAGCGGCGCAGGCCCGCCACCAGGCGGCGGCGCGGATCGGTGCCGGCTTTCTTGGTGGGCTTGCCGCTGTCGCTCTTCTGCTCGGGCTGGAACTTGAGGACTTGATCAGCCATAGCGCTGCTCCTTACGCGCTTGTTCCGCGCCGGATGTCTGGATCGCGTTACGCACGTTTTCCTTGATGGATTCGAGTTGGGTGAGGAGACGGTGGGCGTCCGCCGGGCTGATGCCGTCGAGTGCGTTCGCCGTGAGTTCCGATTTCAGGCCGCTCATCTTGCCGAGCAGCGCACGGCCGGCCTTCTTGAGATAGAGGCGCTTGACGCGGCGGTCCGAGGCATCGCTGCGGCGCTCGATCCAGTCGCTGTCGCAGAGCTTGTCGATCAGGCGCGTCAGCGTGATCGGCTGCATCTCCAGCAACTCGGCGAGTTCCGACTGCTTCATGCCCTCGCTGCGCTCGACCTTGGCCAGGACCGCCCATTGCGCGCGGGTGATGCCGAAGCGCGATGCCTCCTTGTCGGCATAGACCCGCAAGAGGCGGTAGAGTTCACCGAGCGTGAACAGGAAGTTCTGGTCGACGGACCCGCGGGTCATAACGTTATCTCCAATGAGCTTGACTATAATAAGCAAGCTTATGATTATTTCGTGGCGGATTAGCGGGACGCTGTCCCGCAGCAAGAGCATGGCTGACAGGCGCATTCCCGGTCGCGCTTTGGGTTCCACGGCCGAAATGCTAGAAGGCAGGCCACATGACCCTCGCAAAGCCGGCATTTCCGACGCCTGACCACGATCACGGCCGCTGCACCGCGGACGCGCTGGCGCACGCCGAGACGGTTTGCGAGGCTCGCGCGCAGAAATTCACGCCGATCCGCCGCCAGGTGCTGGGGGCGCTGCTCTCCAGCCACCGGCCGCTCGGCGCCTATGAGATCATCGACGAGCTCGCCAAGTCGATGCCGCGGCCGGCGCCGATCACGGTTTACCGTGCGCTCGATTTCCTGATGGCCAACGGCCTCGTGCACCGCATCGAAAGCCGCAACGCCTATCTCGCCTGCGCCGCCCACGACCACGACGCGACCTCGGCGGTGGCGTTCCTGATCTGCGAGCGCTGCGGCCTGGTCGGCGAGATCCCGTCGGCGTCCTTCGCCAAGGACCTCAATGCCGCGGCGCGCAGCTCAGGCTTCGCACCAAAACTGTCCGTGGTGGAGATCACGGGCGTCTGCGCCCATTGTCAGAAAGCTGCATAAAGCAACAACGGCGCAAGCCGGTATTCGGGAAGAAATGTCCGCACCACAAGCCATACCGTCCGCCGGTCGCCCCCTCAGTGCCGGCGCCATCGCCCTGATGCTCATGCTGTGCCTGACCTGGGGTTTCAATCAGATCGCAGTGAAGCTGGTGCTGCCGGAGGTGCCGCCGATGCTCCAGGCGATGATCCGCTCGATGGGTGCGTTGCCCGTGCTGTTCATTATCGGCAGCTTGCGCGGCGTCAAATTCTTCGAGCGCGACGGCACGTGGAAGGCCGGCCTGATCGCCGGGCTGATGTTCGGCGTCGAGTTCGTGCTGATCTTCCAGGGCCTGCGCCTGACCTCGGCCTCGCGCGCGGTGGTGTTCCTCTACACGGCGCCGTTCTTCGTCGCGCTCGGGTCCTACCAGGTGCTCGGCGAGCGGCTCGGCGGCACCCAATGGCTGGGGCCGGCTGTGAGCTTTGCCGGAGTTGCGCTCGCGATCGGCGTGCCGCAGCCCAATGTGGATTCGCACATCCTGCTCGGCGACCTCCTGATCGTGGCCGGCGCAGGGCTTTGGGCGGCGACCACACTGGTCGCCAAGGGCACCCGGCTGCGCTTCGCGGCGCCGGAAAAGGCACTCGGCTATCAGGTCGCGACCTCGATCCCGATCCTGGGCACCGCCGCCTGGCTGTTTGGGGAGACCATAACCCAGACCCCGTCGCCGCTGTCGCTCGGCCTGATGGCCTTCCAGGCGATCTGGGTGGTCGGAACCACGTTCACGCTTTGGTTCGCGCTGGTGAAGACCTATTCGGCCAGCAAATTGTCGGCTTTTACCTTCATCACCCCTTTGTTTGGCGTGGTGGGTAGCTATTTCATCATGCACGACACCTTGAGCCTGACATTCGGGGCCGCTGCGATCCTTGTAATTGCTGGGCTTTTTCTGGTTAACCGTCCCAGCTCAACGGCTGCGGCGCCGCGCGATGCATTGCTCAACGTCACCAAAACCTGATATTTGGACCCCATGAACAAGCTCGAAAACCCCATTGATTCCGACATCGCGGGCCCGGCGCCCCGGCACCGGACCACCCAGGTCAAGGTCGGCGACGTCGCCGTCGGCGGCGGTGCGCCGATCGTCGTGCAGTCGATGACCAACACCGACACCGCCGACATCGACGGCACCATCGCCCAGGTCGCAGCGCTTGCGCGCGCCGGCTCCGAAATGGTCCGCATCACCGTGGACCGCGAGGAGGCCGCTGCTGCCGTTCCGCATATCCGCGACGGCCTGGCCAAGCGTGGCATCACCACGCCGCTGATCGGCGACTTCCACTATATCGGCCACAAGCTGCTCGCGGCCTATCCGGCCTGCGCCGAGGCGCTCGCGAAATATCGCATCAATCCCGGCAATGTCGGCTTCAAGGACAAGCGCGACACCCAGTTCGCCGACATCATCGAGATCGCGAACAAGAACGGCAAGCCGGTCCGCATCGGCGCCAATTGGGGTTCGCTCGACCAGGAGCTGCTGACCAAGCTGATGGACGAGAACGCCGCGTCCGCCAATCCGCGCGATGTGCGCGCGGTGACGCGCGAGGCGATGGTGCAGTCGGCGCTGCTCTCGGCCGCACGCGCCGAAGAGCTCGGCATGCCCAAGGATCGCATCATCCTGTCCGCAAAGGTCTCGGCGGTGCAGGATCTCATCGCGGTCTATCAGGATCTCGCGGCGCGTTCCGATTACGCCATCCATCTCGGTCTCACCGAGGCCGGCATGGGCACCAAGGGCATCGTGGCCTCGTCGGCCGCGCTCGGCATCCTGCTTCAGCAGGGCATCGGCGACACCATCCGCATCTCGCTGACGCCGGAGCCCGGCGGCGACCGCACCCGCGAAGTGCAGGTCGGCCAGGAATTGCTGCAGACCATGGGCTTCCGCACCTTCGTGCCGCTGGTCGCGGCATGCCCCGGCTGCGGCCGCACCACATCGACCACGTTCCAGGAGCTGGCGAGCTCGATCCAGGCGTTCATCCGCGACGAGATGCCGGGCTGGAAGACGAAATATCCGGGCGTCGAAGAGCTCAACGTCGCGGTGATGGGCTGCATCGTCAACGGCCCCGGCGAATCCAAGCACGCCAATATCGGCATCTCGCTGCCGGGCACCGGCGAAGCGCCGGCCGCGCCCGTCTTCGTCGACGGCAAGAAATTCCGCACGCTGCGCGGCCCGACCATCTCCGCCGACTTCAAGGCGCTGGTGATCGACTATATCGACCAGCGCTACGGCCAGGGCGCCAAGGTGCCGGTGACCGCGGCGGAGTAAGCGTCTCCCAAACATTGGAATCGTAAGGCGGGTTTGCCAAAAGCAACCCGCCTTATTTTTTGCGCGACCGTAGCCTGGATGGAGCGCAGCGAAATCCGGGGCATTGCCCACCGTGGAACGACCCGTTCCCGGATTGCGCTTCGCTCCATCCGGGCTACGATGTCTTCCAATCAAAATGATCGGGAGACATGCCATGAGCTCACTCGCCGGCAAGCAAGGTCCGCGCTACCGCCACACGGCCGAAGACGGCGCGGCCTACGAGACCATCGCGGTCGAAAAGCTCACCCCCATCATCGGCGCGGAAATATCCGGCGTCGATATCGGCAGCCTCGTCGATGGCGATGCCCGCTCCAACCGGCAGATGGACGAGATCCACCGCGCGCTTGCCGAAAACCTCGTCATCTTCTTCCGCGATCAAGACATCACGCCAAAACAGCATCTCGCGTTCGGCCGCAAGTTCGGCGAGCTGCATTTCCACCCCGCCGCGCCGCACGAGGACGAAGATCCGGCGCTGATGAAGATCTACGCCGACAAGAACTCGCCGCGAGCGAACGGCGAGGGCTGGCATTCGGACGTGTCCTGCGATCTCGAGCCGCCGATGGGCTCGATCCTCTACATCAAGCAGTGCCCGCCGCGCGGCGGCGACACGCTGTTCGCCAACATGTACGCCGCATATGAGGCGCTGTCGGACCGGATGAAGGCGTATCTCGACGGGCTGACCGCGCTGCATGACGGCGAGCCGATCTATCGCGGGCTTTACGCCAATTACGGCGTCGCCGATCGTCCGTCCTATCCGAGCGCCGAGCATCCGGTGGTGCGCACGCACCCGGTGACGGGGAGGAAGGCGCTCTACGTCAACCGCGGCTTCACCCGCCACATCAACGGCATCCCGCGCGACGAGAGCGATGCGATGCTCGCCTATCTCTACCAGCACGCCGAGAACCCGCTGTTCCAGTGCCGCTTCCGCTGGACCGAGAATGCCATCGCCTTCTGGGACAACCGCTGCACCCAGCACCGCGCGATGTGGGACTACTGGCCGCACACGCGCTCGGGCACGCGCGTGACGGTGAAGGGGGAAAGGCCGATTTAAACGGCCACCGTCGCCAATCGCTCAGTGACCTGAATCACGGACTTGGGATCGCCCCCGTCGAATGATGTGGGCTCGCGGTGCTGCTTGCAGGGGCTACAACCAGCGATATACTCGCAAAGGGCGATTTGGGGGGAATTATGCGCTGGGTGGCGGCTACCATTCTTGCGCTCGTTTTTTACGGGTTCGCGGGTCAGGCGCTGGCCGAGAAGCGCGTCGCTCTGGTGATTGGCAATTCGTCGTACCGGAATGTCCCGAGCCTTCCGAATCCCCGGAATGACGCCGCCGAGATTGCCTCCCTGTTCAGATCTGCAGGATTCTCCGCGGTCGATGCTCGCCGTGATCTTGGTATTTCAGACATGCGGCGCGCGATCAGCGATTTCGCCGAGATGGCAAGCGATGCCGACGTGGCCGTCGTCTATTTCGCCGGCCATGGCATCGAGGTCGATGGTGCAAACTACGTCATCCCCGTCGACGCGAAGTTGTCCCGCGATTTCGACATTGAGGATGAAGCCATTTCCCTCGATCGCATTCTGAAATCAATCGAGCCCACCAGGCGGCTTCGCCTCGTCATCCTGGATGCGTGCCGGGACAACCCGTTCTTGAAGACAATGAAGCGAACCATAGCGTCCCGATCGATCGGTCGCGGGTTGGCCAAGGTCGAGCCCGCGATATCCGATACGCTGATTGCATTCGCGGCCAAGGCCGGATCGGTTGCGCTGGACGGCGATGCCAAAAACAGTCCTTTCACGGCCGCGCTGCTGCACAACATCGCCGCTCCCGGCTTGGACTTGAGGATTGCATTCGGCCGAGTTCGCGACGAAGTGCTGAAGGTCACCAATCGTCACCAGGAGCCGTTCGTCTACGGATCATTGGGCGGCTCTGTCATCTCGATCGTCGATGCACCGAAACTGCCGCCACCGCCAACGACGGATGACATCGTCTGGAACGCCGTGAAGGATTCGACCTATCCGGCCGTGTTCGAGGAGTTCATCGCAAAGTTTCCGACGACGCCACATCTGAAGGCGGCGGAATCACGGCGTGATGAGCTCAAGCAGGCGCAAGCTGCGGCTGCCGCGCGCATACCCCCGCCGCCGACCGCCGACGAAATCGTCTGGGCGGCGATCAGGGATTCGAACTATCCCGCGATCTTCGATGATTTCCTCAGCAAGTTTCCAGCCAGCAAGCATCGAGGCGAGGCGCAATCGCGCGCCGACGAGCTGCAAAAGCAGATTGCCGCCGCTGCCGCCCGCGTTCCACCGCCTCCGACCGCCGACGAGGTCGTCTGGGATGCCATCAAAGGCTCGACGTATCCGGCAATCTTCGATGATTTCGCCAGCAAATTTCCGGCAAGCCCGCATCTGGCGGACGCCAAGGCGCGCAGGGACGAACTGAAAAAGCAGATTGCCGCCACGCAAGCTCCGCCACCTCCCGCCGCCGAGGACATCGTCTGGGCCGCGATCAAGGGATCGCGCGATCCCGCGATCTTCGATGAGTTCGTGAGTAAATATGCGGCGAGCCCGCACATCGCGGCCGCACGACAGCGCGGGGATGACTTGAGGAAGGAGATCGCTGCTGCTCAAGCGCCGCCACCTCCGCCTGCAGATGAGATCGTCTGGAACGCGATCAAGGAGTCGCACGACCCCGCGATCTTCGAGGAATATTCCGCCAAATATTCGAACAGTTCGCACGTCTCCGCCGCACTGTCGCGTCGTGACGAGCTGAAGAAGGAACGCGCGGCGGCAGCGGCACCTCCTCCGCCCCCGCTCGCAACCGATGAGATCGTCTGGAACGCGATAAAGGACGGCCGGTCGCCGGCCATGTTCGAAGAATTTCTGAGCAAATTTCCCGAAAGCTCGCGGTCGGCAGAGGTTCGCGAGCGGCTCAAGGCGTTACAGGCGGTGCAGGTGGCCTCCACCAACGCCACGCTTCCGGCTCCTGACACGACCCAGCAGCGCGAAGGATTGACGGCGCTCGGCATCAAGGTGTTGTCCGATTCGGAAGAGGCGACTCTGAAGCAGAGGGCCAGCTTCAAGGAATGTGAAAAGTGTCCGGAGATGGTCGTGGTCCCGCCGGGCGTCTTCATGATGGGGGCGTCGGAGAGTGCATCGAAGCGCACCACGGAATCGTCTCGCCACAAGGTGACGTTCGCCCATTCATTCGCGGTTGGCCGTTACGCTGTCACGTTTGCGGAATGGGACGCCTGCGTCGCCGATGGGGGATGCAATGGGTACAAGCCCTGGGACAACGGTTGGGGCCGCGGGAGACGACCGGCGATCAACATTTCCTGGTCGGATGCCAAGAGCTATGCAGCCTGGTTGTCGGCCCGCACCGGCAAGACGTACCGCCTCCTGAGCGAAGCCGAGCGGGAATATGTGACGCGCGCGGGAACGACGTCATCGTTCTGGTGGGGAGTCTCCGTGTCTCGGGGCCAGGCCAACTACGATGACAGGGCCAGCCAGGACAAGAATGCAAAGGGTGCCTCCGGGCAAAAGACGGCTCCTGTCGATTCCTTCCTGCCGAATCCGTGGGGCCTCTATCAGGTGCACGGCAATATCTGGGAATGGGCCGAGGATTGCGTCAACGACACTTATGAGGACGCGCCTGTGGACGGGAGTCCTTGGCTGAAAGGCCGATGCGAGCAGCGTGTCCTCAGGGGAGGCTCCTGGGTCAGCAAGGCGGATGCAGTCGAAGCGGGGAGCCGATATGGCGTGCAGTCCGAAGGACGCGTGAGCAACGTTGGATTTCGAGTCGCGAGAACCTTGAGATAGCCGGGCACGAGTGCATCGGCCTCGCCAGCCGGAACAATCCCATACAATAACTCTAAGATTTTTTCATTGGAGACTTATGAAATGACAACCTACCCGGTACGCCTACCGTCGGCCCTCTTGATCAAAATCACCGCGGGGCTCGTCCTGTTCTTCGGAATCCTCTGTGGCGCACATGCGGGCGGGGGGAACACGTCGCTCGTCGTGAAATCGGGCGAGGCAAAGGAAATCTGCAAATGCGGCGGACACTGGCGCGTCGACAGCAGTGGCAAGGTCTGGCCCGTCAGCATTGAAGTCGTGACTCCGCCGAGGAGCGGTGCCGTGACGACGCGAGCGAGCACCGGGCAACGCAAATTGAGAAGCGGAGAGGCCAAGACCGTGCGGCTGACCAGCGTGGTGTACCAATCCAAGAAGGGTTATGTCGGTGAAGACTCCTTCACGTATCGGCGCGTGACGGCGGACCCTACCGACCCGGATAATGGCAAGGTATACACAGTCGCCGTCACCGTCAGGTAATTGCGATGGGGGCGGATAGGAGCCCTAAGATCTGCCCCCTTCGGCCTGCGATAAAGGCGGCGATTACGCTGCGCCAACCCACTTCACGAAGCCGTGCTTGCGTTGACGTCTTCCCGCGTCCGCGCCAATCTTCCCGAAAATCAAATCGGGAGGATCCGCCATGCTCCGCGCCGAGGACAACAAGTTCCTGACCGGGTCCGGCTCGGGGACGGGAATGGGCGAGTTGTTGCGATCGTCGTGCAGCGCTTCGGCGACGTCGCCGACTTCGTCGGCAGGCCGAGGATCGCGGCAGCGGAGTAGGACTTGTCGTTAGGGCGGGGCATCGTCGCAATTCTCCTCGTGTCGCTGGTCGCACTGTTGCTTCCGTCGATCGACGCGGGCCGTGCTGCCCCGGCCCGGAAGGTTGCGAAAGCCAGACCTAAGCCTGCGCCCGCACCAGCCAAATGTGAGATGCCGAAATTCCGGATCGTCGTCGACGTCGGGCACACCCCGGACTCCTACGGCGCGTTGAGCGCGCGCAATGATCCGGAGTTCGGCTTCAACTTCCGGCTCGCAAGGCTGGTCACGGCAAAACTCAAATCCGAAGGCTTTACCGCAACCCGGCTGCTCGTCACGGACGGCAAGGCGCGGCCGAGCCTGTTCAAGCGCGTCAGTGCCGCGAATGACGGCCGGGCCGATCTCGTGCTGTCGATCCATCACGATTCGGTGCCGGATAAGCTGCTCGAGACCTGGGAATTCGACGGCGCAAAGAGCTATTTCAGCGACCGCTTCTCGGGTCACTCGCTGTTCGTGTCCGAGCGCAATCCGCACTTCACCAGCAGCCTGAAGCTGGCCCGGATGATCGGCAGGCAGTTGAAGGAGCAGGGGCTGCACTATGCCAGCCAATACACCCTGCCGGTGATGGGCCGCTACCGGCGCCAGCTGCTCGACAAGGATGTCGGCGTCTACCGCTATGACGGGCTCGTCGTGCTGTCGCGAACGAGAGGCGCGGCAGTGCTGCTCGAAGCCGGCTCGATCATCAACCGCGACGAGGAGATGGAGATGAACTCGTCGGAGCGGCAGGAGATGATTGCGGGCGCCGTTGCGGCGGGGGTCGGGGAATTTTGCAAGATGCGATAGTCGGCGCTGCCGTCATTGCTTCGCTTCGCTCGCAATGACTAGAAAGCTACAACGGCACCCCCCGATACTCCCTGTTCGCCAGGCTTGCCTCTTCCAGGTCCAGGTCGCGCTCGATCCGGCGCCGCGTCTCGTCGGTGATCTGGCCGTCGCGCAGGAGGTCGTGGATGAACTTTCGCTCGGCGACGATCAGGTCGCGAGTCAGGGCGGTGCCGGCGGCGGAGACGTCGTGATGGTTGGGGTCGAGTGAATCCGGAAGCTGGTTGACACGAATCTCGTGACGCGCGCGCAGGAGCCGCATCACCTCGTCCGACACATCCTTTTCCTCGGTCATTGCGTCGAGCGACTTCAGCGCCGCCTCGAGCGCCTGGCGGCGTGCCGCGATCTCGGCCTCGTGCTCGGCGACATGCTCGTTGCGGCCGGCCTCGGCTACACCGAGCCAGCGCACCACCGGCGGAAGCGTCAGGCCGACGCCGATCAGCGTCACGAAGATGACTCCGAAGGCGACGAACAGGATCAGGTCGCGATACGGGAAGGCCTCGCCGCCCGGCAACGTGAACGGCAGCGCCAGCGCGGCCGCCAGCGACACCGCGCCGCGCACGCCGGTGAAGGCGAGCACGAACGGCCATTGCCATGGCGGCGATGGGTCGCGCTTGCGCAGGCTCTTGCTCAATATCCGCGGCAGATAGATCGCAGGATACAGCCAGACGAAGCGTGCGATGACGATGACCGCCAGGACCACCGCGGTCGCGATCATGATATCGTCGAGCGGAAACGCCTTCGACTTCTCGTAGAGTGCCCGCATCTGGAAGCCGGTGAGCAGGAACAGCAGGCCCTCGATCAGGTAGATGATGAGATCCCAGAAGAAGATGCCTTGCAGGCGGGTCGACGCCGAGATCAGCAGCGGCCCGTTCCAGCTCACATAGAGGCCGCAGGCCACGGTCGCGATCACGCCGGAGCCGCCGAGATGCTCGGGCAGCCAGTAGGACACGTAGGGCGTGATCAGCGACAGCGTCAGCTCGACCTGCGGATCCCTGGACCATTTGCGGAAGCGAAGGGAGAGCCAGCCAATGCCGATGCCAAAGGCGATCTCGCTGGCGACGATGAGGACAAACTCGCCGGCCGCCAGCGGCAGTGAGAAATGGCCGACCATGATGGCCGCAAGCGCGAAGCGGTAGAGGATCAGGGCGGTCGCGTCGTTGGCGAGCCCTTCGCCCTCGAGGATGACCAGGAGCCGGCGCGGTATGTTCAGGCGGCGCGCAATCGCGAGCGGCGCCACCACGTCGGGCGGCGCGACGATGGCGCCCAGCAGGAAGCCGATGGTCCAGGGCAGGCCGATCACATAATGCGTGGCCGCAGCCACCAGCGCCGCGGTGAAGATCACCGCGCCGACCGCGAGCAGCACGATCGGCCGCAGATTGTTCCTGAACTCGCGCCAGCTCATCGCGACGCTCGCCGAGTAGATCAGCGGCGGCAGCACCATCAGCAGCACCAGTTCCGGCGGCAGTTCCACCGGCGGCATGCCCGGCACGAAGGCGAGGCCGACGCCGGACAGCATCAGGAGAATGGCGGGCGCGATGTTGAAGCGGCGGGCGACCAGCGCGGTGCCGGCCAGCACCGTGAGCAGGATGAGAAAGGTCTGAAATTTCGCTGCGATCATGGCCTGTCTTGGCCCGGAAGCGGCCAAAAGGTCAATGCGTCCCGGCTCACGCCAACCGTTCGGCCACCATGCGTCCGACGCGCGCGAACGCGGCTTCGATCTGCGCGGCGTTGGGCCTGCCGCCCTGGGTATAGGCCGCGATCAGGATTGGTACATCCGCCTTGTTGTCGAGCTTGGGCCAGACGACCGCGATATCGCCCGACGCATCCTTGCCGTTGTTACCGGTCTTGTCGCCGATCTTCCAGCCTGCCGGCAGGCCGCCGCGCAGCCGGTTGGCGCCGGTCTTGCAGCCCACCATCCATTCGGTGAGCTGGGTCCGCGAGGCCGGCGACAGTGCTTCGCCCACCACCAGCCGCTTCAGATTGCCGGCCATCGCCGCCGGCGTCGTGGTGTCCCGGGGATCGCCGGGCGGTGAGCGGTTGAGCTCGGGCTCGTTGTGGTCGAGCCGCGAGGTGGTGTCGCCGAGCGATCGCCAGAAGGCCGTGAGCGCGGCGGGGCCGCCGAGCCGCGCCAAGAGCAGGTTGGCGCAGGTGTTGTCGCTGAGCTCGACGATCGCCTTGCACATGTCGGTGACCGACATCGTGCCGGCGGCGAGATTTTGTTTGGCGACCGGCGCGTAGTCGAGCAGGTCGGCCTTGCCGTAGGGGATCATGGCCGCAAGCTGCTCCTCGCCGCGATCGGCCCGCGCCAGCACGCAGGCCGCGAGCGAAGCCTTGAATGTCGAGCACATGACGAAGCGCTCGTCCGCGCGCCATGCGAGCTTCGCGCCAGTCGCGAGGTTCTCGGCATAGACCCCGATGCGCCCGCCGCTCTCGCGCTCGTAGGATTCGAGCTCCGGCGGTGCGTCTGCGGCGAGTGCAGGGGAGGCGGCCATCCAGGCGAGCGAGGCGAGCAGGGTACGGCGGTCGAGAGGCACAAGGGACTTTCAGACATCGTCATTGCGAGCGCAGCGAAGCAATCCAGAATCTTTCCGCGGAGACAGACTGGATTGCTTCGCTGCGCTCGCAATGACGGAGAATGCGGGGCGAGGGTGCCGGATTTCGGGCAGTGCGAGGGTGCCCTCACTCCCTCAGGTCATACCGGTACGACTTCGACACGATCTGCCAGCCGTCGGCGAGCTTCATCGCCACCAGATAGTCCGTGAAAAAGCGCGGCGGCAGCTGGCACCTGACCTTGATGAAGGCGGTCTTGTCGTCCGAGCGGTCGATGGTGACGATGAAATCCTCGCGCGGCTTGCCTTCGGCCTTGCCGGAGGGGCGCTTGCGGACGCGATCGAGCCAGTCGGGCACGGTCAGCACCTGAAGCTCGCCCTTCTCGACCCAGCGCAAATCGGCGGAGGGATGGAAGATGGCGCCGAGTTTTTCGGCATCGCCCTCGTAAAGTCCGTCGAAATAGGATTGCACGACGGCTTCGACGCTCGAACGGTTCTGGCTCATGGGTCATCCCTTTGAATGATGGCTTGGGGCGAACTTAGTCGTACACATCAAAATGCGCTATGGGTGTCTGCGCCAATTGGGCGAGGACGCTGGAATGACCGGATCAGAAAATTCGAATGCTCGTATCCTCACCGGCGAATGCTATTGCCGTACCGTGCGCTACGAGGTCGCGGACGCGTTCTCTTACGCGCTGAACTGCCACTGTTCGAATTGCCGCCGCACCACCGGCTCCGCCTTCAAGCCGTTCGCCGGGATCGTGCAGGACAAGCTCCGCATCGTCCGTGGCGAGGACCAGCGCCTCATCCATGGCGACGACACAACCCACGACGCGCACTGCGCCCGCTGCGGCTCGTTGCTTTATTCCCGGGTGCGCGAGGGGAAATGGGTCCATGTCGCCATGGGAACCCTGGTTGACGCCCCCTCGATCCGGCCGAGCGCCCACATTTTCGTGGGCTCGAAGGCGCCCTGGCATGAGATCACGGACGAGCTGCCGCAATACCGGGGACACATCGGGGGGTGACTGAGCGCATACTTGGCCTGCGCCAGCGAACCGCTATCGCTCTGGCGAGACTAAAGAGTTCCTTGGCAATTTGCAGGCATCGTCTTCGTGATCTCAATCACAAATGCGACGGCGGATTCTGCTAAGGCAATCCCCAAAGGGCGACCGAATTGCTCCCGATCTCTGGAAGTTCTGTCATGCGTAGCCTGCTCGGACTTTGTCCGCTTTTTCTGGCTCTCTTGTTCGGCGCTGCGCCCGCTCTCGCCGGAAAGCGCGTGGCGCTGGTCCTTGCCAACTCGTCGTATCAGTACGCGCCGTCGCTCGCGAACCCCGTCAATGACGGTGCAGTGATGGCCAAGACGCTGAAGGACGCCGGCTTCGAAATTGTGGAGTCCCGGCATGATCTGTCCGCGTTGGAGACGCGGCGCGTGCTGCGCGATTTTGCCGATGTGACGCGCGATGCCGACATCGCCGTGATCTACTATGCCGGCCACGGCATCGAGGTCGAGGGCTCGAACTATCTGATCCCTGTTGACGCCAAGCTCGAACGCGACACCGATGTCTACGACCAGGGGCTGTCGCTCGACCGCGTTCTGGTCACGGTCGAGCCCGCCAAGCAGCTTCGCCTGGTGATCCTCGACGCCTGCCGCGATAATCCGTTCGGCAAGACCATGAAGCGCACGGTTGTCTCGCGCGGCATCGGCCGTGGCCTGGCCCAGGTCGAGCCGAACAGCCCCAACACGCTGATCGCGTATTCGGCCAAGGCCGGCTTCACGGCGCAGGACGGCGACGGCGCCAACAGCCCGTTTACGGTCGCGCTGTCGAAGCATCTGACGACGCCGGGCCTCGACGTCCGCCGCGCCTTCGGCTTCGTGCGCGACGACGTGCTCAAGTCGACCGGCAACAAGCAGGAGCCGTTCGTCTACGGCTCGCTCGGCGGCGAGGACGTGCCGCTGGTGCCGGTCAAGGTGGTCGCGGCCGCTCCGATGGCGCCGGTGGCGAACCCGCAGGCTGCCGATATCCGCCGCGACTACGAGCTCGCGCTCCAGGTTGGCAACAGGCCGGCCTGGGAGGCATTCCTGGCCCAGCATCCTGACGGCTTCTATGCGAATCTCGCCAAGCTTCAGGTCGAAAAAATCGGTGCCGAGCAGGCCCATGCGGCGGCCACCGAGAAGGCGAAGCAGGCCGAGGCCGAACGCGATCGTCTTGCCGCCCTCGGCGCGCAGAAGGATGCGCAGGCCAAGGCTGCGGCTGATGCGAAAGCCGCCGAGCAGGCGCAGCTCGCCGCGCAGAAGGCCAAGGAGCAGGTGCAGCAGCAGGCGGCCGCGGCCGAGCAGCAGCGCGTCAACCTCGCCGCCGCGGCGCCAGGTGCCGTACCCGCCAGCACGGCGAGCCCCGCCGGCACCAGCGTCGCTTCGCTGACGCCGACGACCGCGCCGGTCGACCTCAGCCGCTTGGTGCAGACCGAGCTCGGCCGCGTCGGCTGCTTCTCCGGGCAGGTCAATGGCAACTGGAATACGACTTCGCGGCGGTCACTGTCGCAGTTCAACCGCTATGCCGGCACCAGGCTCGACGTGAAAGTGGCGAGCACAGATGCGCTCGATACGGTCAAGTCAAAGCCGTCACGCGTCTGCCCGCTGGTCTGCGAGCACGGCTTCAAGGCCGACGGCGACACGTGCACGAAGATCGTTTGCCGTGAGGGCTATGCGATCAACGACGACAATGAGTGCGAGAAGCAGCGCATCGCCAAGCCTGCGACGGTCAAGCCTGCGACGGCCAAGCCCGCAGCCGCCAAGCGCGACGACGGCGATGAGCGTTCCGCACGGCAGCGCCGTCAGGCCGGTGGTGCGGCGGGCGGCTATGGCGCCGCCGCGGGCATTGCGGCTGCCGCGAGCGCCGGCCGCGCCTCGGGTGGCGGGCAGATTTTCTGCAATGGCGGCAGCTGCCGCCCGGTCAACCGCGGCTGTCATCTCGAATATCGCGGCGGCGGTGGCCCCGGCAACGACGCCAATGCCGAGGTGTGCAACTAGGATCGCGCCATCGACGTCGTCGTCTCGGCGCTTGCCGGGACGACGTCAGTTCGAGATCGCGCTTGCCGCGATGTTCACTGTCAGCGCCAGCAGCGCCGTGTTGTAGATGAACGACACGATGCCATGCGCGGTCGCGGTGCGGCGGATGGTCTTGTCGGTGATGCCGACGTCGGAGACCTGCGCGGTCATGCCGATCACGAACGAGAAATAGACGAAGTCCCAATAATCGGCGTGATCTTCCTTATCGCCGCTCGGAAACTGCAATCCGCCCGGCGGGTGCCGGTAGTAATCATGGGCGTAATGCAGCGCGAAGGTCGTGTGCACGGCGGCCCATGACAGCGCGATGGTGGCGATCGCGATGGTCAACTCCCACGCCCCGCGATGCGGCGTGCCGAGCTCAGACATGATCGCTGCGATGCTGGCGAAGGCGCCGATCGCCGTCACCAGCAGGATCACGAAGCGGCCGTCGTCCTGCATTGCGGCACTACGGCGGATGTGCTGCTGGTCGTTGCACAGCATCATCGCGTAGACCAGCACGAGATAAACCGCGATCAACGCATCCCAGCCGAACAGCAGCCGCGTCACCGGCCGGTGCGATCCCGGCAGCAGCAAGCAGACCAGGATGCCGGCAGCGAGCGCGATAAAGGTGCGCGGCCGCGCGTAAATCAGCCGCATCGGCCGCGACATCTTGCGGAAGCGGACGAGGACGGGATCGTCTTTGTCGGTGGCCATGATGGCTCCAGCCCTCTCGCTCAACTCTCGCTGTCGCTGCAGCGGCGGCCTGCTCCCTCGCCCCGCTTGCGGCGAGAGGGTTGGGGTTAAGGGGCGCCTCCGCAAGGACGGTGAGAGCTGGATTCGCGGAGGCTCCCCCTCACCCGATATTCAAGCCGCGCTTGAATATCGACCTCTCCCCGCAAGCGGGGCGAGGTGAAGATCGTGCACTACATCAGTTCTTCCGCTCGGCGACGAAGCGCGCGGCGGCCTGCAGAACGGCGGCGCGGTCGCCGAAGATCGACACGGCGCCGTCGGCCCGCGCGAGCAGGTCGCGCACGCGCTGCTTGGCGCCTTCGATGCCGAGCTGGGTGACGAAGGTGGTCTTGCCGAGCGCGGCATCGGCGCCGGCCGGCTTGCCGAGGGCCGCCGCATCGCCTTCAACGTCGAGCAGATCGTCGGCGATCTGGAAGGCCTCGCCGAGTGCGCGGCCGTAATCGTCGAGCGCCTGATATTCCTTTTGCGAGGCCTGGCCGAGGATCGCGCCCGCGATGCAGCCGTAGCGCAGCAGCGCACCGGTCTTCATCTGCTGAATGCGGGCGACATCGATCGGCTCGTTGCCGCCAAAACGGCCTTCGCCGGCGAGATCGAGAATCTGGCCGCCGACCATGCCGCCGATGCCGGCGCAGCGCGCCAGCGCGCGCGTCAGCAGGAGGCGCACATTGGCGTCGCGGTGGATCTCATCGCGGGTGACGATGTCGAAGGCGAGCGTCAACAGGCCGTCGCCGGCGAGAATCGCGGTCGCATCATCGGTCTTCTTGTGCAGGGTGGGGCGGCCGCGACGCAGGTCCGAATTGTCCATCGCCGGCAGGTCGTCATGGATCAGCGAGTAGCAGTGGATGCATTCGAGCGCGGCGCCCACGAGCAGCGCCGCTTCGCGGGGAACGCCGAATACGGCCGCGCTCTCGACCACCAGGAACGGCCGCAGACGCTTGCCGCCGTTGAGGCTCGAATAGCGCATTGCGTCCATCAGTCGCTTGGGACGGGCGATTTCATCGTGCAGGATGTCGTCCGCCAGCAGGCGTCCAAGCAGGGCTTCGGTGTCATCAGCGGTCTTGTCCAGGCGTTTGGCGAAATCGGACGGGGACGTGCCGGTCATCAAGAAGGGCTCCAGAACTAAAATTCGGCGGGACAATCCTTTATGCGCCCGCCCCAGTCAATCGTTTGGAAGGCCTAAAAACTGCTGGAAAAGGCCCGAATTATCACAGACTTAATGGCGGGATCCGTGGCCGCGTTTCATTTTGCGCCGGAAAGGTCGATTTGCGCATCGTCAAGATCCTGCTGGTAGCGCTCGTGGTCGTGGCTCTCGCGCCCTACGTGATCGCGCCGTTCTACCGCACCGGCCATCCCGTTTCGACGCTGATGGCCTGGCGGTCGCTCAGGGGTGCGCCGATGCATCGGGAGTGGATTGATCTGGCCGCGATGTCGCCCTCACTGCTGCGATCGGTGGTGGCGGCCGAGGACGCCCATTTCTGCAAGCATCATGGCATCGACTGGGGCGCGCTGCGCGAGGCGATCGACGATGCGAAGGAGGACGGCACGCCCTTCCGGGGCGCCTCCACCATCACCCAGCAGGTGGCAAAAAACCTGTTCCTCTGGCAGGGGCGGGATTTTGTCCGCAAGGCGCTGGAATTCCCGCTGGCGCTGTGGATCGATTTTGTCCTGCCCAAGGCGCGAATCCTGGAGATTTACCTCAACATCGCCGAGCTCGGCCCGCAGGGCCAGTTTGGGGTCGAGGCGGCCAGCGCCTATGCCTTTGGCAAATCGGCGGCCAACCTCTCGCCCCGGGAGGCGGCACTTCTGGCCTCGATCCTGCCCAATCCGGTCAAACGGAGCGCCCGGACCCCCGGGCCTGGCGTCCGCCGGCTGGCGGGGACCTATGTAGCGAGGGCGCAGGCGAACTCGCTTTTGACCTGCTGGCGGGAAAATCGCTGATTTTGAGCCCTTTTCGGACGTATTTTCCGGTCCAAAAGCCTAGATTTACGGCCAGCCTTCCTCTATAAGCCCGGCCTTGATCGGCATTCAGCTCGCCTCGGTTTGCGGGTGCTGAGCCGTCCCCTCGCGGACGATGCCCTGACAACACCAATCCCTAGAGGATATTGAAATGGCCGTTCCGAGAAGAAAAACCTCGCCGTCGCGTCGTGGCATGCGCCGCTCGGCAGACGCCATCAAGAAGCCCACCTATGCGGAAGACAAGGACTCCGGCGAGCTCCGTCGTCCGCACCATCTCGACCTCAAGACCGGCATGTACAAGGGCCGTCAGGTCCTGAAGAAGAAAGAGTCCTGAATTTAGGACCTTTCTCCGGGCAGGATCATTTCGCCTGCCTGATTTCGGCCACCCAATGAGATATGACAATGACGGCGGCGGAGCTAATGCTTCGCGGCCGCATTGTCCTGTCCGGATATCTTGATCGAGAAGGCATTTCGCCGATGGTCGGTTTCCCGCTGCTCCTGATCCCGCTCGCGGTCTACAACATCATCGCCTTCCTGATGCCGTCCGTGTCCTTTACGGACGTGCTGTTCAAGGTGCCGATGATCACGGGCGAGACCTGGCCGGTCACGCTTGCCGACGTGATGCTCGCGCTCGGTATCGTGTTGCTGCTGTTAGAGGTGGTCAAAGGCGCGCGGCCCGGCTCGAAATTCCTGATGGATCATCTGCTGTCGCTGATCGTGTTCGGTGCTGCCGCGGCCGAATTCGTGATGTGGCCCAAGTTCGGCAACTCCACCTATTTCCTGCTGGTGCTGCTCGCGATGGCCGATTTCCTCGGCGGTATCGCCCAGCGCACGCGCCGCCGCGTCACCTATGTCGCGGAGACGACAGTGCCGGCGCCGCGCAAGGCCAAGCGCCAGGCCGAAGCGGCAGCGGACGACGCGGCGCCCGAACCCAAGTTCGAGCCGGTGTCTGCGCCGGCGGTGCCACCCGCGCCTTCAGCGCAGTCGGTCGCCGAATCCGTGCTGAAGGATCATCCCGCGCCGAAGCCGGTGAACCCGCCCTCGCCGGAAATTCCCTCGCCGGATTTGCAACCGGGCAACGGCACGCCGCCGTCTCCCGACGCGCCGCGCTGATCGTGAGCTGCTGCCGCAATGGCGGTGCGCTCCCTCTCCCCGCAAGCGGGGCGAGGTGAAGGGCACCACCTCTCTCAGCAAATTCGTCGTGCTTAAGCCACCTGTCGCGTGCGCGCGGTGACGCTTCCGAGCGGGCGCTTGTCGCCATAGGCCATCTGCGCATCCTCGGACGAGGCGCGGCGGAGCCGGCTGGCCTGGGGCAGGTGCTCGGCATTGGCGATGAGTTGGGTGACGAAGCTCGGATCGGGACGGGGCAGCGGCGCCTTGTGGACCCACTGCAACGTCGGCAACAGCGGCACCAGGGCCGTGCCCGTGCCGTTGTCAGCGCATTCCGATCGATCAGTACTTAACATCGCAATCACCGTTGATCCGGCGAGGCCTGTCGCGTTTCGAGACGCTGGCGCCGGTGCGTGTCATGTACTCGCAAGGCCTATGCCGGCCGGGCCGGTTTGGTTCCGCGGGCCTGCGAAACATGGTTTCCAAATTGTTTATGAACTTTGCCTAGAGTCGGAGTCGAATCTGGCCGTATTCTGTGCCGACTCAGGACTCCCTGCTGTCCCGAAACGAGGCGATTTTGACCCCTGCATTGCCGCAAGCCTCCGACATCCTGGCCGCTCTTGGTCAGGCCGTTTTCGCCTGGGACATCGCCAGCGATTCCATCGTGTGGGGTGAGCAGGTCGCCAGCGTCTTTCCCGGCATCCCGCCCGAGCGGCTCGCGACTGGCGCCGAATTCGCCAAGCTGATCGAGCCCGCGCAGACGCTGCGGACCGCCGCGCTGGCGCAGACCTCGCCGGTGCACGGCGCCGACGGCACGCCCTACCGGGTCGAATATGGCGTGCGCATGAGCGCCGCCGATCCCGTGGTCTGGATCGAGGAGACCGGCCGCTGGTTCGCCGGCCCCGATGGCCGCCCGGTGCGCGCGATCGGCTCCATCCGCATCAACAATGAGCGTCACGCCCGGGACGAGGAGCTGACCAAGCTGGCTCGGCTCGATCCGCTGACCGGCGAGCTCAATCGTTCCCACCTGATCGCGGCGCTGGCCGAGGCGATCGAGGAGACGACCCGCTTCCGCTCGACCGCAGCCTTCATGCTGGTTGGCATCGATCATCTCGCCCGCGTCAACGACGCCTTCGGCTTCGATGTCGCGGACGCCGTGATCCTCGACGTGGCCAAGCGCATCCGCGCCCGCCTGCGCGGCGGCGACGTGCTCGGCCGTTTCTCCGGCAACAAGTTCGGCCTGATCCTGAAGAACTGCACCGTCGATGACATGAACGTCGCCGCCGAGCGCTTCCTTGCCGGCATCCGCGACGAGGTGGTGCCGACCAAATCCGGCCCGGTCTCGGTCACGGCGTCGATCGGCGCGGTCAGCGTGCCGCGTTATGCCCGCAGCACCGACGAGGCCGTCAATCGCGCCCATGAGACGCTGGACGCGGCCAAACAACGCCGCGTCGGTTCGTTCGCGGCGTGGCGCCCGGATGCCGCGCGCGACGCACAGCGCCGCGTCAATATCCGCGTCACCGACGAGATCGTCACGGCGCTGAACGAGCGCCGCATTAAGCTCGCCTATGAGCCGGTGGTCGCGGCCGCCTCGCGCGACTGCGCGTTCCACGAATGCCTGGTGCGGATGGACCAGGGCGACGGCCAGGTGCTGCTCGCGCCCGACATCGTGCCGGTTGCCGAACGGCTCGGCCTGATCCGCCTGGTCGATCACCGCGTGCTCGAGCTGGTGGTCGCCGAACTCGCGTCCGCGCCCGACATCTGCCTCAGCCTCAACATCTCGCCCGATACGACGATGGATCCGGACTGGTGGGCGGGAATTGAGTCGCTGATGCTGGCCCACCCCGGCGTCGCCGAGCGGCTGATCGTCGAGATCACCGAGACGGTCGCGATCCAGGACATCGATGACGTGCGCGGCTTCGTTACGCGGCTGAAGAATTTCGGCAGCCGCATCGCCATCGACGATTTCGGCGCCGGCTACACCTCGTTCCGAAACCTGCGCAAGCTCGGCGTCGACATCGTCAAGATCGACGGTGCCTTCGTGCAGAACATCACCCGTTCCGCCGACGATCGCGCCTTCGTGCAGACCCTGATCGACCTCGCCCGCCGCCTCGACATCAAGACGGTCGCCGAGTGGGTGCAGGACGAAGAGGCCGCCGCCATGCTGCGCGACTGGGGCTGCGACTACATCCAGGGCCGCCTGATCGGGCTCGCCTCAGCCGACCGCCCATGGGGCACGCCGCCGGACAGCGCGCTGCCTGCAGCAGGATAGAGCTGCGTCCCTTGCTTCGTCGGATAACGACGAGCTGCGCGGGGCTTTCCGCATGCTCGCTGTCATCGCCCGACTTGATCGGGCGATCCAGTATTCCAGAGACAGTTGTGTTTAAGCCGAGAGGCCGCGGCGTACTGGATGCCCCGGTCAAGCCGGGGCATGACAGCTGAGTGGGAGGCGCGCAGCTACGCGACGCAAATACCGGGCACCGCGACCTTCTGGAACAGATGCGGGCTCGCGACTGCGGATGAGGGGTAGGCGGCAATCTTTGCGCGGAAATCCGGGTGGGTGAAAGCGGCGCGGAAATGCGCGTTGGATTCCCACACCGCGTAATTCAGATAGGTCGGGCTGTCGCCGACGGCGCGGTGAAGCTGGGTGGAGATGAAACCGGGCTGGCGCTTCATGAAGGCGGCGTCGTCCTGCCAAGTCTTGAGGAAGCTCTGCTCATCCTCGGCGTCGAGCGTGAACACGTTCACGAGCACCACGGGGCCGGTTTCGAGCGCGATCTGACGGTCGATCGGGAAGGCAGGGTCGAGGGGACGCATGAGGGGCATGACATTGCTCCGGTCAATTTGGTGTCATAATGTCAATTCGACAGTCCCGGATATAGCTAATCGACATCATGATGTCAATACGGATCAATGGTGCCAAATGAACAAGACCAAACGGACCCCGGCGGGCGAAGCGCTGACCGGCCTCATCCTCGACATGTTCCGCGCCAACAGCCTGCTTCTGACCGCTGGCGACCGGCTGGTGACGTCGCTCGGCCTCACCAGTGCGCGCTGGCAGATCCTGGGGGCGATCGCCGACGCCGAGCGCCCGGAGCCGGTCGCCTGGCTCGCCCGCAATCTCGGCGCCAATCGCCAGAACGTGCAGCGCATCGTCAACGACCTCGCGCGTGATGGTCTCGTTGTCTTCGAGACCAACCCGCATCATCGCCGGGCGCAGCTTGTGGTGCTCACCGACAAGGGCAGGCAGGTCTACGACGCCGCCGGCCGCTTGCAGGTCCCGTGGGTCAACGGCCTTGCGGATGGATTGTCGGTCAGGGATATCGACGTGGCCCATCGCGTCGTGACCGCACTGCGAGCCGGTCTGAAAGACGCCGGTGAAGCGAACGAGTAAGCAAGCGAGGCGCCGGGGGACACGAGGCGTACATCGTGTGAGCCCATTTCGGACTCAAATCCGCCGCCGACTCAATCGATGTATCCAAATGCGGTTGGAGGCATGTCCTGAGTTGGGGAATTTGCCATGAGTGATGAAGATTTAATGCGTCATAAGAGACAGAAGCTGATTTCCACTGCCGAAGATACCGTGCGTGACGAGTCTTTCGAACTCTTGTCGCAGCAGCTCTGCGAAGGCGCTAGCTTTTCGGACGATGAATCCCCGTCGAACGACGTTTTTTTGCTTCTTGAGGAGAATGCGCGGCTTCGTGCACTTGCCATCAGCCTTTCCAGCCTGGTCGGAGACCTCTCCGAACGGGAGTGGAGCAATGCGCTCGCATCGGCCGATCGTGCCACGCTCAATCGCCTGAGGTCGTGTCGGGCGTAACGATAGAGAGAGCGTCGCGGTGAAGCGGAGCGTCACGCCACGCGTCTGACCGCGCTCAGTCGCTCGATCGTGCGTCCGACCTCGGCTGCCGGGCACGGCCTGCCGAAATAGTAGCCCTGGACTGCGGTGCAGCCGCATTCGCGGACGAAGTCGAGCTGCTCGATGGTCTCGACACCTTCCGCCGTGGTCTCGACGCCGAGCACGGAGCCGAGGCTGGCGATGGTGCGAACGATGGCGACGCTCTCCGGGCTCTCGCCGAGCGTGCCGACGAAGGAACGGTCGATCTTGATGCGGTCGAACGGAAACTTGCGCAAATAGCTCAGCGAGGAATAGCCGACGCCGAAATCGTCGAGGCTGACACGCACGCCAAGAGCGCGGAGCTGGTGCAGGATCTCGATCGTCGCCTCGCTGTCGTCGAGCAGCGCGGTCTCGGTGACCTCGAGCTCGAGCCGCTGCGGCGGCAGGCCGGCTTCCGCAAGCGCGCTCGCGACCATCGCCACCAGTCCGCGCGAGCGGAACTGCACCGGCGACAAATTGACCGCGACGGTGACATCGGGCCAGGACGCCGCGGTCGCACAGGCCGTGCGCAGCACCCATTCGCCGATCGGGACGATCAGCCCGTTCTCCTCCGCGAGAGGAATGAATTCGGCCGGCGAGACCAAGCCGCGGGAGGGGTGTTTCCAGCGCAGCAGCGCCTCGAAACCGGTGAGCTCGGTGGTGTCGAGCCGCACCTGCGGCTGGAACACGAGGTGAAATTCGCGTGCCTCAAGCGCGCCACGCAGATCGTGCTCCAGCGCGTGCCGGCCGCGCGCCTGTTCCTCCATCTCGGGCTCGAACAGCTGGTAGGCGCCGCGCCCCTTGGCCTTGGCCTGGTACAGCGCAAGGTCGGCGCATTTCATCAGCTCGTCGGCATCGAGCCCGTGATCGGGCGCGATCGCGATGCCGACGGAAACGCCGACATGGATCGACTGGCTTTCCAGCGGCGGCGGGTGGCCGATGATCTCGACCAGGCGGCGGGCGAGCCGTTCCGCCGATTGCGGCTGCGGTCCGCGCTGGAGAACGGCGAACTCGTCGCCGCCGAGGCGGGCGACGGTGTCATGCTCGCCGACATTCTCCTTCAGCCGTGACGCGACCCAGCGCAGAAGCCGATCGCCGGCGGCGTGGCCGAGGCGGTCGTTGACCGTCTTGAAATTATCGAGGTCGAAGCACAGCACGGCCATCGCTCCGCCGGCGATCGCGACCTGGTTCAGTCCCTCGCCCATTTTCTCGCGGAACAGCGTGCGGTTGGGCAGGTCGGTGAGTGAATCGTGCTGCGCCATGTGCGCCACGCGGGCCTGGGCCTTGTGGCGCTCGGTGACGTCCTCATAGGTGACAACCMAGCCGCCGTGCTCCATCCGCTTGTGATTGAGCTTGATGATGCGGCCGTCGTTCAGGTGACGGTGCAGCGTGTGTTCGCCCTCGCGCAGCCTTTCGACATAGTCGGCATAGATCCTCGCGGCGGTCGTGTTCGGATGGATGCCGAGGTCGCAGCTATGCTCCATGATCTCGCGCATCGAGACGCCGGGCTTCACGACATCGGGCGACAGCCCATACATCTCGATGTAGCGGCGATTGCAGACGATGACGCGCAGGCTCGCATCGAGCATGCACAGGCCCTGGCTCATGTTGTTCAGCGCCGCGTCGAAGCGGCGGTATTGCTCGCTCAGCTCTTCGATCGCGCGCTCGCGGTCGGTGATGTCCTCGTAGGTGGCGACGAAGCCGCCCTCGGGCAGCGCGCAGTAGCGCACCGAGATCACGGTGTCGTTCGACATGCGCCGGCGCATCGGCGAGGAATCGTGGTTCGCGATCCTCGCGCTGGCGGCTTCCAGCAGCTGTTGCGGACTGTATTCGGAAGTGAACGCCCCGTTCACCATCGACCGCTCGATCAGCTCGCCGAGATGCGTGCCAGGCCTGGTTTCCTCCGGCGACAGCCGATAGATCTTGCGGTAGGTGGTGTTGCAGACGCGCAGGCGCATGTCGCTGTCGTAGAAGGCGAGCCCGTGCGCCATGTTCTCCAGCGCCGCATCGAGGATGAAGTTCTGTTGCCGCAGCGCTTCTTCGTACTGCAGCCGCTCGGTGACGTCCTCATGCACCGTCACCCAGCCGCCGTCGGGCAGGAAGCGGGACACCGCCTGCACCATCCGGCCGTCATAGCGCATCACCAGCAGGGTCTTCGCTTTCCTGGCGCGCACGTCCTCCAGGCGCGTGTGGCGGAATTCGTCAATCGGCATGCCCGGCAGGTTGCCGCGCGACATCCAGTGTTCGATCACTGAGCAATGCGAGACGCCCGGCTTCACGATGTCGGGGTCGAGATTGTAGAGGTTCAGAAACCGCTCATTGCAGACGACGACACGGCTGTCGCCATCGTACATGATGAGGCCGTGCGACATGTTGGCGAGCGCGTGCTGGCTGCGCTCCGTCTGCACGCGTAATTCCGCCTCGAGCCGGGCGAGGCGGCTGACGTCATCGCAGATCGTCATCCAGCCGCCGCCGGGAAGCGGCTTCAGCTCGAGCGCCATGACGAGTCCGCTCGCCAGTTGCTGCTCCGTGCGGAACGGCTTCCCGCCTGCGATCTGCGCGATCCGCTTCGTATACAGCGCGTCGAGCTCGTCCTGAGGAAAGTTGCCGCGCGCCGCGCTGTGTGCGAGCACCTCGCGGTAGCTCGTGCCGACATGCACGATGTCGGCCGACATGTCGAACAGCGACAGATAGCTCTGGTTGACCAGCACGATCCGGTTGTCGGCGTCGTAGACGCAGACGCCCTGCTCCATGTGATCGAGCGCAAGCTGGCTCAGCCCGACGAGGGCCTGCGGGCCCTCTGCGTGGCGTGCACGAAGCTCGTTATCGCGGATCGGCGTCATGGGATCGACGGGTCTCGGCCGGCAATAGACTTAACGCAACGTAGTTCAGCCACTGAGCGTAGCGAAGAGGCCGGAAAATTCCCTTAAGCGCAGTAGTTTACGGAGGGTGACTGGGGATGCGTAGAGTGTGTGCCGGCGCGCGAATGCGGAAGTGCCTGCAAGCCAGAGTTGGCCGAGAGCCTGCAACAAATCAGGTGTCGTCCCTGCGAACGCAGGGACCCATGACCCCAGGGCGCAGTTTGGCGAAGACTGATCCGGAATGATCTTCCCGCGGTACCGGCGTCTGGGCTCACAGGTAGATCACGCGGTATGGGTCCCTGCGTTCGCAGGGACGACGGCGGATGTTGGGCCCGACCTTACCCTACGGCCCGTACAGCACGAGTTCCGTGTCCGTGAGGTCGCCGAGCTGCGGCCGGTGCGGGCCCTTGAAATATTTACGACCGCGCCGCTCGGTGTAGATGCCGGCGAGGCCGGGTATCGGGCCATTGGAGTCGATCGCCACCGAGATCTTGCCAAGTCGCAGCAGCAGCCGGCCGATGCGGCCTGCGCAGGCGGCGTATTCGGCGGCGCTGCGGCAATAGATCAGCTTCATCGCCGGCGGTGCGATGAAGCCGCGGCGGATGCGCACCGGCTGCAGGACGAAGGGGAACGTTCCCTTCGGCGTGCGGCAGACCAGGCTGAGGCAATTGTAGCGTGCATGCCGCGTGAGGAGCTGCGTCTCGTCGTCGGTCAGCCCCTCGATCGCCTTGGCGTGCTGCGAGATGACCTCGATCTTGCTCCAGCGCGGAGGGCGCGCGAGTGCAGGCACGGAGAAGAAGATGCCGTGGCAATAGGCACGAAAGCCCTGCGTCTCGATGATCGGCCAGGTCCACGGCGCCGGGCTGATGTTGAGATAGGTGACATCCTTGTGCCGCTGCGCGATCTTGGTCAGCAGCGGGGCGTAGTTGCGGTAGGCCGGATCGACATACCAGCTCGACAAATTGCACTGGATGGCGGCCTCTTCGCCGTGCTTTCGCGCCGTGTAGATCAGCAGCAGCACGCCGACGGGCGCGCCGTCATTGTCGAGCATGTAGCCGAAGCGCGGATAGCCCTCCGGCACGGGCCGGAAGGCCTGTCGGCGCAGCCCCTGAATCCAGTAATTGCGCGAGCGGCCGACGAAGCCGCGCGTCAGCAGGTCCGCGACCGCATCGACGTCGGCCTCGGTGATCTCGCGGCATCGGACCTTGGTGTGGATCACGCTCGTTTTACCCGTGGAAATGGGAGGCCTCGTTCGCTCTATCGTTTCAGCATGATCTTTCGGAAAACCGCCCCGCAGTTTTCCGGATCACGCTCTAGCGCCAGCCTTCACCATGGGCATCGGCCGTGGCTAACGGCTGCATGCCCATGATCTCCCGCACCTTGGCGGGCCAGGCGGCGAGATCGGTGCCGTGGGTGTGGAACATGGCGACGGCCAGGCGGTCCATGCCGAAGGCGACGCAGCCGGTGTGGGCCGGTTCGCCATTGGCGTCCTGGATGCCCCAGGTCGTGCCAAAATGTTCGCGGTGATAGTTGAAGCTCATGCAGGCGGTCGGCTGATCCTCCGAGCGGAGCGGGATCAGGAGCTCGAACTTGAGCTGCTGCTGCTTCTGGCTCACTGCCTTGATCTGACCGACGCGGCCGAAGAAGGGGTCGCTGGCATAGTCGACGCGGAAGGTCAGGCCGAGGTCGCGGGCAATCGCCTGCGCGCGCACCATCCAGCGCTCGCGGAAATCGGCGACGTCGTCGGGGCTGCCGATGCAGACATATTCGCGCATCCGGAACGATTGCAGCCGGTCGAGATGTTTCGACGGCTCGCGGCGGAAGCAGTCGGCGGCGACGTCGAAGCGCAGGCCGCCCTTCGGCAAAGGTCCGCGGCTCGCCGCGATCGGATAGACCGGGTAGCACGCGGCGGGCGACAGCACGAGGTCGGCCGGCGAGAGCGATGAAGTCCAGTCGCCGCCGGCGTCGAAGCGGCTCACCGCCGCGTTGATCTCGCGTTCGGTGCCGTGCAGGCCGCAGACGCAGCCGAGCAGGTTCGGAAAACTCTTGAGATAGCCGGATTTCTCGAGCTGGGCCCGGCTCATCACCGGCGGAAAGCGCATGACCTCGGTGCCGGCCTCGCGATCGCTCGTGATCAGCGCGGCGAGACGCTCGACGACGCCCTCATAGAGCGCGGTGCGGGCGTAGACGCCGTCCGAGCCCATGGGGTGGAACAGCTTGTCGGCGAGATGATCGAGCGGATCTGCGATTTGCGGCGCGGTCTCGGGCGAGTTGGGGAGAACAGCAATGTTCATGTTCGACTTCCTGCTATCTGAAATTGTTCTTTTTGGCCGAAAGGCACGTCAGTCGCGAAGGCTTTCTAGTCCCGAAGGCTTGCCGGAATGCCGCTCATCAGCGTCGACGTGGCGGCGTTGGCGAGAATGCGGTCGTTGTTGATCATGATCGGTGAGGACAGCACGTCGCGCAGGTGGCGGCCCATGGTGAACTCGCCGTCGTTGCGGTAGCCGGAGAGGCCCGCGGTGCGCATCGCATGCATCACGGTCTCGACCGCGAGCTCGGAGGCCTGCACCTTCAACAGCGTGATCGAAGACTGGAAATCGAGCGAGCTCAGCGCGCGCTCGTCATGTTCGGCGCGGGCAAAGGTGTCGACATTGGCTGCGATCAGCGCGCGCAGCTTGGCCAGCGACATCTTCGCGGCCGTGAAATGCGCCGCGGCCGGCGGCATCTGGCCGCCCGAGGTGCGGGCCGCCTTGCGAACGAAAGCCTGCGCACGGGTCACGGCCGCAGCCGCGATGCCGGCCCAGGCCGAGGACCAGCACAGATGCGCGAACGGCGTCATGGTCTGGGCATGGATCTTGTCATAGGATTCCGGGAAGATGCGGTCGGCCGGGCAATCGACCTTCAGCTCGAAGCCGGTCGAGCAGGTGCCGCGCATGCCGAGCGTCTCCCAGCCCTGCGTCTGCTTCAGCGAATAATCGTCCTTGGCGAGCGCCAGCAGAACCTGGTCGGAGGCCGCGGCCTCGGTGGCGCGGCGGGCGATGGTGACGAGGCCGTCGGCCTCCGCACCGTAGGAGATCACGGTGGCGTCGCGCATCAGCGAGACTGCGTCGCCGGCGTGGTCGACTGCCGCGGCGCTAGCGCGGATGTTGCCGCCGTTCTGGCCTTCGGTGGTGGAGGAGGCGAGCAGCCACTGGTCGCGGGCGACCCGGCGCATCATCGTTTCCATCCAGGGGATGCCGTGGCCGTGCCTGATGACACAGGCGACCTTGGTCGTGTGCATCGCATAGATCATCGCGGTCGAGGCGCAGGCGCGCCCGAGCGTGTAGCAGATGTCGGTGACGTCGTAGATCGAAGCGCCAAGGCCGCCGAACTCGACCGGGATCATGACGCCGAGCAGTTTCTGCTCACGCGCGACCTCGAAAGCCTTGTGGGGGAAGCGGGCGTCGCGATCGACCCCGTCCGCGTCGGCCGCCGCCGCAGTGGCGGTCCGGGTGGCGCGTTCGATGAGGGAGGGGCCGTGTTCGAGAAAGCTCGTTTGCGTTTCGTCGACAGTGAGGACTGCTTCACGCACGTTCATACTCGTCCGCCTCCGGTTTGCCGTTCAGGATCGCCGGCATCATTCGCGATGCCGTGCAAGCGATCCTCCGACCATTTTGCTTGTGAGACGAGGCTACGGATTTAATTCAAATTCGTCGATGAAATAGAGGGTAAACAAACCGCAATTCCCAACGAACAGTTAAGTTCGGGTTGTTTGCATCGCCGACAATTCCGTGATCGCGTTAGGGATCTGGAAGAACCCGGAATTCCAGACAATCTGAGTCATCGTTTACTAAGAAAGGCGAAGTAATGGTGGCGCCCATTGTGGGATCGGCCCGTCGCGCCCATCGTAGCCGGCAACCGGTCCGACCGTTGAATAGACAGATGGGAATTTACCGATGCAGGCCTTCGATACCGACGTGCGCGATCGCGTCATCAAGCTGGTGAAGGGCATCCTCGAGCAGAACTCGCTCACCGCGGACATCACGCCACAGGCGAGGCTCGTCGATGCGGGCCTGACCTCGATGGACATGGTCAATCTGATGCTCGGCGTCGAAGCCGAGTTCGACTTCACCATCCCGCAGTCCGAGATCACGCCCGAGAACTTCCAGTCGGTCGAGACGCTGGAGCGGATGGTCGCGAACCAGCTGCAGCTGGCCGCGGCGGCTTAATTAGACGTACCTATCTCTCCCCGGGTCGTCCCTGCGAACGCAGGGACCCATACCGCGGAATCTATCGATCGTTGAGGGTCGCAGTACAGAACGACGAACCCTCGCCAAACTGCGCCCTGTGGCTATGGGTCCCTGCTTTCGCGGGGACGACATCGAGTGTGAGGCGAGCACTCCACGCCCCTCACAGCACCGGCATCGCCCCACCACCCCCGTTTCAAAATCGCCGCAAAACTGGCATAGCTTAACCATGTCGCACATAGCTGACAGGGTGGAGCAGGCATGACGCAGGCGGTATTGGGCATCATTGGTGGCTCCGGCATCTACGATCTGCCGGGTCTCGAGGGTGCGCGCGAAGAAGTGATCAAGAGCCCCTGGGGCGAGCCGTCGGCCCCTCTGCGGCGCGGCTCGATTGCCGGCCTGCCGATCGTGTTCCTTCCGCGGCACGACAAGGGTCACCGGCTGTCGCCCTCCGACATCAACTATCGCGCCAACATCGATGTTCTGAAGCGGGCCGGCGTCACCGACCTGATCTCGCTCTCGGCCTGCGGCTCGTTCAGGGAGGAGCTGCCACCCGGCACCTTCGTTCTCGTCGACCAGTTCGTCGATCGCACCCACAAGCGCGAGAGCTCGTTCTTCGGTCGGGGCTGTGTCGCGCATGTGTCGATGGCGCATCCGGTCTCGCCGCGGCTTCGTATCCATCTTGGGGCGGCAGCCGAAGCCGAGGGCATCGCGTTTGCGCGCGGCGGCACCTATGTCTGCATGGAGGGGCCGCAATTCTCCACCTATGCGGAAAGCATGACCTACAAGACATCGGGCTATTCCGTGATCGGCATGACCAACATGCCCGAGGCAAAGCTCGCGCGTGAGGCCGAGATCTGCTACGCCACGGTCGCGATGGTGACGGATTTCGACTGCTGGCATCCCGACCACGACGCCGTCACCGTCCAGGACATCATCCGCGTGCTGACCTCGAACGCCGACAAGGCGAAGGCGCTGGTGGCGCGGCTCGCGACGGATTTTCCGCGCGAGCACGAGCCGTGCCCGATCGGTTCGGACCGCGCGCTCGACACCGCGTTGATCACGGCGCCCGAGGCGCGCGATCCCGAGCTCTTGAAGAAGCTCGATGCGGTGGCCGGGCGCATCCTGCGGGCGTGATACGAAAGGCAGAATGCCATGAAGGTTGACGGCAAGCATTTTCGCAGCATCTGGCGCGAGCGCGATGGCTGGTCGGTCGGCGCGATCGACCAGCGCCGGCTGCCGCATGAGTTCGTCATCGCTAAGCTGACTTCTTGCGAAGACGCTGCGGTCGCCATTCGCGACATGCTGGTGCGCGGCGCGCCGCTGATCGGTGCAACCGCGGCCTACGGCATGGCGCTCGCCATGCGCGAGGACTCATCAGACGCCGGCCTCAAGCGCGCCTATGACACGCTGGTCGTGGCGCGGCCGACCGCGATCAATCTGAAATGGGCGCTCGACGAGATGCGCACGGCGCTCGCGCCGGTCGATCCGGTTGAACGGGCGGAGGCGGCCTATGCGCGCGCCGACGAGATCGTCGAGCAGGACGTCGAGATCAACCGCGGCATCGCCGGCAACGGCTTGAAGCTGATCGAGGCGATCGTCGCAAAGAAGAAGCCGGGCGAGACCGTCAACGTGCTGACCCATTGCAATGCCGGCTGGCTCGCCACCGTCGACTGGGGCACCGCAACGGCGCCGATCTATCTGGCGCATGAGCGTGGCATCAAGATCCATGTCTGGGTCGACGAGACCCGTCCGCGCAACCAGGGCGCCTCGCTCACGGCCTGGGAGCTCGGCCATCACGGCGTGCCGCACACGGTGATCCCCGACAACACCGGCGGACACCTGATGCAGCACGGCATGGTCGACCTCGCCATCGTCGGCACCGACCGCGTCGCCGCCAATGGCGATGTCTGCAACAAGATCGGCACATATTTGAAGGCGCTTGCCGCGCACGACAACGGCGTGCCGTTCTATGTCGCATTGCCGTCGCCGACGATCGATTTCGCCGTTGATGACGGCATCCGCGACATTCCGATCGAGCAGCGCAGCGGCACGGAGGTGACCGACATGACCGGCCGCACCGCCGACGGCCGGCTGGAGACGGTGCGCATCGTGCCGGAGGGCTCGCCGGTCGCGAATTACGCGTTCGACGTGACGCCGGCGCGGTTGGTCACTGGTCTCATCACGGAGCGCGGTGTGCTGAAGCCGGATAGAGCATCGCTGGCGGCCGCCTTTCCGGAGCGGATCGCCGCCGCGGCGGAGTAGTCAGTCTGCCAGGCGAGATGGCTCTACGCCGTCATTGCGAGCGCAGCGAAGCAATCCAGAATCCCTGCGCGGAAAGACTCTGGATTGCTTCGTCGCTTCGCTCCTCGCAATGACAGGCTAGACTAGCGCAGCTTCAGCCCCGTCGCCGCCTCGAGCTCGGCGATGGCCTGGGCCCCGCTGGCTACCTTGATCGTCGTCATGCCCATCTCGCGCGCGGGTTTTAGATTGACGCCGAGATCGTCGAGATAGACGCAATTCTTCGGATCGACCCTCAGCGTCTCGACCATCATCCTGTAGATGCGCGGGTCGGGCTTGCGCAGGCCGATCTTGGCGGATTCGATGACGTGGTCGAACAGAACCATCACCTCGGCGATGTAGAGTGAGCGCCCGGTCATGCTGCCGATCGCGTTGGCAGGCAGATTGTTGGTGATACAGCCGGTCTTGAATTGCGCCTTGATGCGCTTGAGAGCTTCGACCATCTCGGGACGCAGATCGCCCTGAAGCAGCGGCAGCACGTCGCGGCCGCGCACCTCCGCGCCGAGCGCGCGCGATTCTTCCGCGAAGAGCTTGTCGAAGGTGTCGATGTCGACCTCGGCTCGCTCGAACTTGGCCCAGGCGTTTTCCAGATGATTGGCGGCGTTGGTGCGCCGGATGATGTCGACGGGCAGACCGCGCTCGGTCTCGTACCGCGCGAACGCCTCGAACGGCGAGCTCGTCAGCACGCCGCCAAAATCAAAGATCACAGCCTCGATCGTCAAGATCCCGCCCTCGTCAATTCCTTCCCAAGAGCGCTAGCATGCGCTATCGGCAAGGGCCAGTCCGAAGCAATCCCGCCGTCACCGATGCTGACGCCAAAGCGTGTTCCCATGAAGAAGCTTGCAACCCTCATCGCAGCCGCGCTGCTGCTCGCTACGCCCGCACACGCCATCGTCGGCGGCGGCACGCCGCAGGCCGATGGTGTCGCGCGCGCGGTCGTCACCATCGTCGGCTCGCGTGGCAATTTCTGCACCGGCAGCCTGATCGCTCCGAAGGTCGTGCTGACGGTTGCCCACTGTGTGCAGCCCGGCGCGGACTACAAGATCGTCGATCGCGGCGCTGACGGTGCGCCGCAATTGCTGAATGTGCGTACCGTCGCGATCCATCCGAACTTCAACATGCAGGCAATGCAGGCGCATCGCGCCACCGCGGACGTGGCATTGTTGCAACTGGAAATTCCACTCAAGGGAAAATCGACGGTGTCGGTCGGTGCGCCGACCATTCCAATCCAGGTTGGCAGCCGCTTCGTCATCGCCGGTATCGGCGTCACCGTCCGTGGCGACGGCAAGAGCGGCGGCGCGACGCGCGTTGCCGGGCTCGTGGCCACGGGCCAGCCCGGCACGTTCCAGATCCGGCTGGTCGATCCCGTAACCAACGGTGTTCGCGACGGAATTGGCGCCTGCACCGGCGATTCCGGCGGTCCGGTGTTCGAGGACAAGCCGAACGGTCCGGTGCTTGTCGGCGTCATCAGCTGGTCCACGGGACCGAACGGCGCCGCCGGCTGCGGCGGATTGACCGGCGTCACGCCGCTCACCCTCTATCGCGACTGGATTTTGCAGACCGCGCGGAGCTGGGGTGCGGCGTTATAGTTTGACCGCGAATTGATCTGTGTCATTTTGAAGTGGAAGCGCGATGGGCGACCATGCCCGTCGCGGAGGAAACGCGCCGTCCGGTCAAGGGCGGCCACAAAAACAAGCAAGGCACAGAAGCAACAATGAATGTCGCTGTCCGCAGTCACGCCACAACCAAGCAGGCCTCTGAACATTTCGACGTGCTGATCGTCGGTGCCGGCATCTCCGGCATCGGCAGCGCCTATCACATCGAAAAGCAGCTTCCCGGCACGAGCTACGTCATCCTGGAAACGCAGGCGACGTTCGGCGGCACCTGGAGCACGCATCGCTATCCCGGCATTCGCTCGGACAGCGATCTCCATACCTTCGGTTATAGCTTCAAGCCCTGGGTCGGCCCGCCGATCGCGACCGCCGAGGAAATCCTCACCTACATGAACGAGGTGATCGAAGACAACGATATCGCCCCGCACATCCGCTACAAGCACCAGATCAATTCCGCGAGCTGGTCGAGCGAGCAAAATCTCTGGACCATCGAGGCGACGACGACCGACACCGGCGAGGCGAAAACGTTCACCGCCAACTTCCTCTGGATGTGCCAGGGCTATTATCGCCATTCCGAAGGCTACACGCCGGAATGGAAGGGCATGGACCGCTTCAAGGGCCGCATCGTCCATCCGCAGAGCTGGCCCGACGATATCGACCTCGCGAACAAGAAGGTCGTCGTGATCGGCTCGGGCGCGACCGCGGCGACGCTGGTGCCGAACATCGCCGACGCCTGCGCGCATGTCACCATGCTGCAGCGCTCGCCGACCTATTTCCGGCTCGGCCGCAACGCCATCGAGATCGCCGAGGAGCTGCGCCGGCTTCAGGTCGACGAGGAATGGATCCACGAGATCGTCCGCCGCAAAATATTGTTCGAGCAGGATGCTTTCACAAAGCTCTGCATTGCCAAGCCGGAGCAGGTGAAGAAGGATCTGATCGACCAGATCCGCGCGGTTCTCGGGCCGGACTACGACGTCGAAACGCATTTCACGCCGACCTACCGGCCGTGGCGGCAGCGTATCGCCTTTGTGCCCGATGCCGATCTGTTCAAGGGCATCGCCAGCGGCAAGGCCTCCGTCGTCACCGACGAGATCGAATGTTTCGTCGAGAACGGCATCCAGCTCAAGTCCGGCAAGCTGCTGGAAGCCGACGTCGTCGTCACCGCAACCGGCTTCAATCTTGCGGCGCTCGGTGACATCGCCTTCGAGATCGACGGCAAGCCGCTCGCCTTCGGCGACACCGTGACCTATCGCGGCATGATGTTCACGGGCGTGCCGAACATGGTCTGGGTGTTCGGCTATTTCCGTGCGAGCTGGACGCTGCGCGTCGACGTCGTCGCCGATTTCGTCTGCCGGCTGCTCGGCCACATGAAGGCCAAGGGCACGAAGAAGGTCGAAGTCAGGCTGCGCGCTGAAGACCACAACATGCCGATCCTGCCCTGGATCGATCCGGAAAACTTCAACCCCGGCTACATCATGCGCAACATGGACCTGCTCCCCAAGCGCGGCGACAAGCCGGAATGGCAGCACAGCCAGGATTACTGGATCGAGAAGGACGAGATCCCGAAGACGGATCTGGATGACGGGGCGTTTGTTTACGGGTGAGTGATTGTTCGTGTGAGGGGCGGTAGCGATTGCCACGCACACGGCTGTCGTCCCGGGGCGCGAAGCGAGCCCGGGACCCATACTCCCAGGCAGTGGTTCTAGGGCGAACCGCTCACTCCGAGTCTTCGCCAAACTTCTCCCTGTGGTTATGGGTCCCGGGCTCGCTTCGCGCCCCGGGACGACACTGTTGGTCGGGCGAACTGCGTCTCAACTCATTTGCAGTGCTGCTACGAATTCCTTCTCGTCGCATTCGTTGCAATCGCGGCCGCAGCCGTCCTATTCTCCACGCCGAGCTTCGCGTAGATCTGCTCCAGGTGCTTGTCGACGGTGCGCGGGCTCAAGCCCAGGATCTGCGCGATGTCGCGGTTGGTCTTGCCCTTGCTGAGCCAGGCCAGCACTTCGCCCTCGCGGGTGGTGAGGCCGAGCTCGCTGGTGAATTCGGGTGGCAGCGCAGTGCCGGACTCCTTGGACAGCCGCAGCAGGAACTCGTTCGGCGCGGTTTCGCCCATGTAGTAGAGCCGCAGTTGCGGATTATCGGGCAGGGGAGCCGCCTGCGACTTCGAGCTGCCCTTGTCCTTCGCCTGCTCCAGCCATTGCAGGAGTGATGGCGGCAGGACGAAGTCGTCGGCCTGCGCGCCATGATGATCGGCCAGCAGTTTTTGCGCCTGCGGGGTGGCCCAGAGCACGTGGCCCTGGCGGTTGACCGCGAACAGGAAGCGGCCGGAGACGTCGAGCGCGGCGCGCGCGCTCTGGGTCAAGCGGGCGTTGCCGAGATGGACACGGATGCGCGCCAGCATCTCCTCGATCACAATCGGTTTTGTCACGTAGTCGACACCGCCGGCCTCCAGCCCGCGCACGATGTGCTCGGTCTCCGCAAGGCCCGTCATGAAGATCACGGGCACGTTGGCAACGCCCGCATCGCGCTTGAGCCGGCGGCAGGTCTCGAATCCGTCCATGCCGGGCATCACGGCGTCCAGCAGCACGATGTCGGGGGTGATCTGGTCGACGATGCGCATCGCGGCCGCGCCGTCGAGCGCCACCATCACCGTCATCCCGGCGCCGTCGAGCGCGTCGGTCAGGAGCCGCAGCGTCTCCGGGGAGTCATCGACAACGAGCGCGACATCGCGCTTCCTCGACTCAATGCTCATGCGCATGCAACGTCTTCAATGTGGCCATGTACCGGTCGAGATCGAAGCGGTCGACCAGCGACCGCATTTCCGCGACGAAGTCGGCATGCTCGGGGTGCTCGCTGCCGATCTCGTCCAGCTTTAACTGGATGCCCTTGACGTAGCCGATCTGGCCCAGCCCCATCAGCGCCTCGATGTGCCGCACCGGTGGCCTTGATCCGCTCTCGAGCCGCCAGAACGGCACCGCGATCTGGTCCGAGCCGTACTGCCATTCGATCTTCAGGAGCTGGCGGATCGTCTCCAGCAGCCGCGGGATGTCGATCGGCTTCATCAGATAGCCGTCGTGGAAGGGCTGTGCCAGCGGCGTGCCGTGAGCCTCCAGCGCGCTCGCCGACACCATCAGGATGCGCGCCTGGTGATGGCCGCTCGTGCGCAAGGCCTCCGCGACGGCCCAACCGTCCATGGCGGGCATCGAGATGTCGAGCAGGAACAGGTCGGGCCGGCAATGCTGCGCCAGCGCGAGGCATCCTGGCCCATCGGGTGCGCTGAGCAGGATGAAGCCGAGCGGCGCCAGCACCTCGCGCAGGAGGTCGCGATGCACGGGGTCGTCGTCGGTGATGAGAATGGTCTTGCGTGCGCCCCGATAGCCGGAGACCGGCGCCTCCACCGGCGCGATGCGCAGCGGATTGGCGACTTCCGACAGCAGGAGCTTGACCTTGAAGGTGCTCCCGGCGCCAACCGTGCTCAAGACCTTGATGTCGCCGCCCATGACGCCGGCGAGCAGCCGGCTGATGGTCAGGCCCAGTCCGGTGCCGGTCTGCGGCTGCGAGACGCCGAGCGCGCCGCGCTCGAAGGGCGCAAAGATGCGTTCGAGATCGTCGCCCTGGATGCCGGGGCCGGTGTCGATCACTTCGAACTCGGCAACGGGGCTGCGATAGTGCACGACGAACTGCACGCTGCCGGTCTGGGTGAACTTGATCGCGTTGGAGAGCAGATTGATCAGCACCTGGCGCAGCCGCTTCTCGTCGGCGTAGACCACGACCGGCAAATGCGCGGGCCGCCTGAACACGAAGTCGATGCCCTTGGCGGCCGCCTGGAGACGGAACATGCCGACGAGCTGGTCGAGGAAATCGCTCAGCCGCACCTCGTCGCGCGACAGATACAGCCGCCCCGCCTCGATCTTGGAGATATCCAGGATGCCGTCGATCAGGCCGGAGAGGTGATCGGCGCTGCGACGGACGACGCGGACCTGGTCGCGCGGCTTGGTGTTGAGCGTTGCGTCCTGCTCGAGGAGCTGGGCATAGCCGCTGATCGCGTTCAGCGGCGAGCGCAGCTCATGGCTCAGGCCCACCACGTAGCGGCTCTTGGCGAGGTTGGCGGATTCGGCGACCTCCTTGGCGCGCTGAAGCTCGGCGTCGGTGCGCTTGTGCGCGTCGATCTCCTGGATCAGCAGCGTCGTCTGCCGCCGTGTCTCGGCCTCGGCGGCGCGGCGGCTCTGCTGCGCCAGCACGAACAGCCAGGCCACCACGCCGATGATGATGCTGAGCGAGAAGAACACCTTCCAGAGCACGTTCGAGACGAGCAAATTCTCGCCGGGCACGCTCGCCGAGGTCTGAAGATAGATCAGTCCCAGCACCAGCGCGACGAGGCCGGCGGAGACCACGAACACGCCGATATAGTGGCCGAACTGCGAGTTGATCCGCCGGTAGATCGGTTCGGGAAGAATCCTGCCGAGCGCTTCGGCGAACTGCACCTGCGCCCGCGCATGCGGCTTGCAGAGGTCGTGGCAGCGTGCATCGAGCGAGCAGCACAGCGAGCAGATCGGGCCGGCGTAAGCGGGGCAGGACGTCATGTCCTCCGGCTCGAAACTGTGCTCGCAGATACAGCACTGGATCGACTCGATGTTGGCCCAGCTCCTCTTCGGCTTGCGCGCGATGTAGTACTTTCCGTCGGTGAGCCAGGCGATGACCGGCGCGGTGACGAAGGCGACCGTCAGCGCGACGAAGGCTGCGAGCGACTTCATGGTCGGGCCGAACAGGCCGTAGAACGCCGCGATCGAGACGATGGTCGCGATCGTCATGGCGCCGACACCGACCGGATTGATGTCGTAGAGATGGGCGCGCTTGAACTCCATCTGCGGCGGACGCAAGCCGAGTGGCTTGTTGACGACGAGATCGGCGACGAGCGCGCCGACCCAGGCGATCGCGACGTTGGAATAGAGCGCCAGCGTCTGCTCCAGCGCCTTGTAGACGCCGATCTCCATCAACAGCAGCGCCACCATCACGTTGAACACCAGCCAGACCACCCGGCCGGGATGGCTGTGCGTCAGACGCGAGAAGAAGTTCGACCAGGCGATCGAGCCGGCATAGGCGTTGGTGACGTTGATCTTGAGCTGCGACAGGATCACGAACGTTCCGGTGAGCGCCAGCGCCAGATCCGGCTGCGACAGCACGTAGCGAAACGCTTCGAGATACATATGCGCGGGCTCGGCCGCCAGCTCGCCCGAGAGGCCGTGGCTCAGCGCAAAGAAGGCGAGAAAGGAGCCCAGCAACAATTTCAGTGCGCCGAAGATGATCCAGCCCGGGCCCGCGATCAGCAGCGCGATCCACCACGACGTTCGCGACGTGCGGCGGTCGCGCGGCAAAAACCTGAGGAAGTCGACCTGCTCGCCGATCTGCGCCACCAGCGAGAACACCACGGAGGATGCGACACCGAACAGCAGCAGATCGAAATGCCCGCTCGGGTCGCCATGCTCGCCGGCGAACTTGCGCCACTCCGTGAACGAGTAGGGGTTGGCCCAGGCGATCGCGGCAAAGGGCAGGATGTGCAGGATGATCCAGATCGGCTGCGTCCAGAGCTGGAAGCGGCTGATCAGCGTGATGCCGTAGGTCACGAGCGGAATGATCGCCACTGCGCTGATGAGGTAGCCGATCGGGCGTGGAATGCCGAAGCACATCTCCAGCGCCGTTGCCAGGATCACCGCCTCGATGGCGAAGAAGATGAAGGTGAAGGAGGCGTAGATCAGCGAGGTGACGGTCGAGCCGATATAGCCGAAGCCGGCGCCGCGGGTGAGGAGGTCAATGTCGATGCCGCATTTGGCTGCGTAATAGGCAATCGGCACGCCGCAGAAGAAGATGATGATGGAGACGACGAGGATCGCGGCGCTGGCGTTGGTGACGCCGTAGTTCAGCGTGATGGTGCCGCCGATCGCTTCCAGCGCCAGGAAGGAGATGGCGCCGAGTGCAGTGTTGGCGACACGGGCGGCAGACCAGCGGCGTGCGCTCTTGGCGGTGAAGCGCAGCGCGTAGTCTTCCAGCGTCTGGTTGGCGACCCACTGGTTGTACTGGCGCCTGACGCGGTCTATTCGCTGCCGCCCTGCCACTCGTTACCCCACTCCCGATACGTCCAGAGCCCTCGCAAATTCCGTACCAGAAGCCTACGTCGGTATTTTGCGGTGCAGTATACGCGATCTTGCGTATGCTTGCGCTGCACAAATTCGAGCCATCCTCACGGCACCAATCGCGTGTCCTCGAACAAAAGTGGGGTGCTCATGTCAGACGAAGCAAACAAGGGTCTGTTGTCGCCGCTCCGGCGTAAACTATTGATGGGAATGGCCGCCCTACCTGCCATCACGATGCTGCCGCGGGCGTCCTTTGCGCAGGCCCCCGCGACCTCGGCGGTCAACACCACGGGCCTGGCGGTCACTGACACCGAGGTCACGGTCGGCATCCTGCACTCGGCGACCGGCACCATGGCCATCTCCGAGACCGGCTCGATCGAGGCCGAAAAGCTCGCCATCGAGCAGATCAACGCCATGGGCGGCGTGCTCGGGCGCAAGATCAAGTTCATCCAGGAAGACGGCGCCAGCGACTGGCCGACCTTTGCGGAAAAGGCCAAGAAGCTGCTCGTCAACGACAAGGTCGCGGCGATCATGGGCTGCTGGACCTCCGCATCCCGCAAGGCCGTGCTGCCGGTTATGGAGCAGTACAACGGCATGCTCTACTACCCGACCTTCTACGAAGGCCTCGAGCAGTCCAAGAACGTGATCTACACCGGCCAGGAAGCGACCCAGCAGATTCTCGCCGGCCTGAACTGGATCGCCAAGGAAAAGGGCGCCAAGTCGTTCTTCTTCATCGGCTCCGACTACATCTGGCCGCGCACCTCGAACAAGATCGCGCGCAAGCACGTCGAGAACGTGCTGAAGGGCAAGGTTGTCGGCGAAGAGTACTATCCGCTCGGCAACACCCAGTTCAATTCGGTCATCAACAAGATCAAGCTGACCAAGCCCGACGTGATCTTCACCGACGTCGTCGGCGGCTCGAACGTCGCGTTCTACAAGCAGCTCAAGGCCGCCGGCATCGACCTTTCCAAGCAGGCGCTGCTGACGATCTCGGTGACCGAGGACGAAATCGACGGCATCGGCGGCGAGAACATCGCGGGCGCCTATGCCTGCATGAAGTACTTCCAGTCGCTCGATAATCCCAACAACAAGACGTTCGTGCCCGCGTTCAAGAAGATGTGGGGCGAGAAGACCGTGATCGGAGACGTCACCCAGGCTGCCTATCTCGGCCCGTGGCTGTGGAAGTTGACGGTGGAGAAGGCGGGCTCCTTCGACGTCGACAAGATCGCGGCGGCCTCGCCCGGCGTCGAGTTCAAGGGTGCGCCAGAAGGCTATGTGCGCATCCACGAAAACCATCACCTCTGGTCGAAGACCCGGGTGGGGCGCGCCAAGCTCGATGGTCAGTTCGAGCTGATCTACGAGACCGCCGATCTCGTCGAGCCGGAYCCGTTCCCCAAGGGTTACCAGTAAGTCGCGACGTCGCTCGCGCCTTTCCGCAACACCAAGCCTCTCCCTGGCGTGGACAGCAAATCCACGCCCAAGACCCCCGCGTCGCGAACCTGCTCGCGACGCGGGACCTTATCCCTGACGGAGGACATCGATGTTCGGCGACTATTCGCTTGGTGATCTTGGCTCCATCTTCGTCATGCAGGGGTTTGCAGGACTGATCCTGTTCTCAGTCTACGTCCTGATGGCGCTTGGGCTTGCGATCATCTTCGGCCAGATGGGCGTCATCAACATGGCCCATGGCGAGTTCATGATCCTCGGGGCCTACGTCACTTGGATGACCTCGAATTTCTTCCAGGCCTATTTGCCGAGCCTGTTCAGCGGCTACTTCTTCCTGGCGATGATCCTGGCCTTCGTCGCATCCGGCGCGCTGGGAATGCTGGTGGAGTGGGTGCTGATACGGCATCTCTACAAGCGCCCGCTCGATACGCTGCTTGCGACCTGGGGCCTCAGCCTGATGCTGCAGCAGGCCTATCGTTCCGTGTTCGGCGCGCGCGAGGTCGGCGTCGAGCTGCCGCAATGGATGCTCGGCTCGCTGCACGTCACCGACAGCATCGAGGTGCCGATCAACGGCGTCTTCGTGATGTGCCTCACTTTGCTGATCACCATCGGCGTCGCCTATGTCATGTACAAGTCGCGCTGGGGCCGCCAGGTCCGCGCCGTCGTGCAGAACCGCATCATGGCCGGAGCCGTCGGCATCAACACCGAAAAGGTCGATCGCTACACCTTTGGTCTCGGTTGCGGCATCGCCGGTGTCGCCGGCAGCGCCTTTACGATGATTGGCTCCACCGGGCCAACCTCCGGACAGCTCTACATCGTCGATACGTTCCTGGTGGTCGTGTTCGGCGGCGCCGCCAGTTTGATCGGCACCATCGCCTCGGCCTTCTCGATCTCGCAGACGCAATCGACCCTCGAGTTCTTCATGTCGGGCTCGATGGCGAAAGTGCTGACGCTGCTCGCGGTTGTCGGAATCCTGATGCTGCGGCCGCAAGGGCTGTTCGCCCTCAAGGTCCGCAAGTGAGAAACTGGGGCTGATGCAATGACCGACAATCGTTTCTTCAATCGATCGGAGTTCATCGGAATTCTGGTGCTCGCGGTCTTCCTGGTGGTGGTCCTGCCGCTCACGCTCGACGTCTTCAGGCTCAATCTGGTCGCGAAATACCTGACCTATGCCTTCGTCGCGCTGGGGCTGGTGATCTGCTGGGGCTATGGCGGCATTCTCAGCCTCGGTCAGGGCGTATTCTTCGGGCTCGGCGGCTACTGCATGGCGATGTTCCTCAAGCTCGAGGCGTCGAGCGTGGAGAACACCAAGATCCAGTCGACGCCCGGCATTCCCGATTTCATGGACTGGAATCAGATCACCGCGCTGCCGCTGTTCTGGAAGCCATTCAGCAGCCTCACCTTCACGATCGCCGCCATCATTCTGGTGCCTGGCATCTTCGCTCTCATCATCGGCACCGCGATGTTCAAGCGCCGGGTCGGCGGCACCTACTTCGCCATCATCACCCAGGCAGTCGCGGCCATCCTCACGATCCTGATCGTGGGACAGCAGGGCTACACCGGCGGCATCAACGGCATGACCGACCTGCGGACGCTCAAAGGCTGGGACATCCGGCCCGACCACGCCAAGATCGTGCTGTACTTCTTCGAAGTGGGGCTGCTGTTCGTCTGCATCATGATCGCGCAGTTCGTCCGGCACTCCAAGCTCGGGCGTATCCTGGTCGCGATGCGGGAGAAGGAGGACCGGGTCCGCTTCTCCGGCTACAGCGTCGCGAATTTCAAGATCTTCGCCTTCTGCATCGCCGCCGTGTTCGCCGCGATCGGCGGCGCCATGTTCGCGCTCAATGTCGGCTTCATGTCGCCGTCCTTCGTCGGCATCGTGCCGTCGATCGAAATGGTGATCTACACGGCGGTCGGCGGCCGGCTCTCGATCCTCGGCGCGGTCTACGGCACGCTGCTGGTCAACTTCGCCAAGACCAGCCTGTCGGAAACGTTCCCCGAATTGTGGCTGTTTGGCCTCGGCGGATTGTTCATCGCCGTGGTGCTGGCCTTCCCGAACGGTCTCGCCGGGATCTGGGGCGACTACGTGCAACCGCGCATCGATCGCCTGATCTCGTCGCGCAAACCGAAACCTGACGGCTGGACCGACAGCTCGGTCGCCGACGGCGCCCCGGCGGAGTGAGGAGATCATCATGCTCGTAGGTCACCACGATGCCGATGCCACGCTGGCAGTGAGGAGATAGATCATGCTCGTCGGTCATCAGCCCAAGGAATTCCTGCTCGCGGTCGAGGCGCTGACCGTGTCGTTCGACGGGTTCAAGGCGGTCAACGATCTCTCGTTCTACGTCGACGAGAACGAGATCCGCGTCATCATCGGTCCCAACGGCGCCGGCAAGACCACCGTGCTCGACCTGATCTGCGGCAAGACCAAAGCAACGTCGGGCTCGATTCAGTTCCGTGGCAAAGAGCTGACGCGGATGAAGGAAAACGAGATCGTCAAGACGGGCGTCGGCCGCAAATTCCAGAACCCGTCGATCTACGACGATCTCACGGTGTTCGAGAATCTGGAGATCTCCTATCCGCGCGGACGCTCGGTGTTCGGCGCGCTGACCTTCACCCGCGACGCCGCCGTGCGCGACCGGGTGCACGAAGTCGCCGAAATGATCTTCCTGAAGGACCGGCTCAACGTGAACGCCGATCTGCTCAGCCACGGCCAGAAGCAATGGCTCGAGATCGGCATGCTGCTGATCCAGGATCCAGATTTGCTGATGCTCGACGAGCCCGTCGCCGGCATGAGCGTGTCCGAGCGCGCCAAGACCGCCGAGCTGCTCAACCGCATCATCAAGAACCGCTCGGTGCTGGTGATCGAGCACGACATGAAATTCGTCGAGGACATCGCGCACAAGGTCACCGTGCTTCACCAGGGCCAGATCCTCTCGGAAGGCACCATGGAGAAGGTGAAGAACGACCCCAAGGTCGTCGAAGTCTATCTGGGCCATTAAGGAGACGCGACGATGCTGGCAATTTCCGATCTTCACGTCGCCTACGGCCAGAGCGAGGTGCTGCACGGGCTCAACGTCAAGGTCGCGCCCAACGAGATCGTTGCGATCATGGGCCGCAACGGCATGGGCAAGACCACGCTGATGAAGTCGCTGATGGGCATCCTCCCCGCCAAAAGCGGCTCGGTGACGATGGACGGCGCCGAGCTCGGCAGTCTGCCGAGCTACGAGCGCGTCGCCAAGGGCCTCGCCTATGTGCCGCAGGGCCGCATGATCTTCTCGACCATGACCGTGAAGGAGAATATCGAGACCGGCCTCGTCGTCTCCGGCGGGACCGAGGTGCCGGCCGACATCTACGAATTGTTTCCGGTGCTGCTGGAAATGAAGGGCCGCCGCGGCGGCAATCTCTCCGGCGGCCAGCAGCAACAGCTCGCGATTGCGCGTGCGCTCGCGACCAAGCCGAAAGTGTTGCTGCTGGACGAACCGACCGAAGGCATCCAGCCGTCGATCATCAAGGAGATGGCGCGCACCTTGAAGCGCATCCGCGACGAAAAGGGGCTCTCGATCGTGGTGTCGGAGCAGGTCCTGAGCTTCGCGCTCGATATCGCCGACCGCGTGCTGGTGATCGAGAACGGCGAGATCGTGCGCGACGATCCGCGCGACGCCGTCGATGCCGCGCAGGTCTCGAAATATCTGTCCGTCTAACCAACCGCAGTAAAAGGGGAGCTTCTCGATGCCAGAGACACTGATCAAGGTCGATCTCACCAAATCGGCCTACGATAATGACATGGTGCACAACCGCTGGCACCCCGACATCCCGATCGTGGCCTGGGTCAACCCCGGCGACGACTTCATCATCGAGACCTATGACTGGACCGGCGGCTTCATCAAGAACAACGATTCCGCCGACGACGTGCGCGACATCGATCTGTCGATCGTGCACTTCCTGTCCGGCCCGATCGGCGTCAAGGGCGCCGAGCCCGGCGACCTCCTCGTCGTCGACCTGCTCGATGTCGGCCCGATGAAGGAGAGCCTGTGGGGCTTCAACGGCTTCTTCTCCAAGCAGAACGGCGGCGGCTTCCTCACCGATCACTTCCCGCTGGCGCAGAAGTCGATCTGGGACATCAAGGGTCTCTACACCTCGTCGCGTCACGTTCCCGGCGTGAATTTCGCCGGTCTGATCCATCCCGGCCTGATCGGCTGTCTGCCCGATCCGAAGATGCTGGACATGTGGAACAAGCGCGAGGCCGAGCTGATCTCGACCAACCCGACCCGCGTGCCCGGCCTCGCCAATCCGCCATTCGCGCCGACCGCCCATGGCGGCCGCGCCAAGGGTGACGTCAAGGACAAGATCGGCGCGGAAGGCGCGCGCACGGTTCCGCCGCGCGAGCATGGCGGCAATTGCGACATCAAGGATCTCTCGCGCGGCTCGAAGATCTACTTCCCGGTCTACGTGCCCGGCGCCGGTCTCTCGATGGGCGATCTGCATTTCAGCCAGGGCGACGGCGAGATCACCTTCTGCGGTGCCATCGAGATGGCCGGCTGGCTGCATCTGAAGGTCGAGGTGATCAAGGACGGCATGGCGAAGTACGGCATCAAGAACCCGATCTTCAAGCCGTCGCCGATCACGCCGAACTACAAGGACTATCTGATCTTCGAGGGCATCTCGGTCGACGAGGCCGGCAAGCAGCACTATCTCGACGTCCACATTGCCTATCGCCAGGCCTGCCTCAACGCGATCGAGTATCTGAAGAAGTTCGGCTACTCCGGCGCCCAGGCTTATTCGATCCTCGGCACCGCGCCGTGCCAAGGCCACATCTCCGGCGTGGTCGACGTTCCCAATGCCTGCGCCACGCTATGGCTGCCGACCGAAATCTTCGACTTCGACGTGATGCCGTCGGCGGCAGGACCGATCAAGCACATCACCGGCGATATCCAGATGCCGATCTCGCCGGACAAATAGTCTCCCTGCGCGACGGGATGCGGGACGGCGCGACTTTGCCGCCCCGCATCCGCCGCGGGAATTCTCTCACAGGCAACAGCGTAGGGATGGTGCGATGCCGGTCTATGAATATCTCTGTGACGATTGCGGTCCGTTCAAGGACCTGCGCCCGATGGCGGAATGCGACGATCCGCAAAGCTGTCCGCACTGCGAGACCATGGCGCCGCGGGTGATCCTGACCGCGCCGAATTTCTTCTGCATGCCGGCGGAGAAGCGCAAGGCGCACGCCGTCAACGAGCGCAGCACGCATGCGCCGCAGACGCTCGCGCAATACAAGGCCTCGCACGGTCCCGGCTGCGGCTGCTGTTCGTCGGGCAAGACCGTGAAGGACAAGAGCTCGACCGACAAGAAAAAGCCCGCGCGGCTGATGACCAAGACCAGGAGCGGCGCCAAGGGCTTTCCGACCGCGCGCCCCTGGATGATCAGCCACTAACTCGGTCGCTCGATCGACGGCAACCTCAAACAAATAAAAGACAGGAGCGCTCAAAATGCTTCACGGCGACATTTCCAGCAGCAACGACACCGTCGGCGTCGCGGTGGTCAACTACAAGATGCCCCGCCTGCACACCAAGGCCGAGGTGCTCGACAACGCCCGCAAGATCGCCGACATGCTGGTGGGCATGAAGGCGGGCCTGCCCGGCATGGATCTCGTGATCTTCCCGGAATACTCGACCCAGGGCATCATGTACGACTCCAAGGAGATGTACGAGACGGCCTCGGCGGTGCCGGGTGAGGAGACCGCGATCTTCGCGGAGGCTTGCCGTAAGGCGAAGGTCTGGGGCGTGTTCTCGCTGACCGGCGAGCGCCACGAGGAGCATCCGCACAAGGCGCCCTACAACACCCTGATCCTGATGAACGACAAGGGTGAGATCGTCCAGAAGTACCGCAAGATCATGCCATGGGTGCCGATCGAGGGCTGGTATCCCGGCAATTGCACCTATGTCTCCGACGGCCCGAAAGGAATGAAGGTCAGCCTGATCATCTGCGACGACGGCAACTTTCCGGAGATCTGGCGCGACTGCGCCATGAAGGGCGCCGAGTTGATCGTGCGTTGCCAGGGCTACATGTATCCGGCCAAGGAGCAGCAGGTCATGATCTCCAAGGCGATGGCGTGGGCCAACAACGTCTATGTTGCCGTCGCCAACGCCGCCGGCTTCGACGGCGTCTATTCCTACTTCGGTCACTCCGCGATCATCGGCTTCGACGGCCGCACGCTCGGCGAGTGCGGCGAGGAGGACTACGGCATCCAGTATGCCCAGCTGTCGAAACATCTGATCCGCGATGCGCGCCGCAACGGCCAGTCGCAGAACCATCTCTACAAGCTGGTCCACCGCGGCTACACCGGCATGATCAATTCCGGCGAAAGCCCGCGCGGCGTCGCGGCCTGCCCCTATGATTTCTACAAGAACTGGATCGCCGACCCGGAAGGGACGCGGGACATGGTCGAGGCGATGACCCGCTCGACGCCGGGGACGGAGGAATGTCCGATCGACGGCATCCCGAATGGGTCGGCGGCGAGCAATTACTGAGCTATTGCGGACGGCGCGCTTGCCATTCATGCGAATGCACCGAGGAATGGGGGCACGGGGCGCGGCCCTGGATGATCAGCCAAGATGTGAACAGCTGTACATGGAACGGACATTCTGACGCATGGGCGCATGCGCGGGGTAGGAATTGAGCCCGGCAAAACCGTGGCTCGGTTGCAACATGAGTTGTTGAATCTGCCCAAGTTGCGGTCCCGTTGGCTGATTCTCGAGGAACCGTAGTTCTACCGGCCAGCCTCATGGCCTAAGTTCCTCGCGGCGCCGCTGGGGAGCGCCGCGGGTGAGGGGAAGAGCGTGGGGGCTTGGTTGCCATCGAGCGGGCGGGGTTGCTCGCGTCGTGCCACCGCTGTTCGCGCGGCATTCTGGATCGGCCTCGCCTTGAGCGCGGCGGCGGCGGCGAGCCCCGCAGCAGCGCAGCAAATCTTCAACGGGTCGCAGACCACGCCGAACGGCGCCGTCAACGGCGGAGGCGGCGTCTGGGACACCACCACCACGAATTGGACGGACGTCTTCGGTTCGACCAGCACTGCTTACGATCCCTCGTCAGTCGGCACGGTGTTCGGCTACTCGGGAGTCTCGACGCCGGCAAGCGGTGGCACGGTGACGGTTACGCCAGGCGGCGTGCAGCTCACCAGCCTCGTGGGCTTCGACCTCACCGGCGACGGTTCTGTCTACACCATTCAGGGCGGCGATCTCAGGCTAGCCTCCGGGGGGACGACGTTCTTCACCAACGATGTCACCGGCACGACAGACCCATCGGCCGTGATCGCCTCGCGCATCACCGGCAGTGGTGGCATCTCCGTGCAGGGACCCGGCATCCTGGCGCTGCTCGGCGCCAACACCTATACCGGCGACACTTTCATCTGTTCGTGCGCAGCGCTGCAACTCGGTGACGCCACCCACACCGCGAGCATCATTGGCGCCGTCAACAACGAGGGCCTCTTCAATATCGTCAATGCCGATACGTCGGGAATTACATCGCTCCTGAACGCTGTCTCCGGCACGACGATGTTCCTCAACGCGACCTCCGCCAGCTCTATGGTGATCACCAATAACGGCCAGCTGTACTTCGGTGATCCGCTCGGGGGCGGCACCGACACCGCCACGGCCGGCCGGGCGACCATCATCAATGACGGCGGCTTGACCGGCTTCTTTGGCCGGACCAATGCGGGCACGGCCAACATCACCAACCAGAATGGCGGCGGCACCGCATTCCTCGATCAATCCTCGGCGGGCTCCGCGACCATCGTGAACAAGGATTTCAGCGGGACCGTGTTTGGTACGCTGTCCGGGTCCGATACTGCGACCGCCGGCAATGCAACCATTATCAACGAGGCCGATGGCCTGACCAATTTCGGTGCGTTCACGACGGCCGGCAACGCCACGATCATCACCAAGGACGGTGGCAAGACCGAGTTCTTCGATAATTCCACCGGCGGCAATGCGCGCTTCATCACCACCGGCACAGGCGTCGTCGATTTCGGGATCAGCCTCGGCCCGAACGGCGACGGCCGCATCACGGCCGGTTCGATCGAAGGCAATGGCACCTACTATATCGGTGGCGGCAACACGCTCGTCGTCGGCAGCAATAACCGCTCCGCGCTGGTCGATGGCGTCATCGGCGACTACGATCCCTGCGGGTGTGGTTTCATCGGCTCCGGCTCGCTGGAAAAGGTCGGCAGCGGAACGCTGATCCTCTCCGGCACAAACACTTACACCGGTACGACGACGGTGAATGGCGGCATCCTGCGGGTTGATGGCGACATCTCGCAATCTAGCCTGACCACCGTGAACGCGGGTGGTGCGTTGTTCGGCGCCGGCATCGTCGGCAACACGTTTATCGCCAACGGCGGTATCTACGCGCCCGGCGACGGCGGCCCGGGCTCAAGCATGCAGGTCCAGGGTGATCTCACCTTGCAGCCCGGCTCGGTCTATGTTGTGCAGGCCGGTAGTGGATTCAGCACGAGCCATGCGCTCGTCAGCGGCAACGTCACGCTGGACGGGACCGTGGGTGTCGCGCTGTTTCCCGGCAGCAAGATAATGCAGCACTACTCGATCATGCAGTTTTTCGGCAGCGCCACCGGTAATTTCGCCGGCGTTGCCGCGCCGGGTGGCCTAGTCGGCACCACGACGGTCGGGTCAAACGAAGTGTTCCTCGATTTCACGCTGAACTATGGCGCGAAATACGCGCTCAACATCAACCAGCAGAACGTCGCCACGACGCTTCAGAATTTCTTCAACGCCAATGGCTTCCTTCAAGCCGAATTCGCGGGCCTCGGCCCCAACGGCCTGACCCAGGCCTCCGGCGAACCGGCAACGGGTTCGCAGCAGACGACCTTCAATGCGATGAACCTGTTCCTTGGCCTCTTGACCGATGTGTTCGGCTCGGGACGCAGCGGCACATCAGGTGCGACGCCCTATGCTGACGAGCCAAGCGCGAATGCCTATGCGGCGACCGGCAAGGGCGGGCGTGACAAGAACGCGCGTGACGCCTTCGCCTCGATCTACCGCAAGGCACCGGCCGCAACCTTCGAGCAGCGCTGGGATGTGTGGGCGGCCGGCTATGGTGGCTCGCAGACCACCGACGGCAATGTCGCGCTCGGTTCGAACACCACCACCAGCAGCGTCTATGGCACCGCCGTCGGCCTCGACTATCGCTTCTCGCCATCGACGATCGCCGGCTTTGCGCTCGCCGGCGGTGGGACCGGCTTCAACGTCAACGGGCTCGGCTGGGGCCGCTCCGACCTGTTCCAGGCCGGCGCCTTCGTTCGTCACACGGCAGGACCTGCCTACATCACCGCTGCGCTGGCCTATGGCTGGCAGGACGTCACGACCAACCGCATCGTCACGGCCGCCGGCGTCGATCAGCTGCGGGCGCAGTTCAACGCTAATGCGCTCTCGGGCCGTGTCGAGGGCGGTTACCGCTACGCTACGCAGTGGATCGGCCTCACGCCCTATGCGGCGGCCCAGGCCACCATGTTCAGCCTTCCGAACTATTCGGAGTTCGCGGTGGTCGGCAACAGCACCTTCGCACTCAACTATGCCGCCAAGGACGTCACCAGCACCCGCACCGAGCTCGGCCTGCGCGCCGACAAATCATTCGCCGCGGCCGGTGGCCTGATGACCCTGCGCGGCCGCGTCGCCTGGGCGCATGATTACAATCCGGATCGCAGCGTCGGCGCGGTATTCCAGACCCTGCCGGGATCGGCCTTCGTTGTGAACGGTGCAGCGCTGGCGCGCGATTCCGCGCTGACCACGGCGGCGGTGCAGATGAACTGGATGAACGGCTGGTCTGCGTCGGCGACCTTCGAGGGCGAGTTCTCGAACGTCACCCGCTCTTACGCCGGCAAGGGCGTCGTGCGCTACGCGTGGTAGAGCGTTGCCACCCTCCCCTGGAGGGGGAGGGTCGATCGCGCGAAGCGCGAGCGGGGTGGGGTGATCTCTCCACTCGGGCACTGCATGCTGGGAAGCACTTTCACCCCACCTCGGATCGCATTTCGCTTTGCTGCATGCGATCCGATCCTCCCCCTCCAGGGGAGGATAAGAAGACATCACTGCTTCTTCTGCGGAGGCTTGCGCGGCGGGCGCGGGGCGGCGGCAGGCGTGGGCGTGCCAGCCATCTTGTTGGCGGCGTCGCTGACGTCGAGCAGCGAGCGGCGGATGTCCTCGACGTAAGCAGCCGACTTCTTCTTCATGGCGTCGGCGAGCTCGTGCAGTCCCCTGATCTTCTCGAACAGCTCGTCCGCCTTGCCGTCGGCGAAGCCGGGGACCACGCCTTCGATCTTGGTGACCGCCTTGTCGAAGCCCGCGAAGGCGCTGTCGACCTTGGCCATGACGGAGTCGATTTCGCCGCCCTTGCTTCTGAGATCGGCGGTGTAGTTCTCGAACGTGCGCAGGCCGTCCTTGATCGCAGGGGCATTGCTGACGATCGTGCGATCGACGCTGTGCAGGGTGTCGACGATGGATTCGGCGTCGCTGAGATCGGCGATCAGCATGGGGACGCCGTCCGTATCCAGCGGCACCGGCGGCGCGGAGGGCGCGCCGCCGATCAACGAGATCGCGGCGACGCCGGTGAGACCCTGGAACTCGATGCCCGCAACCGTGTCCTTGCGGATCGGCGCGGTGTTGTCGAGCATCACCAGCGCCACGATCTTGCGCGGATTATCCAGCTTGATCGACAGGATCTGGCCCGCGGGAACACCGTCGAAATTGACCGGCCCGCCGCGGCGCAGTCCGCTGGCGGAGCCGCCCTCGAACACCACGCGTAACTGGCTCCGGCTCTGGGCGGTGCGCCATTTCTGCACGCCGAGCACGGCGCCGAACGCCACGGCGATGACCGCCAGCGTCGCCGTTCCGATTACGAGGTTGCTCGCGCGTGCCATGCAGGGGCGATTTTACGGCCAAAGCGGGATGGTTGGAAGGACGATGCTGCGGCCGCAATACTAGAGCGGGCGGGTTAACGACTTGTCCGCCGTAGCTCGAAGAGCGAAGGCGGAAGCGTAACCCGCCAATCCGCCTTACGCGACATCAATGCCCGGCCGCGCGTTTTGCAGCAGCATTATTCAATACGATCAGCGCGTCGACGGCGACGCCCGTTTTGGTGTTGATCAGGAACGGGTTGACGTCGATCGAGGCGATCCGGTCGCCGGCATCTGCGATCAAATTGGACAGGCCGACCAGCGCTTTCACCGCGGAGGCCTCGTGCAAGGCCGGCTTGCCGCGATAGCCGCGCATCTTGATGCCGGCCTTGGTGCGGCCGATCAGGAGCCGGGCCTCGGCCTCGTCGAGCGGTGCGCCGGCCAGTGCGACGTCCTTCATCAGCTCGATGTCGATGCCGCCGGTGCCGAACAGCACGACCGGACCCATCTCGGCATCGAGCGACGCGCCGACCACGAGCTCGAGATCGGCCTTGACCTGCTGCGCGATCAGGATGCCGTCGAGCTTCGGCTTGCCCTTCAGCTTCGCCACCCGCGCGGTGATGTCGGCGAATGCCTTCTTCACCTCCGCTGCGCTGGCGAGGTTCAGCACCACGCCGCCGATGTCGGATTTGTGCAGGATCTCGGCGCTGACGACTTTTGCAACGACCGGGAAACCGATCTGCTTCGCGATCTTCGCGGCGTCCGTCGCCGTCTGTGCGATCGCCTCCTTCGAGGTCGGGATGCCATAGGCCTTCAGCAGCTTCTTCGAGGCGACCTCGTCGAGCGCGGCACCGCTCGCCGATTTCAGCGCCTTCTCCAGCACGGCGCGGGCGGCAGGCTTCGAGCTCGAGGCGATGTCGGGCACTGCCTTGCGCAGCTTCGCATAGTCGAGCAGCGACTTGATCGCGGTCACCGCGCGGTCCATGCCCTGCATGACCGCGAGATGCGGCAGCGATTTGCGCAAGCCTTTGGTGAATTCGGTGAAGCCGACCGACATCGCGCTGATGTAGATCACCGGCTTGCCGGCCCGGCTCGCCATCCCATCGACGATGCGCAGATTGCGCTCGCGCAACTCGTGCGGCGCCTTGGGCAGTTCGGCATCGATGATGACGATGTCGATATCGGGGTCGTCGATCATCAGCTCGATCGACTTCATGTAGACGGAGGGATCGACCACCGCGGCAAAGCCGGCATCGAGCGGATTGCCCACGATCGAGCCCGGCCCAAGCATCTTCGCCAGTTCGGAGCCGACGTGCGGGCTCAGCGGCGCAAAGTTCAGGCCTTCGGCATAGAAGGCGTCAAGCAGCATGCCACGCTTGCCGCCTGATAGTGTGACCGCGGCGAGCCGGTCGCCCTTGGGCACGGCCGCGTGAACGAAGCATTCGGTGGTCTCGATCAGCTCGTCGAGTCCGCCAACCCGGATCACGCCTTCACGGGTCGCGATGGCGTCGAACGTCTCGATTGAGCCCGCGAGCGCACCGGTATGCGCCATCGCCGCCGCGCGGCCGCCCTCGGACGAACCGAGCTTGAGCGCGATCACCGGCTTGCTTGCGGCGCGCGCGGCCTTGCAGGCGTCGCGAAACGCCTTCGTGTTGCGCACGCCTTCGAGGTAGACCACGATCACCTTGATGCTCGGATCCTCGGCGAAATAGCGCATCAGGTCCGGCGTCTCGAGCCCGGCCTCGTTGCCGGTCGTCACCATGTAGCCGACCCCGACGCCGCGATCGTCCAGCGCCTGCCGGATCGCCATCACGATGGCGCCGGATTGCCCGGCGATCGCCACCGCACCCTGTTCCATGGTGACGACGCGGTCGTCGATATTGGTGAAGAGCTTTTCGCCCGCGCTCAGATTGCCGAGGCAGTTCGGGCCGGTGACGGCGAGCCCCGTTTCGCGTATCGCGGCTTGCAATTCGGCAGCGAGCTTCTGGCTCTCCTCATCCTGCAACTCGCTGAAGCCTGAGGTGACGATGGTGGCCGAGCGCGCGCCGGCCGCGGCGGCGTCGCGGATCACCTGCACGGCAAAGCGCGCGGGCACCAGCACCAGCACGTGATCGGGCTTTTCCGGGAGGCTCGCGAAATCCTTGTAGCAGGGCACGCCCCAGACGGTGTCGCGCTTGGCGTTGACCGGATAGAGCCCGCCCTCGTAGCCGTACTTGACGAGGTTGTTCCAGATGCGCTCGGCATAATTGCCGGGCTTGTCGGTCGCGCCCACCAGCACGATGTTGTGCGGGTGCAGCATGGCGTGGATGCCCTTGACGACATCGCTGGCATCGGGCGCTGGAGACCATGGACGCGGAGAAACAGACGCAGCAGGTACCTGGGCTTCCATGGCGCTTTACCTCTTGTTCTTGTTGCAGCGCCCTGTCTTGCGCCGGCGTCTGGTGGGGCTGATCGTGATGGCTCCATGCCGCGTGGCGGAATGGTGCGTGCTTCGCGATAAGGCTAGCATCACCAGACTTTTGGCGAAAGTGCGAACGATCGGACGACGTGCCACGACTGCGTGACGCGCATTCTTTCAAATGGTGATCACGCCTCTGCTATCGTTCAGTAACGCAGCAGGCGCAGCTTGTAGGCGTAGTGATAGGCCAATTGCTTCGCGAGATAGGAAGCGATGGCGCGCCGGATCTGCATCTGCGTCGGATCGAAGCCGAGAACGCGGCGCCGCAGGATGCCCATCTCCCTGACGCCGAGCGCGTAGGTCGAAGCCGTCTTCTGTGCATCGTGGATGCGGAAGCAGGCGAGAAATCGCGGCAGGCGCACGAATTTGAATTCCGCGGCTTGCGCCCGCAGGATGAAATCCCAATCCATCGCGTAGTGGAGGCTCTCGTCGATGGGCCCGATCCTGTCCCACACGCGCTTGCGCCAGAACATCGTCTCCTGCGGGATGTAGTCGGCATATTGCAAAGCCTTGCCGTCATGCGGCGGCAGCACAGCGCGTCCAACCTCGAGCCCCTCGCGGTCGACGAAGACGCGATGGCCGTAGACGACGTCGACATCGGGATGCGCCATGAAGTAGTCGGCGACATAGGCGAGCGCTCCGGGCAGCAGCATGTCATCGCTGTTGAGATAGGCCATGATCTCGCAATCGGCACCGGCGAAGCCGAGATTGATGGCGTTCGACTGCCCCTTGTCCGGCTCGCTCGCCCAGCTGATGCTCTCACCTCGGCTCTTCAGGAGATCGATCGTGCCGTCGATCGAGGCGCCGTCCTGCACGTGATAAGTCAGCTTCGGATAGTTCTGACTGACGATGCTCTCGATCGTGGCGCCGAGATATTGCGCGTGATTGTAGCTCGGCGTGACCATCGTGATCCGCGGCGCATTCGCCGGGATCGCGGGCGCAGGCGGGAAGGCAGTCAGGTTGAGCAGGCGCGGCGGATATTGCTCGAAGGTCCACATCGGCGGGCGTCGCCAGAGGCTCCGCAGCGAGGATCGTCTCTGTCCGGCAGCAATGAGGTCCTGATTCCGTTCAAGGAGCGCGACACGATTTTCGAGTTGCTCCAGCCGCCGTTCGAGGCGCTGCCTGAACTCGTCGTCCATTACAGGTTGTCCTGAAAATTACAGCGTCAAAAGATCAATCGGCTGTTCTTACAGGTCTATAGGAGACGACGCCAGTTCAGCGGCCCGATCAAGCGCGGTTCCCCGGCTGTTCGGCGCGGTCTCTATCGATCCCGGATGGCCGATTGCGAACCGCTATTCACCTGTTTCGATCAAGGTGGCATGCAGGACGTAGCGCTCGGGCCCGGGCGTGACGGCGTCGAAGGGCCAGCAGGTCGTGAGCACCAGTTCGACATCTTGCGCCGCGGGATCGATGCCGGACTCATCGAAGCGAACCACAGCGGAGGAATCCGCCCGATAGCGAAAGTGCTTTCCGTCACGGCGTGTGACATCGATTACGTCACCAATGGCGACATTCCGCAGGAAGCGGAAATGTGTATCGCGGTGCGCAGCATATACGGCAATGCCGCGCTCGCCGGCATCAGCCGTTTGGTGGATATGGCCGGGTCCGAAAGCGAGGGCCTGGCCGCTGGTGCTTTCCAGCACGATCGCGCTGGCCCCGATCCGCTTCACCTCGATCCGCGCGACCGGCCAGGTGTCGGCCCATGACCATGGCTTGACCACGCCGCCGGTCGTAACGCTCCTGTCGAACGCGCGCTCCAGCAGCACCTGGGCGAGCCAGGCCTTGGCATGAATGTAGGCGCCGTCGCCGAACAGGATGAGGCCGACAAGTGCAACAGCGAGGGGGGAGATGAGACGGGGCATAATGGTCCTTCCCCCGTCATTGCGAGCGAAGCGAAGCAATCCAGATTGTCTCCGTGGCGGCAGTCTGGATTGCTTCGTCGCTTCGCTCCTCGCAATGACGGCTGATAAAAAGGCGCGCGCGGCCGTTGGTATGGGACGGGCAGCCGCGCGCGCTAACAGAGGAGTTCGGGGGGCTCCTCTCTCAAACGGCGTCAGTGAGCAAGGGCTGACGCCGGTTGAACACGTACAGGATCAGGGCGAGCACGATCAGGATGAAACCTGCGATCATCTTGAGCTCGGCTGAGGTCGCGGTCTTCGGTAGGCGGATCGCATCCGGCGCGGCGGGCGTCGGCCGCCTCGTCGTCGGCTGGTTGCGCGCATCCGCATGGCGTTCGCGCAATTGTGTGGGCGTCAGATGCGATCGCTCGCCAAAGACCTTCTCGAAATCCCAGCCGGCCGGCAGGTTGAGCGGCAGCTCGCTGAGCTTGAGCGGCGCGCCCTCGGGGCGGCTCGGCGTCTTGTCGACCGCGACGAGGCTGGTGAGCCGCGTGACGATCTGGTGGTCGAGCGCCAGCGCGAGGATCGCCTTGTCGGAGTCGTCGGGCGTCATCTCGCGCATCGTACGCGCAACTTCGGCGTCGCCGATCTTGCGCTTGGCCCAGAGTTTTGACAGGCCCTTGCCTTCGGCGGCGTTTTGCAGCGGCAGCGTCACCGACCACGGGCGGTCGCCGACGCGTCCCTTGATCTCGAGCGAGCCGGCGAGCTTGTCGAGCTTCGCCGCCAGCACCAGCGGCTCGTCGCGATAGACGTCGGGAATGATCGCAGGCGTCACGTCCGCCTTGGCGTCGGAGAACTTTACGCTGAGGCCGGTCACGGCCGGGTTTTCCAGCTTGGCGAACAGGCCGCGCATGCGCTCCTCGACCTGCTCGACGGAGCCGATATGGGTGAAGGCGCCGCGGCCGAGCTCGGCGGCGCGCGTCATCAGATAGGTATTGGGTGCGGATCCGATGCCGACCATGAACACGCGCGAGCGGCCCCGCATCGCGGTGATCGTTTCGAACAATTGCTGCTCGTTGCCGATCGCGCCGTCGGTCAGGAACACCACCTGGCGGACCATGCTGGTGTCGCCAGCCTTGTCGGTCAGCGCCGCGCGCATCGCCGGCACCATCTCGGTGCCGCCGCGGGCCTGCAAGGCACTGACGAACGAAGTGGCTTCACCGACATGCGTGGCGTCGGCCGGCACGGAGGCCGGGAACAGCACGTCCATGGTGTCGTCGAAGCGGATGACGTTGAAGCGGTCGCTGGGTTGAAGGCGAGAGAGCGCGTAAGTCAGGCTGGCCTTGGCCTGAACGATCGACGTCCCGCCCATCGAGCCGGAATTGTCGATCACGAACACGACCTCGCGCGGCAGCGGCTTTTGCGTCGCCTGCTCGGCACTGGGCGGGGTGACGAAGGCGAGCAAATAGTCGGCATCGCCGACACGCTCGCGGAACAGGCCAACCGACGGAGCCTTCTCCGCGGCCGGCTTCCAGGTCAGCTCGAAATCGCGGTCGGCGGCCACCGCGCCCTCAGCGAGCGTGACGATTCGCGTCGCATTGTCCGGGCTCTCGACCTTGACGTTATGGTGGTGACTCCTGACCTCGCCGAGCGCGAAGCCTGCCTTCAGGCGCACCGTGATGCTGGTCGGATTGACCGGCGCGTTCCTGGCGGGATCCAGCACCGGCGGCGAGATGCGGTCGCGGTCCGGCACCGGCTCCGAATTGGTCGCGCCCCAGCCCGAGCCATCCTGGCGGAAGTCGACGCTCTGCACGATCGGCGCCGGATTGTAGCGCGGCCCGACCACCAGCGGCAGCCGCAGCGAATATTCATTGCCGGATTGATGCACCGGCTCCTGATATTCGATCTGCACCAGCACGGTTTCGCCGGGACCGATATTGGCGACCGAATTGGTGAAGATGTTCGGCCGCTCCTGCTCCGTGAGCGCGGCCTTCTGGCCGGCACGGCGCGCCTGCTCGTAGATTACGCGTGCCTGCTGCCGCTCCTTGATGTCGCCGATGATGACGCGGTCCCCGACCACCATCTTCAGCGTGTCGACGGCGCCACCAGCGGGAAGCGGATAAACGTAGGTCGCCTCGACCCAGTCCTTGGTCGGATTGCGGAAGGCCTGGGTGACGCGGGCGCGCAGCGTCGGGCCTGATACCGTGATGTCGACGTCGATGCCGAGGCGGATCGCCTCCGTGTAGGCGCCGTCCTCCTTCAGGAGAAGGGTGCCGGATTTGGCATCGCCGGGCTGGAGCAGGCTGGCCTGCTCCGTCGTCGCCGACCATCCGGGCTCAAGACTCACGAGCAGGGCCACGAAGGCGACCAGCATCACCGCGATGCCCTGCACCAGAAGAAACAATCCGAGCTTGATCAGCCGCCCCAACATGGGGTGCTCGTCGTTGTCGGCTGTGTCGTAGCTATCCATTTCGCCTGCTCCCGAAGGGTGTTCGCTGGCTCGGAGCATCCGTCGGGAGCGCCTGAATGCGCGAGCAGAATGATCGGCAATGTTCCGCCGCGGCCGGCCCGGGCGGGCCGCGGCCGGGATCGCCATGTACGGTTTTGTGCTGGTTTGTCCGCCCTGCTAGACTGGCGTCCGTGGAGCAGGGTTGACGATGCAGATGCAGGATAAAGTCACCGACAGGCAGCTTTCGGACGAGCAGAGCCGCGAGATCGCGGAGACAATTCGGGAGGAGCTCGCCCGGCGCCGGATTTCCCGGCAGGCGTTGGCCGAGCAGGCCAAGCTCAGCCTGTCGACGCTGGAGAAGGTGCTCGGTGGCCGGCGGCCGTTCACGCTGGCAACGACCGTGCGGCTGGAGCAGGCGCTGGGCGTCTCCTTGCGTAAAAGCGCGGCCGTGGTGTCGCCTCCAGCCGCAAATGATGTCGCGCCCGACAGCCTCGGCTCTTATGCGCATCGCGCGGTGACCTGGCTCGAGGACGTCTACATCACGCTGCGGCCGTCCTTCGGCGACAAGGATGCGATCTTCGCCTATCGCACCGAGATCGTCTGGGAGCCGAAGGTGTCCTCACTGGTGTTCCGCGAGGGCGAGCGGACCGATGCCGCCTATGAGCACACGGGCGAGGTTGCGGTGCCGCATCAGTCCGGCTTCATCTATCTCGTCATCATCAAGCACGGCCAGCACCGCGTGATCACGGTGTCGCGGCCGACGGTTGCCGGCGAGATGTATGGCATCATCTCGACGCTCCGCGCCGGACCCGGCTCGCAACTGACGCCGATCGCAGCGCCGATCGCCTATGTGCCGCTCCGCAATGTCGCGAAGCCGTCCCTGGGACGGGTCGGCCCCGACGATGCCAACCACGCATTGTATGGAAAGCATCTGCGCCGCACGGTGGAGGAATCGTTCGCGTTGTTTCTGTCGGTATAGTCCGCGAGAAAGAGTCCGGAATGGCGTCGCGTGCGTCTATAAGGGAACATGCAGGACGTGCCCGCACCATACGGCGGTGAATCTCCGCTGTTCTCCATCATCATCCCGCTGGAACATCACCGCGGGCAGTGGGAGCTGTCCTGGCTCGGCTGGACGTCGCAGACCGCCGACAAATCGCTTTACGAAATCATCCTGGTGGTGCCGCCTGATTTCGAGGCACTCGACGAGCTGAAGGCGCTGGCCGGCGGCAAAGCGCGCCTCGAATTCACCAATTCGGACCATGACATCGGGCTCTGCGCCTACGGCGCCGCCAAGGCCCGCGGCAAATATCTGTTCTTTACGGAGTCGCATTGCCGGCCCGAGCCTGACGTGATGGAGGCCTGCATCCGTGCGATCGACGCGCGTCCCGACTGGGCCGGGTTCTCCTGCCAATCGGTGCCGATCTGCCATAACCGGCTGTCCGTGGCGGAGGCCGCCATGTACCAGGCCGACATCGAGTTCGGCATGAAGCAGCATCCCTGGCGCAAGGTGCTGGACCAGTGCTTCGTGACGCGGCGCGACGTCTATTGGGAATGCGGCGGCCTGCGCGAGGAGCTCGGCCATTTCGCCGAATGGGTGCTCGCCGCCGCGTATCACGCGAGGGGCCATACGATCGGCTATCTCGAGGAGGCGCGCTTCCATCACTACTATATCGGCGAAATCGGCGAGCTGAAGACATTCACGCTCGATTTCGTGCAGGGCGAGATCCGCTATCTCAGCGAAGCGCGCAACGATCCCGGCAGCGAGCTGCTCGAAACTCCGGTCGAGTGGAGCAGCCGCGGCGATTTCAACGTCGCGCTGGCGCGTAGCGCCCTTGATGCACGGATGCGCGCCGGCCGTGTGACCGGCGAAGGCTTGCAGGCGATCGGGCGTTGGGGCGCGATCGCACTGGCCGGCGACCGCCTTGCGCTTGGTCTTGCACGTTTGTCGGCAGGCTATGCGCGCTGCAGCCTGACCCTGCTCACGATGGGCGGCTCTCGCGGCAGCATCGCGCGCTGGCTGAAGCGTTATATCGCCGCGCTGATCCACTATCAGCGCCTCCATTGTATCCGTGGCATTCGGGGGAGCCTTGGCGGAGCTGCGCAGAGTCTCGGCGATCAGATGGTCGCACAGGCCGGCTTCCATGCCTGGGAGGCCTGGCAGGGCCGCAGCTTCCGCTGGAGCGAGCCGGAAGCCGCCTTGCGGATCGAGGCGCCGCCTGGACGCGCCATCATTCGCATTGCGTCGCCGGAGATTCGCGGGCCGCTTGATCGGATCGGCGTGCAGTTCTATCTCGACGGCGTGCGCGTTGCGGATGCCGCGACCGCGATCGACGCGGGTGCCTTCGTTCTTCAGCTCGATCTGCCGCCATCGGGCGGGGCGATCCTGGCATGGGCATGTCCGCGTTTTGCGGCCATCGATGACCCGCGCCGGCTCGGCCTGCCGGTCGCGGGGATCGACGTCAGTGCAAGCGAAGACGTCAGCTGCACGTCTCCGCCCGTTGCTGCGATGCGTGGCTAGCCGCCCGTTTCGGCGCTGATGATGTCGCCGAACAGCTCCCACTGGCCCTTCTTGAACCGCCACATCTTGAGCTGCTCGATCGGCGCGAAGTCCGTGGCCGAGGTGTTGATCTTGATGCCGGGGATCAGCGTATCAGGGACGAAGTCCTTCAGGCTCGCGGCCTGCTTCATCACGTTCTCACGGGTCAGATTGTCACCCGACTGCTTCAGCACCTGCACCATCGTCTGGGCTGCGGCATAGGCGTACACCAGATTGGCGTCGGAGATGTTGGCGCCGGGCATGTACTTGTCGATGAAGGTCATGAACTTCTTCATGCCCTCGTCGTCCTTCCACTGCGGATCCGACGCATCCTTCAGATAACCGGCCGACAGCACGCCCTCGGATGCCTCGAGGCCGGCCGGCTTCATCACCGCGCCGATCGAGACCGAGACGTCGGTCATCAGGTGCATCGGCTTCCACTCCAGCTCCGCGATCTTCTTGATGGCCTGGGCCGCGAATTTCGGGGTCGCGATGTTCACGAAGACATCGGCGCCGGTGCCCTTGAGCTTGACGATATGGGCATCGATCGAAGGCTCCGACGTCTCGTAGCTCTCCTCCGCCACGATCAGCTTCGACGCCTTTTCGCCGAACACGTCCTTGATGCCGGCGAGGTAGTCTTTGCCGAAATCGTCGTTGGCATAGAAGATCGCAACCTTCGCGTCCGGCTTCTCCTTCAGAATGTATTTTGCGAAGATCTGTGCCTCGACCCGGTAGCTGGGCTGGAAGCCCATGGTCCAGGGAAAGTTCTTCGGGTCGTTCCACTTGCTGGCGCCGGTGGCGAGGAAGAGCTGCGGCACCTTCTTGGAATTGTGATACTTCTGCACGGCGGTCTGGGTCGGCGTGCCCAGCGCGTTGAAGACCAGGAAGACCTCGTCGCTCTCGATCAGCTTGCGGATCTGCTCCACGGTCTTCGGCGGCGAGTAGCCGTCGTCATAGGAGATCCAGTTGATCTTGCGGCCGTTGATGCCGCCCTGGTCGTTGATCATCTTGAAATAGGCTTCCTCGGTCTTGCCGATGATGCCGTAGGCGGACGCGGGACCGGAATAGGCCTCGACATTGCCGATCTTGATCTCGGTGTCGGTGACGCCGGTGTCGTACGCCTTCTGCGCATACGCGGACGGGGTCGCAAGCAGCGTCAACGCCGTTGCTGCGGCAAGCAGGGGGAGTTTCTTGTTCATGAAAATTCCTTGGGGTTTTCTTTGCGGTTTCTTCTGGGTTGGAGCAGGCACGTCAGAAACGAAGAAGCGCCCGCAAGGGGCGCTTTGATCAGGTGTTGGCGACTTTCTTGTCGACTTCGGACGCCACCGAAAATTCTTTCCGCAAGGTCGGCTTGTGGATCTTGCCGGTGGCGTTGCGCGGCAGCGCATCGACGAAGCGCACCTGTCGCGGGCATTTGAAGCGCGCGAGATTGGCCGCGCAGTGCGCAAAGACATCAGCCTCGGTCAGCCGCTGACCGGGCTTGGCTGCGACGATGGCGAGCCCTACTTCGCCCCATTGCGGATCGGGAATGCCGATCACGGCGGCTTCCGCGATCGCGGTGAGCTGATGCAGGACGTTCTCGACTTCGGCCGGATAGACGTTCTCGCCGCCCGAGATGTACATGTCCTTCCAGCGGTCGACGATATAGTAGAAGCCTTCCTCGTCGACGCGCGTCGCATCGCCCGTGTGCAGCCAGCCGTCGGTGAAGGATGTCTTGTTCGCCTCCGGCCGGTTCCAATAGCCCGGCGTGATGTTCGGGCCCTTGACCCAGAGCTCGCCGAGTTCGCCGACATCGGCATCGCTGCCGTCGGGACGCACGATCCGCACCTCGGTGTGCAGCACCGGCTTGCCGGCCGAACCCGCCTTGCGTGCCGCATCCTCGCGATCCAGCACCAGCACGGCCGGCGAGGTCTCGGTCATGCCGTAGCCCTGCTGCAGCGCGACGCCGCGCGCCTCCCACACCTTGAGCAGCGGCACCGGCATCGGCGCGCCGCCGACACCGCAGACGATCAACCGGGTCAGGTCGGTGGTCGCAAAGGCCGGATGCTGAGCCATGAACTGGTAGATCGCGGGCACGCCGAAGAACACGTTGATGCCCTGCGCGGGATCGTTGATCAGGCCGAGCGCCGTGCCGGGATCGAAGGCGCGCATGATCATCACGGTGCCGCCGGCATGCAGCACCGGGTTGGTGTAGCAATTGAGCCCGCCGGTGTGGAACAGCGGCAGCACGGTCAGCAGCACCGAGGCCGGCCCGATGCAGGCGGGGCCGCCGAGATTGACGCAATTCCAGAAGGTCATGCCATGGGTGATGGTCGCGCCCTTGGGATGGCCCGTGGTGCCCGACGTGTACATGATGGTCGAGACGTCATCGAGCGTGACCTCCTCGGCGCGGGCGAGCGGCTTGGCGGACGCGATGCCGGTCTCGTAAGCGCCGCCGGGGCCGAGCAGCAGGCTGGTCGCGACGTTGCAGAGCTTTGCGACGGCGAGCGCGGTCTCGGCGAGATCAGTGTCGTGAATCATCACCTTCGGCGCGCAATCGCCGGTGATGAACTGGAGCTCGGGAACGGTGAGGCGGGTGTTCAGCGGCACGAAGACCGCGCCGAGCCGTCCGCAGGCGAACTGCACCTCCAGCGTATCGGTCGTGTTCAGCGCCAGCACGGCGACGCGGTCGCCGCGCGACACCTTGAGCGCGTCACGGAGAAATCCGGCGAGGCGCGAGACGCGGGCATCGAGCTGCGAATAGGTGAAGCGGCGCTCGCTCGCGAGGTCGATGACCGCGACCTTGTCAGGCGTGCGGCGGCCGTGATGGACGATCCAGTCGTAATAACGAACGGCCAAAAATCCCTCCCTCGGCGGTCTTGTGCCGCCTGCGTCCCTATTTGCCGGGCACCATGCCCGGCGTGGCCCTGGGGCCAGCCGGAGTTTGTGCGCACGTCTTTTTTTGCCCCGGAGTTGGCCTGCGGGGGGTGAAAATCGTCTTGCGTTGAGTTGCTAGGCGATGGGCTGCCGTGGAGGGGTTCCCCCGGTCAGCCACTCTGCGCAAGTGAACGGCAGATGTTCCGGCCATGGTGGCCAACACGAATCCGCCAGCAGGGCGAGACCACGATGAAGAGCCCGTTCTATACCACCGAGCATGACGCCTTCCGCGAGGTGATGCGCCGCTTTGTCGAGAAGGAGATCACGCCCTTTGCCCATGAATGGGACGAGGCCGGCGAATTTCCCCGCGTGCTCTATCGCAAGGCGGCCGAGATTGGCCTGTTGGGGCTCGGATTCCCCGAGGAATATGGCGGGATCGCCGCCGACCAGTTCATGAAGATCGTGGCGAGCCAGGAATTGGCGCGCGCCGGCGCCGGCGGGGTTAGCGCCAGCCTGATGAGCCATACCATCGGCTCGCCGCCGATCGCGCGGGCGGCACGTCCGGAAGTAAAGGCGCGCGTGCTGCCGCAAGTGCTGTCGGGCGAGAAGATCTCCGCGTTGGCGATCACCGAGCCGGGCGGCGGCTCTGATGTCGCGAACCTCCGCACCAGGGCGCGGCGCGATGGCGATCACTACGTCGTGACCGGCGAGAAGACCTTCATCACCTCGGGCGTGCGCGCCGATTATCTGACCGTTGCGGTGCGTACAGGCGGCGAGGGCGCCGGTGGCGTCAGCCTGCTCCTGATCGAGGGTGACACGCCCGGCCTGTCGCGCACAAAACTGAAGAAGATGGGCTGGTGGGCCTCCGACACCGCGACGCTGCATTTCGAGGACTGCCGCGTGCCGGCCGAAAATCTGATCGGCGAGGAAGGCCAGGGCTTCAAGATCATCATGCGGAATTTCAACAGCGAGCGCATGGGCATGGCGGCCGGCTGCACCGCCTTCGCGCGGGTCTGCCTCGACGAGGCGATCGCCTATGCCAAGGAGCGCAAGACTTTTGGCAAGCCGCTCGCCCAGCACCAGGTCATCCGTCACAAGATCGTCGACATGGCGCAGAAGGTCGCGGCATCCCAGTCGATGCTGGAATTACTGGCCTGGCGGCTGGAGCAGGGCGAGAGCCCGGTCGCCGAGATCTGCATGATGAAGAACCAGGCCACGCAGACCATGGCGTTCTGCGCCTCGGAAGCCGTGCAGATCTTCGGCGGCGCCGGCTTCATGCGCGGCATCAAGGCCGAGCGCATCTACCGGGAGGTCAAGGTCAACGCCATCGGCGGCGGCACTGAGGAGATCATGAAGGATCTGGCGTCGCGGCAGATGGGATTATAACCGCTTTCTCCGTCATGCCCGGGCTCGTCCCGGGCATCCACGTTCTTGCTGCCGGGTGACGAAGACGTGGATGGCCGGGACAAGCCCGGCCATGACGAGCACATTAGAGATACCGAGAGCTGAGCTGACAAAAATGCTATTCACCGCCGACCACGACGACATCCGTCGTTCCCTGCAAAAGTTCATCGCGGGCGAGATCAACCCTCACGTCGATGAGTGGGAGAAGGCCGACATCTTCCCGGCGCATGAGCTGTTCAAGAAGATGGGCAGCCTCGGTTTCCTCGGCTTGAACAAGCCGGTCGCGTTCGGCGGCTCGGGCCTCGATTATTCCTATGTGCTGATGATGGCGGAGGAGCTTGGCGCCATCACCTGCGGCGGCGTGCCGATGGCGATCGGGGTGCAGACCGACATGGCAACGCCGGCGCTGGCGCGGTTTGGCTCGGACGAGGTGCGGCGCGAATTCCTCAGCCCCTCGATATCAGGCGATTACGTCGCCTGCATCGGCGTTTCCGAGCCCGGCGCGGGTTCGGACGTTGCCTCGATCAAGACCAATGCGCGCTCTGACGGCGATGACTACGTCATCGATGGCGGCAAGATGTGGATCACCAACGGCACCCAGGCCGACTGGATCTGCCTGCTCGCCAACACTGGCGATGGGCCGGTTCACCGCAACAAGTCGCTGATCTGCGTGCCCATGAAGAGCAAGGGCGTCACGGTGGCGCGAAAGCTCGACAAGATGGGCATGCGCTCGTCAGACACCGCGCAGATCTTCTTCGACAATGTCCGCGTGCCCAAGCGCAACCGAATCGGTGAGGAGGGCAAGGGCTTTACCTACCAGATGATCCAGTTCCAAGAGGAACGGCTCTGGGGCGCGGCGGCCTGCCTGAAGGCGCATGAATACATCATCAACGAGACCATCGAATACACCCGCAACCGCAAAGCCTTCGGGAAGTCGATCCTCGACAACCAGGTCGTGCACTTCAAGCTCGCGGAGATGCAGACCGAAGTCGAGCTGTTGCGCGCGCTGATCTATCGCGCCGCCGAGCAACTCGTGGCCGGCGAGGACGTGACCAAGCTTGCGACCATGGCCAAGCTGAAAGCCGGCCGGCTCGGGCGCGAGCTCACCGACGCCTGCTTGCAATATTGGGGCGGAATGGGCTTTACCAACGAGACGCCGGTCAGCCGTGCCTATCGCGACAGCCGCCTGACCTCGATCGGCGGCGGTGCCGACGAGGTCATGCTGATGGTCCTGTGCAAGATGATGGGCACGCTGCCCGGCAGTAAGGGTATTTCCTGATGATCACGCTCTATCATTGCGACGCCGCGCGCTCGTTCCGTCCGCTCTGGATGCTGGAGGAGATGGGGCTTCCTTACGAATTGAAGATGCTGCCTTTCCCGCCGCGGGTCTTCGCCAAGGACTATCTCGGCATCAATCCGCTCGGCACGATCCCCTTCCTGATCGACGGCGAGACGCGGATGACCGAGTCCTCCGGCATCTGCCACTATCTCGGCGTCAGGCACGGACCGACGCCGTTGATGGTCGGACCCGAAGATCCCGCCTATGGCGCGTTCCTGAACTGGATGTATTTCAGCGACGCCACGTTAACCTTCCCGCAGACGCTGGTGCTCCGGTACACCCAGCTCGAGCCGGAGGAGCGCCGCAATCCGCAGGTCGCCGGGGACTATGCAAAATGGTTCCTGGGGCGCCTGCGCGCGGTCGAGGCGGCGACGGCCAATGCCGAAACATTGTGCGCAGGCCGATTCACCGCCGCTGACATTGTCATCGGCTACGCGCTCCGCCTCGCCAACAACGTCGGGCTCGCCAAGGATTTCGGGCCAAATGTCGCAGCGTATTGGGCGCGTTTGCAGCAACGCGACGGATTCAAGCGCGCGGTTGCTGCGGAGCAGAAGGCCGGCGTCGAGCAGAATGTTGCGCCGCGCGTGAGGGCGTAAGCATTCCGTAGGATGGGACTGCGGTCTCATCGCGGTTCCGGGACGACTGATCATCGTCCCGGAATGGTAATCTTTTGCGCGCCATGACAGCGCTATCGCGCCGTGACAGCGCCCAAATTTCCGCTAAGGTGACCTCCGTCCGCAGCGGCCAAAGAGCCGCGCGAGGAGGATCCCAATGGAAGATAACGGTCGCGAATCCGACCATCTGATGCTGATCACGCCGGAGCGGGTATTCTATGCCGGCCTGCTCGGCCGCCCCCGCAAGCGCACCCCCGGCTGCTGCCACGTCTATGTCGCGGTGAAGGGCAGCCTGCATCTGACGATCGACGACGTTCTCGCCACCGGCGAGCTGTTCGTGACCCTGCCGAACCAGCGGCATTCCATCGCCAGCGACTACCGCACTGCAATCAGCGTGACGCTCGAGCCGGAAAGCATGCCGGACGGCGTAATCGAGGCCCTGGCCGAGCGGCTGACCGGACCTGACCGGGCCGTCTATGCCCGCAAGATCCTCGCCGCCTACACGCTGCTGCGCCAGCGCCGCTATGGCGACATCACCACCGCCGAATTCGACGAGATGTGCTTTGGCGAGGCGTTGCCGCGTCGCGTGCTCGATCCGCGCGTGATGCGCGCCGTCGCCCGCATCGGCCGCTTCTCCGGCGAGCCGGTGACGGCGGATACGTGCGCCGCCGAAGCGGGGCTCTCGGCCTCGCGCTTCCTGCATCTGTTCAAGGAGGAGACCGGCATCTCGTTCCGCTCCTTCCGCGCCTGGAAGCGCGCACGGCATTTGCTGCACTTCGCCAACCAGGACCTCAATCTCGCCCATCTCGCGCAGGACATCGGCTATCCCGACTCGACCCATTTCAGCCATTCGATCCGCCGCTTCTATGGCTTGAAGCCGCGCGCGATCTTCGTCGGCTCGCGCGACCTCGCGATCTACCGCAGCACCGAGACGGTGAGGCTCGCGGAGGCGAGCTAGTTCTTCGTAGGGTGGATTAGCCGAAGGCGTAATCCACCATTTCTGTCTCCGCGGAAGCTAAAGAGGTGGGTTACGCCTTCGGCTAACCCACCCTACGGCATCTCGCCTTCCAGCTTCTCCGCGCAAGAAGCCGCATGCCCGCGCGTCCCATGATCGCAAGCGTTGAATTCTCAACGTGCGAGACAATAGTGGCATGAGCGACAAGGCCGTCATCACCTGCGCGCTGAACGGCGTGCTCACCGACCCGAAGCAGCACAACGTGCCTGTGACGCCCGAGCAGATGGCACGCGAAGCCAAGGCTGCGTTCGATGCCGGCGCCAGCATCATGCACATCCATCTGCGCCAGCAGGCGCCGGACAAGGGACATCTGCCGTCCTGGGACGTGAGTGTCAGCAAGGAGATTCAGCAGGCCATCCGCGAGGCCTGCCCCGGCGTCATCATCAATCACACCTCGGGCGTCTCAGGGCCGAACTACAGCGGCGCGCTCGATTGCATCCGCGAGACCAGGCCCGAGATCGCGGCCTGCAACGCCGGCTCGCTGAACTATCTGAAGGTGAAAGCTGACAACACCTGGGCCTGGCCGCCGATGATGTTCGACAACGCGGTCGAGAAGGTGAAGGACTATCTCGACGTCATGAACGCGGTCGGCACCATCCCCGAGTTCGAATGTTTCGACGTCGGCATCGTCCGCTGCGTCGGCATGTACCATCAGGTCGGCATGTACAAAGGTCCGCTCGAATATAACTTCGTGATGGGCGTTGCCTCCGGCATGCCGTCCGATCCTGATCTGCTGCCGATCCTGATCAAGCTGAAACGGCCCGAGGCGCATTTCCAGGTCACCGCGATCGGTCGCGAAGAGATCTGGCCGCTGCACCAGCGCTGTGCCGAACTCGGCGGCCATCTCCGCACCGGTCTGGAGGACGCCTTCTATCTCGCCGACGGCAAGAAGGTGACGTCGAACGGCCAGTTGATCGAGGCCATCGCCGCCTGCGCCCGCCGTGTGGGCCGCGAGATCGCAAGCCCCGCCGAGGCGCGGAAGATCTTTGGGACGAATAGGTAAGGTATCGCCTCAACCGTCATTGCGAGCGAAGCGAAGCAATCCAGGGTCTTTCCGCGGTGACGGTCTGGATTGCTTCGTCGCTTCGCTCCTCGCAATGACGAGCAGGATAGAGTTATGTCCATTCTMGACAACACCATTTCCCCCGGCAGCGCCGCCTACCACGCCAACCGCGACGGCATGCTCGCGCTGATCGACCGCATGCGCGCGCTGGAAGAGCGCACGCGTGCGGCGTCGGCGGCGGCAAAGGATCGCTTCCACAAGCGCGGCCAGCTGCTGCCGCGCGAACGCGTCGCGCTGGTGCTCGATCCCGGCGCGCCCTTCATCGAGCTGTCGACGCTCGCCGGCTACATGTTCGACGTATCAGATGCGAACAAGAGCGTGCCCGGCGGCGGCGTCATCTCCGGCATCGGCTTCGTCTCCGGCGTCCGCTGCATGGTCAGCGCCAATGACGCCGGCATCGATGCGGGCGCGCTCCAGCCTTACGGTCTCGACAAGACGCTGCGGGTGCAGGAGCTTGCGCTGGAGAACAAGCTGCCTTACGTCCAGCTCGTCGAAAGCGCCGGGGCCAATCTGCTGCGCTACCGCGTCGAGGACTTTGTCCGTGGCGGCAACATCTTTCGCAATCTCGCGCGGCTTTCGGCGGCGGGGCTGCCGGTCGTCACCGTCACGCACGGTTCGTCGACCGCGGGCGGCGCCTACCAGACCGGCCTGTCCGACTACATCGTCATGGTGCGCGGCCGCACCCGCGCCTTCCTTGCCGGGCCGCCGCTGCTGAAGGCGGCGACAGGCGAGATCGCGACCGAGGAAGAACTCGGCGGCGCCGAGATGCACACGCAGGTCTCCGGCCTTGGCGATTACCTCGCGGAGGACGACCGCGATGCGTTGCGCATCGCGCGCGAGATCATGGCGGCGCTGGAATGGGAGCGGCCGGGCCGAGCGGATTCACAGTTCAAACCGCCACGCTACGACCAGGACGAGCTGCTCGGCATCATGCCAATGGACCACAAGCGCACCGTCGACATGAAGCAGGTGATCGCGCGCATCGTCGACGATTCCGACTTCACCGAGATGGCGCCCAATTACGGCCCCGCCACCGTCTGCGGTCACGCCCGCATCGAGGGCCAGGCGATCGGCATCATCACCAACAACGGTCCGCTTGATCCCGCCGGCGCCAACAAGGCGACGCATTTCATCCAGGCCTGCTGCCAGACCCGTACGCCGATTCTCTATCTCAACAACACCACCGGCTACATGGTCGGCAAGGCCTATGAAGAAGCCGGCATGATCAAGCACGGCTCAAAGATGATCCAGGCGGTGACGTCGGCGACGGTGCCGCAGATCACCATCTATTGCGGTGCCTCGTTCGGCGCTGGCAATTACGGCATGTGTGGACGCGGCTTCCATCCGCGCTTCTGCTTCTCCTGGCCCAACGCCAAGACCGCCGTGATGGGTGGCGAGCAGGCCGCCGAGACCATGGCGATCGTGACCGAGGCCGCCGCCGCGCGCCGCGGCAAGCCGGTCGAGAAAGAAAAGCTCGACGCGATGAAGGCGCAAATCATCGGCGTGTTCGACGGCCAGATGGACGTGTTCTCGACCAGCGCGCGCGTGCTCGACGACGGTGTGATCGATCCGCGCGACACCCGTGCGGTGCTGTCCGAGGTGCTCGCGATCTGCCGCGAGGGCGATGCGCGCACGCCCCAGCGCATGCAGTTTTCGGTGGCCCGCCCATGAGGAACGGATCAGTGCAGCACCGGCCGTTCTTCAAGGTTTTGGTTGCCAATCGCGGCGAGATCGCGCTGCGGGTGATGCGCAGCGCGCGGCAGCTCGGCCTCGGCGTCGTTGCGGTCTATTCGGATGCCGATCGCGATGCGCTCCATGTGCGGCAGGCGGACCAGGCCGTGCGCATCGGCGAAGCCCTGCCGGCGCAATCCTATCTCAACATTCCCGCGATCATCGCCGCGGCCAAGGTGAGCGGCGCGGATGCCGTCCATCCCGGCTACGGCTTCCTCGCCGAGAACGAGGACTTTGCGCAGGCCTGCAAGGAGGCCGGCCTCGTCTTCATTGGCCCCTCGCCGCAGGCGATCGAGGCCATGGGCAACAAGGCCGGCGCCAAGGAGATCATGAAGAAGGCCGGCGTGCCCTGCGTGCCCGGCTATCAAGGTGCCGACCAGGGCGACGAGGTCATGCTCACGGAAGCCAGGAAGATCGGCTTCCCCGTGATGATCAAGGCGGTTGCGGGCGGCGGCGGACGCGGCATGCGGCTCGTCACCGATGCCGCATCCTTCCCCGACGCGCTGCGCAGCGCGCGGTCGGAGGCGAACGCCGCGTTCGGAGATCCCACGGTCATCCTCGAACGCGCCATCCAGAATCCCCGCCACATCGAGATCCAGGTGTTCGGCGACAGCCACGGCAACGCCATCCATCTCGGCGAGCGCGACTGCTCGGTGCAGCGGCGACATCAAAAGCTGATCGAGGAGGCGCCATCGCCGGCGGTCACGCCGGAGCTGCGCGCGAAAATGGGCGAGGTCGCTGTCGCCGCGGTGAGGGCATTGCGTTACGAGGGCGCCGGCACGCTGGAATTCCTGCTCGACGCCAGCGGCGAGTTCTACTTCATGGAGATGAACACGCGCCTCCAGGTCGAGCATCCCGTCACCGAAGCCATCACCGGGCTCGATCTCGTCGAGCTGCAGCTGCGTGTCGCCCGTGGCGAGCCTCTGCCGGTGAAGCAGCAGGACATCAAATTCTCAGGCCACGCCATCGAGGTGCGGCTGTGCTCAGAAGATGCCGCGCAGGATTTCATGCCGCAGTCCGGCCGCATGGCGCGCTGGCAGGTACCTGACAGCATCCGCGTCGAGCACGCGCTGCGATCGGGTGCGGAGATTCCGCCGTTCTACGATTCCATGATCGCCAAGGTGATCAGCCATGGCGCGACACGGGAGGAGGCGAGGGGGCGGCTGATCGTCGGCCTGGAGCAACTCACTGCATTTGGCGTGACCACCAATCAGGCGTTCCTGATGTCCTGCCTGCGCCATCCCGGATTTGCCAGGGGCGAGGCGACGACAGCCTTCATCGGCGCACATCGCGACGAACTGTTGGCGCCTCCGGCGAATGCTGCATTCGATACGGCGCTGGCTGGCCTGCTGCTCTATGTCACCAATCCGCGCGCGCCGTCATGGCAAGGTGGCCGAAGCTTGGCGGCAACATTCCCGCTGCCGGCGAAAGTCGAGATCGCCGGCCACACCCACGAGCTCGAAGTCACGCGTGAGCGCGATGGCGGCTACATCGTCGCCGCAGACGGCCGTCAGGACAAGTTCGAGATCGACCAGCTCGATCCTGACGCCATCCGCTTCCGCCACGACGGCGTGATGGACAGCGCAAAATTCCTGCGCGATGGCGACCGGCTTTACCTCCAGCATCGCGGCATCCCGCTTGCTGTCACCGATCTCACCCTCGCCGCGCCAAAGGCGGCTGCGAGCAATGGCGGCGATGGCAAAGTCCGCGCCGCCATGAACGGCCGCATCGTCGCCGTGCTGGTCAAGCCCGGCGATCGCGTCACCGCCGGTCAACCAGTGATGACCTTGGAAGCAATGAAGATGGAGCACGTCCACAAGGCCGGCATCGACGGCGTGGTCGCCGCGATCGACGTCGCCGAAGGCGAGCAGGTCACGACGGGCAGGATCGTCGCGGAGATCGGGGCGGGGTAGCGCTCTCGCCATTATCGCGAGGAACGACTTGTCCGCCCTAGCTCGAAGAGCGAAGGTGGAGGCGACGAAGCAATCCCGTCTCACTACTCGGAGGGGCCCGGATTGCTTGGCTGCGCTCGCAATGACGATGGGGTGAGATGCTCCGTCGAGCCCTGCCGTGGCAGCTCTTCGTTTTCGCGCCGAAATTTGAATGATTTCAATCCGATAGTTACCAGTTCGTGCTCAAGCGCAGTTTTATTGAACAATATTCACTTTCGGCTTACTAATATTGAACGATGTTCAATTCACGAGGAGGCCTGTATGTTGCGCGCAACTGATCCCGGCCGAAACACAGCTGCCACGCTCCCTTCGCGGTCCAACCGACTGCCGTTCGCCGCACCTCAGATCCGCGAAAAATATTTGATTGGCGCGCTCTTCGTCCTGACGCTGGTGGCGCTCCTCGCGCCGGCGTTGCCCGCCTCCGCCTGGCACATCCCGCATTTCGTCGACACTCGCACCTGGCTGGGCGTGCCCAACGCCGGCGACGTGCTGAGCAATCTTGCCTTCCTGGCGATGGGCGCTTGGGGCTTGCTGCGCCTGCGTGCCCACCCTGATGCGCCCGCGGGTGCAGGTTGCCTCTTCGTGGGTCTGATCCTCACTTGCATAGGATCGTGCATCTATCATCTGGATCCCGACGCGCCGCAGCGGCTGGTGGCCGATCGTCTCGGTATGGCGGTGGCGTTCGCGGGCTTTCTGGGCATCGCGGCCAGCGAGCGCATCAGCGTGCGTGCCGGTCAGGCGGTGGTGGTGCTGGTGACGGTTGCGGGCCTGCTCGCGGCCTGGGTGGCACGCGAGAATCTCACGCCATGGGTGGTCGTGCAGTTCGGCGGCATGGCGTTGGCCGTGGGACTGGCGTTGACACGGCCCCGGCCCGGTGCGCTTGGCGTGTCTCTGGGCGGCGTGATCTTCTTTTACGCGCTGGCCAAGCTTTTCGAGCTGGGTGACGTGACCATATTTGAAGCGACAGGCCACATTGTCTCGGGCCACACGCTCAAGCATCTGGCCGCCGCGCTGGCGGCCTGGCCGGTGATCCGGGCGTTGCGGCCTGTTGCTACTGGCTCCGCCCCGTCCCCTCGTTGAGCAGGCACGCCACCTGATGTCCGCCGCCTGCGTCCACCAGCGCCGGCCGCTCCGTCTTGCACCGCTCGATCGCAAACCGGCAGCGGGTGTGAAATGCGCAGCCGGAGGGCGGATTGACCGGACTCGGCACGTCGCCGTCGACCAGCGGCGCGAGCTTCTTGGCAAACGGGTTCGCAACCGGCACGGAGGCGAGCAGGGCCTGCGTGTAGGGATGGCGCGGATTGCGGAACAGCTCGTCCTTGCCGGCGATCTCGACGATGCGGCCGAGATACATCACGGCGACGCGGTGGCTGATATGGGCGACCACGGCGAGGTCATGCGCGATGAAGAGATAGGAGAAGCCGTGCGCCTTCTGCAGGTCGATCAGGAGATTGATCACCTGCGCCTGGATCGAGACGTCGAGCGCGGAGACCGGCTCGTCGCAGACGATCAGGCGTGGACCCAGCGCAAGCGCCCGTGCGATGCAGATGCGCTGGCGCTGGCCGCCGGAGAATTGATGCGGGAAGTTGCGCATCTGATCGGGCCGCAGGCCCACCTGCTCGAACAGTTTTGCGGTACGCGCTTCCAGCTCCTTGCCGCTTGCGAGCCCATGCACGGTGAGCGGCTCGCCGACGATGTCGCCGGCGGTCATGCGCGGATTGAGCGAAGCGAACGGGTCCTGGAACACGATCTGCATCGAGCGGCGATGCGGCCGCAGCGCGGTCTTGGAGAGACGGGTGATGTCCTCTCCGTCAAGGCGGATCTGACCCGAAGTCGGCTCGACCAGCCGCAGCACGCTGCGCGCCACCGTCGACTTGCCGCAGCCGGATTCACCGACCAGGCCGAGCGTCTCGCCGGTATGAACCGAGAACGAGACGCCGTCGACCGCATGCACGGTGCCGACCTGCCGCCGCAACACGCCGGCGCGCACCGGATAGTGCTTCTTGAGATCGGTGACTTCGAGCAGCGCTTCGGTCATGCCACCTCCGCCACTTCGGCCGCGCGCCAGCACGCCGCGAGATGGCCGCCGCCCCAGTCCTCCAGCGGCGGATATTCGGCCTCGCAACGCTTGATCGCGAGCTTGCAGCGTGGCGCGAAGGCGCAGCCTTTCGGCAACCGCACCAGCGAGGGCACCGTGCCGGGAATTTCGTTCAGCCGCGCCTGCACCGGAACACCTGACGCCGGCACGGCCGGGATCGAGGCCATCAGCCCGCGCGTGTAGGGGTGCTTGGGATCGGCGAACAGCGCTTCCACCGTTGCCTCCTCCACCTTCTTCCCCGCATACATCACGATCACCCGCTGCGCGGTCTGCGCGACGACGCCGAGATCATGCGTGATCAGCACGAGGCCGGTGCCGAGCTCCTTCTGAAGGTCGAGGATCAGCGCCAGGATCTGCGCCTGGATGGTGACGTCGAGCGCGGTGGTCGGCTCGTCCGCGATCAGCAGCGCCGGCCGGCAGGCGAGCGCCATCGCGATCATCGCGCGCTGGCGCATGCCGCCGGAAAGCTGATGCGGATATTCCCGCGCGCGCCGTGCCGGTTCGGGAATGCGGACCAGCCGCAGCATCTCGACCGCGATGTCACGGGCTTCTCTGGCCGGCATCGCCCGGTGCAACCGCACCGCCTCGACGATCTGGTCACCGATCCGCATCACCGGATTGAGCGAGGTCATCGGCTCCTGGAAGATCATGGAGATGCGATTGCCCCTGACAGCACGCATCTCGGATTCATCCAGCGCCAGCAGCTCGGTGCCTTCGAGCGTGACCGACCCGCCGACGATGCGGCCGGGCGGATCGGGCACCAGCCGCATCAGGGACAGCGCGGTGACGCTCTTGCCGCAGCCGGATTCGCCGACGATCGCGAGCGTCTCGCCACGTTTCACGGTGAACGAGACGTCGTCGACGGCTTTGAACAGGCCGGAATTGGTGAAGAACACCGTCTTCAGGTTCTTCACATCGAGCACGAGATCGGATTTGTCTGCCATCAGCCGCGCTGCCGGGGATCGAGGATGTCGCGTAGGGCGTCGCCGAACAGGTTGGCGCCGAACACGGCGAGGCTGATCGCGATGCCGGGGAAGATCACCAGCCACGGCGCGGTGCGGACATATTCGGCGGCGGATTCCGAGAGCATGCGGCCCCAGGACGGATAGGGTTCGGGAATGCCGAGGCCGAGGAAGGACAGCGAGGCTTCGGTCAGGATGGTCGAGCCGAGCTGCGCGGTCGCGAGCACGATCAGCGGCGCCAGCGTGTTCGGCAGCACGTGGCGTAGCGCGATCCGCACCTCGCTCATGCCGATCGACTTGGCGGCTTCGATAAAGGGCAGCTCGCGCAGCGCCAGCGTGTTGGCGCGAATGACGCGCGACACGGTCGGGATCAGCGGAATGGCGATGGCGATGATGACGTTTGGCAGGGACGGACCGAGCGCGGCGGTCATGATCAACGCCAGGACCAGCAGTGGAAGCGCTTGAAGAATGTCGGAGACACGCTGGAACACCAGATCGACCCAGCCGGAGAGATAACCGGACGTCAGCCCGACAATGACCCCGATCGTGCCGCCAAGTGCCGTCGAGCCGATGCCGACCGCGAGCGAGATCCGCGCGCCGTAGATGATGCGGCTGAACACGTCACGGCCGAAGGAATCCGTGCCCATCCAGTGCGCCAGGCTCGGGCGCGCCAGCGCACGGGCGGCGTCGATGGTCAGGGGATCGTAGCGCGCGATGAAATCGGCAAAGATCGCTGTGAACACGAACAGCGTCATGATGATCAGCCCGGCCGCGCCCAGCACGTGCCGCTGCGCCAGGAACAGCACACGCCGCCAGCCACCGGTCGCATGCGCCCCGGCGCGTCTCAGTTCGAGATCATAGTCAATCGCGGCCAAGCTGATCTCCTAATCCGTATACCGGATGCGCGGATCGAACACCGCGTAGAGCATGTCGACGATGAAGTTCGCGCTCACCACCACGACCGCAATCAGCATCACGAGGTTCTGTACAATCGGATAGTCGCGCCAGCGGATCGCTTCGACCAGGAAGCGCGCGACGCCGGGGATGTTGAACACGGTCTCGGTCACGATCAGGCCGCCGATCAGGAACGCGGCCTCGATGCCGATCACGGTGATGACGGGCAAAATCGCGTTCTTCAGCGCATGCTTATAGTTGACGGCCGCGTCGGAGGCGCCCTTGGCGCGCGCGGTGCGGATATAGTCCTGCCGCAGCACCTCGAGCATCGAGGATCGCGTGATGCGCATGGTCAGCGCCGCGCTGCGGAAGCCGACGGCGGCCGCAGGCACGGCGTAGGTCGCGAACGCCTCGAGCCACGTCTGCGGATTGGGATTGAAGATCGGCATCTGGTTGAACATCGCCACCGACGCCGTGAGGATCAGCAGGCCGAGCCAGAACGAGGGCAGCGACAAGCCGCTGAGGCTGACGACGCGCAACGCGTAATCGAGTCGTGTGCCCTGCTTCACCGCGCTGATGACGCCGAGCGGAATGCCGATCGACGCCGAGAACAGCAGCGCCAGCCCGGCGAGCCGCGCGGTGATCGGGATCCGCGGCAGGATCTCCTGAAGCGCGGGCTTCTCCGAAACATAGGAGTAGCCGAAATCGCCGCGCAGAAAGCCGCTGATCCAGTGCCAGTACTGCACGACCAGCGGCTGGTCGATGCCGAGCTCCTTCTCCAGATTTGCCTTGTCGGCGGGATCGACGTAGCCCGCCGCGGCAAACAGGATGTCGACGATGTTGCCGGGCACGACGCGCAGCAGGAAGAAGATGACGACCGAGATCCCGAACAGGGTCACGAGCATCAGGAACAGGCGCCGCACCAGATAGGCAAACATGCATCGCCTCCTGTCGAAACCGTCAGCCGCCTGCGCTACTTGTCCATCCAGACGTCCTCGTAGCGATACCCATTATAGGAGCTGTTCGACATCACCGTTACGCCCTTGACATAGGGCTGCCAGCAGGAGCCGGTGCGCGCGTGGAAGATGATCGGGCGGGCGACGTCCTCCTGCAGCTTCTTGTCGATGTCCCACACCATTTTCTTGCGCTTGTTGACGTCGGTCTCCTGCGACTGCACGTCGAACAGCTTTTCGATCTCCTTGTTGCAGTAATTGGTGTAGTTGCGCTCGGAACCGCAGGAATAGTTCTCGTAGAACGACTGGTCGGGATCGTCGACGGCGTTGCCGGTCAGATTGAGCCCGAGCATGTAGTCCTTGCGTGCGATCTTCGGGAACCAGTTCGCGGTCTCGACCACGTCGAGCTCGCCGTCGATATAGATGCTCTTGAGCTGGTCGATCAGGATCACCGCGGGATCGCGATAGACCGGGATGTTGCGGGTCGAGACCTTGACGGCGAGATGCTTGTCCGGCCCGTAGCCGGCCTTCTGCATCAGCTTCCTGGCTTCCTCGCGGTTGGCGTTCACATCGGGGCCATAGCCGGGAATGCTCTCGAGCATCTCCTTCGGCATGCCCCACAGCCCGTTCGGTGGCGGCAGCATGGTGCCGCCGACATCGCCCTGGCCCTCGAACATGATCGAGATGAACGCCTTGCGGTCGAGCGACAGCGCCATGGCGCGGCGGATGTCGATATTGTCGAACGGTGGCGCGGAGGAATTGACGATGATGTTGGTGGCGACATTGTTGGGCTCGACCACGCAGACCGCTTTCGGCGCCTGCGATTTGACGTCCTTCAGCAGCGGAATGCTCACTTCGGTCGGGAACGCCATGTCGAACTTGCCGGCGACGAAGGCGAGGATCGCGGTCGAACGGTTCGGGATGATGGTGAACTCGATGCCGTCGAGATAGGGCCGCCCCTCGCGCCAATAGTCGGGATTGCGGGTCAGCTTGATCGATTCATTGGCCTTGAACTCGACGAATTTGAACGGGCCGGTGCCGATCGGGTGCGTGCGCATGTCGCCGGGCGAGACGTGACAGGGATAGACCGGCGTGTAGCCCGAGGCGAGCAGGGCCAGCAGCGACGGCTGCGGCCGCTTCAAGTTGAAGGAAACTTCGAGGTCGCCGTTGGTGGAGACGTCATTGACCTGTTCGTACCAGGTCTTGCGCGGATTCTGCCGGAACTTCTGCTGCGACTTGCCCATCAGCATATCGAAGGTGCATTTGACGTCCGCGGAGGTGAACGGCTTGCCGTCATGCCATTTCACGCCCGGGCGCAGCTTGAAGGTCAGCGTCTTGTTGTCGTTGACCCAGGCCCAGCTCTCGGCGAGTTCCGGAATGATGTTGTCCATCCTGTTCTGCGCCTCGTCCTGCTTGTAGATGACGAGGTTGTTGAACACAGGCATGAAGGGAACATTGAGCGAATAGGTCGCGCCTTCATGGATCGAGGCATTGCCGGGGCTGTCGCGGTGGTACATCCGCAGGATTCCGCCCTGCTTGGGCCCGCCGGCGAGCGCGGTGGTCGAGGCCGTCAGCACAGATAGCGCCGCCACTGCGGCGAGCGCCCACACGCTCCGCATGCTCATCCTCCCTGGACATTAGTCTTTTGGGCCTTTGCGGCCTGTTTGTCAGACGATAGCGACGCACGTGCAGCGAGGCAACCGGCAAGGCCGCTCGCCGCCTCGACAATTCGGATGACGGAAGGCCGCAGGCGTTCACACTCTCTTCATGTGAGAGTGCAGGTGCGAAGGGATGGTTCCTGTGCAGATGTTGCGGGCAGCTGCCTCAACAAACTCCGCCGTCGTCCCGGACAAGCGAAGCGCAGATCCGGGATCCATAACCACGGGAAGTCGTTTGACGAAGACTCGGAGTTACCTGCTCGCGTGACGACTCCCGCCGGTGGTTATGGGTCCCGGGTTCGCGACTTCGTCGCGCCCCGGGACGACCGTGGGGCTCACACGATCCGTGACGTCTTGTTCCCCCAATAGCGGTCCCGCAGCAGCCGCTTGTACAGTTTGCCCGTCGGCAGCCGCGGCAGTTCCTTTTCGAAATCGACCGAGCGCGGCACCTTCTGCCGCGACAGCGATTGACCGCAGAAGGCGATCAGTTCTTCGGCGAGCGCCTCGCCCGGCACGATGCCGGGCATCGGCTGGACCACCGCCTTCACCTCTTCGCCGAGATCGGGATTGGGCACGCCGAACACCGCGGCATCGGCGACCTTCGGATGGGTGATCAGCAGGTTCTCGCATTCCTGCGGATAGATGTTCACCCCGCCGGAGATGATCATGAAGGTCGCGCGGTCGGTCAAATAGAGGAAACGATCCTCGTCGACATAGCCGACGTCGCCGACCGTGCTCATGCTGCCGTCGGCCGAGCGCGCCTCCCTGGTCTTCTCGGGGTCGTTGAAATATTCGAACGACGATGCCGTCTTGAACCAGACCTGGCCCGGCGTGCCGGTCGGGCACGCCCTCATGTTCTCGTCGAGAATGTGGAGGTCGCCGAGCAGCACCTTGCCGACGGTGCCGCGGTGGCTAAGCCATTCCTCGCTGTTGCAGGCGGTGAAGCCGAGGCCTTCGGTCGCGCCGTAATATTCGTGGATGATCGGCCCCCACCATTTGATGATGTCGTCCTTGACCAATGCCGGGCAGGGCGCCGCGGCGTGGATCGCAATCTCCAGCGACGACAGGTCGTAGCGGTCGCGCACCTCCTCCGGCAGCTTCAGCATGCGCGAGAACATCGTCGGCACCAGCTGGGTGTGGGTGATACCCCATTGCTGGACGAGCTGGAGATAACGTTCGGGATCGAACGTCTCCTTGATGATCACGGTGCCGCCCATGCGGATCGTGAGGTTCACCGCGGCTTGCGGCGCGGAGTGATAGAGGGGGGCAGGCGAGAGATAGACCATGCCCTCGCGGTAGCGCCAAAGCTTTGTCAGGAAATCGAACAGCGGCAGATTGTGCTTCGGCGGCTCCTCCGGCAGCGGGCGCAGGATGCCTTTCGGCCGTCCGGTCGTGCCGGATGAATAGAGCATGGCGGTGCCGAGCCATTCATCGGCGATCGGAGCCTCGGGCAGGTCGGCGGTCACCTCGGCGAGGCCGACGATACGGTCGCTCTCGCCGGGGCCGTCGGCGACGATGCAGAGCTTGATGTCCGGACAGGCCTTGATCGCCTCGCGGGCGATGTCGAGTTTCGCAACGGACGTGATCAGGATTTTCGACTGGCTGTTGACGAGAAGATAGGCGAGCTCGCCCGGCGTCAGGAACGAGTTGATGCAGGTGTAGTACAGCCCGGAGCGCTCGCCCGCGCCACAGGCTTCGAGGTAGCGCGAATTGTTCTCCATGAAGATCGAATAATGGTCGAGCCGCTTCAAGCCGTGCTCGCGGAACAGATGCGCCAGGCGGTTGCTGCGCGCATCGAGCTCGCGATAGGTGACGGCCTCGCCGGTTGCAGCCATGATGAAGGCGGGCTGGAGCGGGCGTAGACGAGCATGCTGACCTGGATACATCAGTCCTCCGGCTTGAAATTATGCGGCGAGAAGCAGGATTTCGCGAATGTCGGCGGGGCCGCCGATCTTGCGCGGGTTGCGCGGGATCCAGTTGGTGCGCATCGCCTGTTCGGCGATGGCGTCGAAATGCTCAGGCGAGACGCGGACGTCGGCGAGGCTGCGCGGCATGCCGAGCGAGCGGATGAAGGCGTCGAGCACGTCGCCGGCGTTGTGGCCGGGAAAACCCATCGCGGCGGCGACGATCGTCTGGCGCTCGGAATTGTCGCGCGCATTCCAGCGCATCACCGCAGGGAGCATGATGCAGGAGGTGTAGCCGTGCGGCACGTCGAAGGCCGCACCCAGCACATAGCCGATGCCGTGGCTTGCGCCCATCGGCACGCCGGCGGCGAGCGCGCCCATCGACAGCCAGGTGCCGATCTGCGCGTCCATGCGGGCGTCGAGATCGGCAGGGTCGGCCTTCACCCGCGGCAGCGCGTCGGCGAGCATGGCGAGGCCCTTCACCGACTGCGCGTCGGCATAAGGATGCGTCTCGCGCGAGCAGATCGCCTCGACGCAATGGTCGACGGCGCGGATGCCGGTGGACAGAAACAGCCATTCCGGCGTGTGCACGGTGATGGCGGGATCGAGGATGGTCGCACGCGGCACCGTGAGCGGATGCCGCAGCATCTGCTTCACATGAGTGGCGCGGTCGGTGACGCCGGCGATCGCGCTGAACTCGCCGCCCGCGATCGTGGTCGGCACGCTGATCTGCCGCACGTCAGGGGCGGTCATCTCGGGCGCGACGCCCTTGTGGACGCGGATGCGCTCGATGCCCTCGACGTCGTCGATGCCGTTGGCAAGGCAGAGCTGCACCGCCTTGGCACCGTCGGTGATCGAGCCGCCGCCCACGGTGACGATCAGGTCGGCGTTCACTTCGCGTGCGGCATTGGTCGCCGCGATCACTGCCTCGCGCGGTGTGTGCGCCGGCATGGCGTCGAACAGGCCGGCGCAGCGCGCTCCGAGCGCGTCCTTGATCTTCGCGATTTCGTCGGTCTGACGGTTCAGCGTGCCCGAGACCATCAGGAAGGCGCGGCGCGTCCCCAGCCGGTCCATCTGCGCAACGACGGCCTCGGCCGCGGGATGGCCGAACACGACCTCCTCGATCGCGCCGTAAACGACACGTCCCTGGTGCACGCCTGTCCTCCTAGGACAATTCGGCTTTGTTTTTCTGGAAGTAATCTAGCCGAGCGGACGGTGTCCGTCATGTGCGAAGACGCTGGCGACTTTCTTACCCTCCGCCTCCAGGGGGGGGTGGCGAGCGCCGCGTCTTGATTGCTGACCTTACGCCGACGCGCATCAGCTACCGCTTGTCATCATCTCTCTCGCTGTCAACCCGTCATCCGGCTAGGGCATCCTCCCGAGCGTTGCGCGCGCTTTCGTCTTGAAGATTTCATCATTGAAACCCATCTTGTGTCGCCCGCGGGTAGGCGAGTACGCTGCTTTTGCTGCGGCAAATGTGCGAGGGACTTGGGATGAGCGGACCGGACCGAAACGAGCATTTTGTCAAAACGCACGATTTCGTCCTACCTCGACTTTGCGCAATTGCCGGGCTCCTCGCCGCGACGTTCGCTCTCACTGGTTGCGGACAACCGGCCTCGCAGGCCGCCGCCCCACCGCCGCCGCCGGTGACCGTTGCCCAGCCGGTCAAGCGCACCGTCACCGATTGGGACGAATTCACCGGCCGCTTCGAGGCGGTCGAGGAGGTGCAGGTGCGGCCCCGTGTCGGCGGCTTCGTCAACTCCGTCGAGTTCCAGGACGGCGCGATCGTGCATCAGGGCGACCTGCTCTACGTCATCGACCCGCGCCCGTTCGAGGCGGTGGCCGAGCAGGCGGACGGCCAGTTGTCCGACGCACGTGCCAAGGTGGAGCTCGCCAAGCGCGAGCTCGACCGTGGCCTGAACCTGGTCCAGACCAGCGCGGTCTCCGAGCAGGCCGTCGACCAGCGCCGCCAGGCCTTGCAGGCCGCGCATGCCGCGGAGACGCAGGCCGCAGGTGCGCTGAAGGCCGCCCGGCTCAATATCGAGTTCACCCATGTGACCGCGCCGCTCACCGGCCGCGTCAGTCGCCATCTCGTCAGCCCCGGCAATCTCGTGCAGGGCAGCGATACCGGCACCTCGACGCTGCTCACCTCGATCGTCGCGCTCGACCCGATCTACGTCTATTTCGACATGGATGAGGCGACCTTCATCAAATACAGCAAGCTGTGGTTCGAAGGCCGCCGCCCGAGCTCGCGCGACACCGCGAACCCGGTGCAGGTGACGCTCGCCGGCGAGACCAAGCCGTCGCATGAGGGCACCATCAACTTTCTCGACAACCGCCTCGATGTCTCAACCGGCACGCTGCGCAGCCGGGCCGTGATCAAGAACACCGATCTCTCGATCCTGCCGGGCCAGTTCGGCCGCGTCCGGCTGATCGGCAGCGCGCCCTATGAGGCGCTGCTGATTCCCGACGTCGCGGTCGCGACCGACCAGTCCCGCAAGATCGTGTTCGTCGTGAAGCCGGACGACACCGTCGAGGCCCGCCCTGTGGTGCTCGGTCCGCTCGATGAGGGCCTGCGCGTGATCCGCGAGGGGCTGAAGGCGGAGGACCGCGTCATCGTCAACGGCATCCAGCGCGCCCGCGTCGGCGCCAAGGTCGCTCCGTCTCCCGCGCCAGCGCCGGCCAAGTCCGGTGACAAGTCATGAACCTTGGCCGTCTCTCCATCAACCAGCCCATCCTGGCGATGGTGCTGTCGATCGTGCTGCTGATCGTCGGCGCGCTCGCCTATACCACGCTGCCGGTCTCCGAATATCCGCAAGTGGTGCCGCCGACGGTCGTCGTCACCACGCAATATCCGGGCGCCTCGGCGCAGACCGTGTCCGACACCGTCGCAGCTCCCATCGAGCAGCAGATCAACGGCGTCGAGGACATGCTGTATCTCTACAGCCAGGCGACCTCGAACGGGCAATTGACGATCACCGTCACCTTCAAGCTCGGGACCGACCTCGACAAGGCGCAGGTGCTGGTGCAGAACCGCGTCGCGATCGCACAGCCGCAGCTGCCGGACGAAGTGCAGCGCAACGGCGTCGTCACGCGCAAGAACTCGCCCGACATCCTGATGGTCGTGTTCATGCTGTCGCCGGACGATACGTTCGACCAGCTCTACATATCCAATTACGCGCTGCTCCAGGTCCGTGACCAGCTGCTGCGGATCGACGGCGTCGGCGACATCCAGATCTTCGGCGCACGCGACTATTCGATGCGGCTCTGGCTCGACCCTGATCGTATCGCCAATCTCGGCCTGACCTCGACCGAGGTGCTGGCCGCGATCCGTGCCCAGAACGTCCAGATCGCAGGCGGCCAGATCGCCGAACCGCCGATCGCCGACCGGGCCTTCCAGCCAAACCTCGTTTTCACCGGGCGCCTGAAGGACCAGAAGCAGTTCGAGGACATCCTGATCAAGGCCGGCTCCGACGGCCGCACGGTGCGGCTGCGCGACGTCGCCCGCATCGAGCTCGGTGCTCTCGCCTACTCCACCAACAGCTTCCTGTTGCGCAAGTCGGCGGTTGCCATGCTGGTGACGCAGCGGCCGGGATCGAACGCGCTTGCGACGGCAAAGAATATCTCCGACACCATGGTGAAGCTCAAGGAGAGCTTTCCGAAAGGCCTCGACTACAATATCGGCTACAATCCGACCGAGTTCATCGCGCAGTCTGTCCACGAGCTGATCAAGACCATCTACGAGGCCATGCTGCTGGTGGTCATCGTGGTGCTGGTGTTCCTGCAGGGCTGGCGGCCGGCGATCATTCCGATCATCGCGATCCCGGTCTCGCTGGTCGGCACCTTCGCGGTGATGGCGGCGCTCGGTTTCTCCATCAACAACCTCACTTTGTTCGGCCTCGTGCTTGCGGTTGGCATCGTGGTCGACGACGCCATCGTGGTGGTGGAGAATGTGGAGCGCCATCTCGAGCACGGCTTAAGTCGGCGCGATGCGGCGCTGAAGACCATGGAGGAGGTCGGCGGCGCGCTGGTCTCGATCGCGCTGGTGCTCTGCGCCGTGTTCGTGCCGACCGCATTCATTGGCGGCATCTCCGGGCAGTTCTTCCAGCAATTCGCCGTCACCATTGCGGTGGCGACCGCGATCTCCTGCTTCTGCTCGCTGACGCTGTCGCCGGCGCTGGCTTCGATGATCCTCACGCCGCACGCAGAGAAGCGACCGCCTGCCGCCTGGAATCTCCTCGCGCGTGGCTGGAATGCGTTCACCGGCGTGTTCAACCGCGTGTTCGACCGGCTCTCGCATGGTTATGCCGGCCTCGCCAATTTCGTGATCCGCCATTCGGTGGTGATGATCCTGATCTATGTCGTGCTGATCGGCAGCGCCGGCTGGCTGATCGCGACCACGCCGCAGGGCTTCATTCCCGCGCAGGATCGCGGCTATGTCATCATCTCCGTGCAATTGCCGGGCGCGGCGTCGCTGGCGCGCACCACCGAAGTCGTGCGCGAGATCGAGCGGATCTCGCTGGACACGCCCGGCATCGTCCGCGTCGCCGCCTTCGCCGGCTTCTCGGGCGCCACCCGCACGCAGGCGGGCAATGCTGCGGCGCTGTTCCCGGTTTTCGACGAGCCCGAGGCGCGGATGAAGAAGGGATTGTCTGCGAACGCCATCACGGTCGAACTGCGCAAGCGCCTGGCCGCAATCCAGGGCGCCTTCATCATCGTGATTCCGCCGCCGGCCGTGCCCGGCATCGGCACCGGCGGCGGCTTCACCATCCGCGTCCAGGATCGCCAGGGCCGAGGACCTGAGCTGCTCGCCGCGGCCACCGACGAGCTTGTCGCCGCGGCGCGCAAATCGCCGTTGCTGCTCGGCCCCACGGTTTTCTCCCCGTTCTCGGCCAACACGCCGCAGCTCTTCGTCGACATCGACCGCACCAAGGCGCAGAAGCTCGGCGTGCCCATCGCCAGCATCAACGACACGATCCAGACCTACTTCGGATCGACCTACGTCAACGACTTCAACCTGTTCGGCCGCACCTATCACGTCACCGCGCAGGCTGACTTCCCGTTCCGAAAAGAGCCCAGCGACCTCTCGCGCCTGCGCACGCGCAACGCCTCCGGCGACATGGTGATGCTCGGCAGCGTGGTCGAGTTCAAGGACGTCTCCGGCCCCGACCGCGTCGCGCGCTACAATCTCTATGCTGCGTCCGAGCTCCAAGGCGAGCCGGCGCCGGGCACCAGCTCGACCACGGCGCTCAACACCATCAAGAAGCTCGCGGATGACATCTTGCCCAGCGGCTTCACCTTCGAATGGACCGATCTGTCCTATCAGCAGGTCACCGGCGGCAATGCGGGCCTGCTCGTGTTCCCGATCTGCGTGCTGTTCGTCTATCTCGTGCTCGCCGCGCAATATGGCAGCTGGACGCTTCCATTCGCGGTGATCCTGATCGTGCCGATGTGCCTGTTGGCCGCCACGATCGGCGTGCGCATCATGGGGCAGGACGTCAACATCCTCACCCAGATCGGATTCGTCGTTCTGGTAGGGTTAGCTGCAAAGAACGCGATCCTGATCGTCGAATTCGCACGCGACATCGAGAAAGAGGGCAAGCCGCGGCTGGAGGCCGTGATCGATGCCTGCCGCCTGCGCCTGCGGCCGATCCTGATGACCTCCTTCGCCTTCATCCTCGGCGTGCTGCCGCTGGTGATATCGTCCGGCTCCGGCTCGGAGATGCGGCAGGCGGTCGGCGTTGCCGTGTTCTTCGGCATGATCGGCGTCACCCTGTTCGGCCTGCTGTTCACCCCGATCTTCTATGTGGTGGTGCGGAACCTGGCGGAAGGGCGGAACGAGGGGAAGAAGCCGGAGGTGGTGGCCCCTTAGTTGTCGGTGGCGGCCGCCAGCGTATCCACACCCCCCGCTGTCGTCCCCCGCGTAGGCGGAGACCCATAACCACAGGGAGGAGTTTGGCGAAGGCTGGCAACCACTAGCTCGCGCGCCAAACTCCTCCCTGTGGTTATGGGCCCCGGATCTGCGCTGCGCTTGTCCGGGGCGACACCAATTTTGTAGCTGGCGCCCATACTAACGACCAACATGAAATGGATGGGCAGGCGCGGGGTTCTTCACTAGTATCCGCGCGATTTCAAAACAGAAAACTGCTGGGAGCCAACATATGAAATCAGCACTTTTGGCCGCTGTCGCAACGTCTGCTCTGTTGCTGGCTGCGCCAGCCTTCGCGCAAGGCGTCAAGATCGGCATTCTCAACGATCAGTCCGGCGTCTATGCCGACTACGGCGGCAAATACTCGGTCGAAGCCGCCAAGATGGCGATCGAGGATTTCGGCGGCGAAGTGCTTGGCCAGAAGATCGAGATGGTCACCGCCGATCACCAGAACAAGCCGGATCTCGCCGCGTCGATCGCGCGGCGCTGGTACGACGTCGAGAACGTGGACATGATCACGGAGCTGACGACCTCCTCGGTCGCGCTCGCGATCCACGAGCTCTCCAAGGAAAAGAAGAAGATCGACATCGTCGTCGGCGCCGCGACCTCGCGCCTCACCGGCGATGCCTGCCAGCCCTACGGCTTCCACTGGGCCTATGACACCCGCGCGCTCGGCGTCGGCACCGGCGGCGCGCTGACGAAAGCGGGCGGCGACACCTGGTTCTTCCTCACGGCCGACTATGCCTTCGGCTATGCGCTGGAAAAGGACACCAGCGAGATCGTCACCGCCAATGGCGGCAAGGTGGCCGGCTCGGTGCGCGTGCCGCTCAACTCGTCGGATTTCTCCTCCTTCCTGCTCCAGGCGCAGAGCTCGAAGGCGAAGATCGTCGGCCTCGCCAATGCCGGCCTCGACACCACCAACTCGATCAAGCAGGCGGCCGAGTTCGGCATCGTCTCCGGCGGCCAGAAGCTCGCCGGCCTCCTGATGACGCTCGCCGAGGTGAACGGTCTCGGCCTGCAGGCCGCGCAAGGCCTGGTGCTGACCGAGGGCTATTACTGGGACCTCAACGACCGCACGCGCCATTTCGGCGAGCGCTTCTTCAAGCGCACCAGCCGGATGCCGAACATGATCCAGGCCGGCACCTATTCGGCGACGCTGAGCTATCTCAAGGCGGTCAAGGCCGCCGGCACCAAGGACCCCGACGCGGTCGCCAAGAAGCTGAAGGAGCTGCCGGTCGACGACGACTTTGCGCAGGGCGGCAAGGTGCTCGAGAACGGCCGCATGGTCCACGACATGTATCTGTTCGAGGTCAAGAAGCCGTCGGAATCGAAGAAGCCGTGGGACTATTACAAGCTGCTCGCAACCGTCCCCGGCGACAAGGCGTTCTTCGCCGCCAAGGACAGCGGCTGCCCGCTGACGAAGTGACGCTCTCGTGTCCCGGACGCGCTGCAGCGTGAAACGCTGCACCGCGCCCGGCATACGAGCGCGCGTGATGCCGCCCCTCACACCATCCGCAACACCACCGCCCCCAATGCGCCCGCCCACAGCGCAATCGCTGCGATGCCCTGGATCGCAAAGCCCGGGCCGCGCTTTGCCGCCGCCTGCGAATAGCCGATGAAGTAGACGATGCGGCCGATGATCCAAACCGCGCCGATTCCCGCTGCACTGGCATCGCCGATATAGATCGCGAACAGCCAGAGCGCCGGCAGGAAGACCGGCATCCATTCCAGCGTGTTCGCCTGAATGCGGAAGGCGCGCTCGAAGTCCGGATGGCCCGACATCGCCGGCACCTTGACTCCGGTCTTGGTGCGCGAGCGCGAGACGTTGATGCAGGTGAACATGTAGAATGCGATCGCCAGCAGCGTGACGAGGGCGGTGAGATGATACATCGCAGATCCTTTTGAGGAGGTCGCGCTTCAATAGCCGGTCAGCTCGAGATAGCCAACGCCGTCATGCGTGCCGGCAAAGCTGATCGGCCCTTCCCAATAGGAGAAGCCGGTCCCCATCCAGGCTTTTGGATTAAGCGGCTTGCAGGCAATCGAGAGCGATCGTGAGGGGATCGCGATCTGCCATTCCACCGGCAGCTTGCGTCCCGCGATCTCAGCGGTCGCTTTCGGACTCATCTGGATATCGCCACCCGCGATCATCTGCGTGTCACCAGTGGCGCTGATCCAGTTGCCGAACGGATACTCATTGCCGTCCTTCTGGCGCAGCCGGTACAGCATCAGCTTGTCGCCGGATGCGAGATGTAGCGACAGCCAGTCCCAGCCGGTCTGGTCGGCATCGAGCGGCTGGCTGCTCCACTCGCGATCCATCCAGGCCTGGCCCGAGACATCGACGGATTTGTCGTCGATCGTGAGGCTGCCGCGTGCGCGGTAGAACGGCTGGCTGTAATAGTAGGACGCCTGCCCGCGCTCGGACTTGCGGCTGTAGCCGTGATCGCCCTGCAGCACCACGGGACGATCGGCCTCTAACGTCAGCGCGTAGCTGAAGTCGGTGCCCGATGCTTTCAGCGCCAAGGGTGCCAGGGTGCGATCGTCGGTGCGCTCAAAACCCTTCATCTCCCAATCGTCGATCCATGCCGCAAATGGCTTTGCGGTGACGCCGGCCTGTCCAATGCCGCCGCGTGCAAACACCTCGCTGAAGCGGTGAGTATCAGCGCGCGTCACCGCCGCATGCGCCATCCAGATCTGCTGATTGGCCCAGCCCTCTCCTTGCGGGCCCGACTGCGCCGCCTGGCGGAACAGCGTCCATTGCAGGCCGCACGCCGCGCCGCTGCCATCGACAAGGTTCGCGGTGAGATACCACCATTCGATACGGAACTCCGGATGCGGGCCGTGATCGGCCGGGAAGCTGAACGTCTTTCCCGGTGTCACCTTCGCAAAGCCGTCGGCGGTCTCGCCGAGCCCGGCATAGCCTTGCGCGCCAGCGCGGCGGGCAGCCGCGAGTGCGGCGATGCCGCCGGCAAAGGCGCGCCGCGTGATTTTATCAGCGCTCATTGGCAAACACCTTGACGAGGCTCGCCGGCTGCATCCGCGCCAGTCGGATCATCGGCAACAGCGCGGCAAGCAGCGAAGCGATCAGCGCCACCGCGACCAGCTCCACCAGCTGCAGCGGAAACACGTGGAACGGCAGCCGCCAGCCGAACGCCTTCACATTGACGATCGCGATCAGGCACCACGCCACCAGCAATCCGAGCGGCACGGCCAGCAGCGAGGTGAACAATGCAACCGACAATGTCTTGGTCAGTTCGATCGCGGCAAGGCGCGGCCGCGTGATGCCGATCGCCCACAGCGGCGCGAGCTGCGGCAGGCGGGAATTCGCGAGCGTCAACAGGCTGGTCAAGAGCGCAATGCCGGCAACGCCTAGCGTGAAGGCATTCAGCGCCGACGTTACCGCAAAGGTGCGGTTGAAGATCCGGATCGATTCCGCCTTCACTGTTGCCTGATCCGCGACGCTGCGGTCGTCGAGCGCGAATTGCTTCTGCAATGCCGCGATAAGGCCGGGGATATTTTCCTTCGCGACGATCAGGCCGATGCGCGTCTGCGGCGTCTGCGGGAAGTGCCGGATCAACGCCGCGACGTTGACGGCGAGCTGCCCCTTGGGGTTGCCGTAATCGGCATAGATGCCGGCGATGTCGAGCTCCCAGGTGCCGCCGGGCGCCGGCACCTCGATGACATCGCCGACGCGGACGTTGAGGCGGCGGCTCAGCTGCTCGCTGATGAAGGCGGCATTGCCGGGCACGAGCTGGGTCCAGGCGCGCGGCGCGGTCTCCAGCAGTGGCCAACGTTCGCGATAGAGCGCATGATCGGGCAGGCCGAGCAGCTCGACCGGCTGCCCCTGAACCTGCGTATCGGCGCGTCCGCCCGACAGGATCGCCTGCACGTCGCTGCGCTCCTTCAGCCAGCTCCGGATCGCGACGCCTTGCGCATTGTCGGAGGCGCTGATGTAGACGTCGGCGGCAAGCCGCCCGTTGAGCCAGCCGACGAAGGTGCGGCTGAAGGTCTCCACCATGGTGGACACCCCGACATTGACGGCCAGCGCGAGCAGCAGCGCCATCAGGGCCAGCGACAAGCCGGAGAGCTGTTGCCGGCTGTCCGCCCAGAACCACAGGGCCAGCGGCCCCTTCGCCCAGCGCTGGCCCACGAGCAGGATGATCTCGAGGAATGCCGGCAGGATCAGCGCCGCGCCGAACATCAATGCGGCCAGCACGCCGAATCCCGCAATCAGCGATTGCCCGTAGTGCAGCAGCAACAGCGCGACCGCAAACACGGCGCAGGCCGCGCCGCTCTGCAGGATCAGCCAGCGGCGCTGCCGCTGCTGCCAGGCGTACGGCTGCGCAGTCGCCAGCACCGGCATCCTGACCGCCTTGATCAGGCTGGTCGCGGCGGCCACGAGTGCACCCGCGATGCTGATGCCGATACCGGCGAGCCACCATTCGGAGCGCAGTGTGAGCTGTCCCGGGATCTGCGCGCCATACAGCCCGCGCAGCGACGCCGCGACGTCGGGCAACAGCGCAGCCGCGATGAAATAGCCGCAGACGAGCCCGATCAATCCTGCGACCAGCGCCAGCGCCACCAGCTCGACCACCAGCACCGTGTTGACCAGCCGCGCCGAGGCACCGCAGGCCCGCAACGTGCGCAGCATCGGCAGCCGCTGCTCGAAGGCGAGGCCGACGGCGGAGTTGACGATGAAGAGGCCGACGAAGAACGACAGCAGGCCGAAGGCGGTCAGGTTGAGATGAAAGCTGTCGGTGAGGCGCTCCAGCTCCGTCTCCGCATTCGGCTCGACCCGCTGCAACTTCTCGCCGACGATACTGGCCAGCGGTGCCGGCTTGCCCCTCGGCTTGCCGATCAAAAGCCGCGACACCTGGCCCGGCTTGTTCAGGAGCCGCTGCGCGACGCCGATGTCGACGACGAGTACGCCGGACACGAGCTGCGGCAGCACGCGCAGCGGCGGCAATTTTGCGCCGTTGCTGATCGGCGGTGCCGCGCCTTCCTGTTCCTGCAGATCGCTCAGCGTCTCCCGCGCCACCAATGTCTGGCCGGGCGGCGCAACAAAACTGCTCAAATCCGAGGCGCCGAGGCGTGGCGCATTGCCGACGTCGGCCGGCATCGTGACCGGCTCGATGCCGAGCAGCCGCACCGAGCGCCCGTTGACCTGGACGCGGCCTTCCAGCACCGGCGAGACCGGCCAGCCCGCGCGGCGAAGTTTTATGAACAGCTCTTGCGAGAAGGTCGCGGCATCAGGCGCCACCAGCATCGCCGTGCGCACGCCGCCGAACGTCGCCGCCGCGCGGTCATAGGCATTGCGGGCCTGCTGGTTGATCGCCTGCACGCCGCTCCACAGTGCGGTCGCCGCGATCAGCCCGATCAGGAGCGTCGCGAACTGCATCTTGTGCCGTCGCCAGTGGCTCAGCAGCACCGCGAGGACCCACAGCGCGCGCCTCATGCGATCCGCCCCGCATGCAAGGTGACGTGGCGGTCAAGCGTGCCGGCGAGATGCAGGCTGTGTGTCACCATCAGGAAGCCGCAGCCGGTGCGGGTGACGAGATCGCGCGTCAGCGCCAGCACGTCGTCGGCGGTATCCTCGTCGAGATTGCCGGTCGGCTCGTCCGCGAGCAGCAGTGAGGGCTTTGTCGCCAGCGCCCGGCCGATCGCGACCCGCTGCTGCTGGCCGCCTGATAATTGCTCTGGATAACGCTTGAGCAGATTGCCGAGCCCGAGCCGCTCGATCAGCTCCTTTGACCATGCCGCATCGTGACGGCCGGCGATCCGCGCCTGGAAGGCGAGATTGTCGGCGACCGACAGGCTCGGGATCAGATTGTACTGCTGAAAAACCAGGCCGATCCGGTCGCGCCGCAGCTCGGCCCGGCCCGCGTCCGAGAGCTTGGTGACCTCGGTGTCCTCCAGGCGAATTGTGCCGTCGTCGGCGGCATCCAGACCCGCGATCAAGTGCAACAGCGTGCTCTTGCCGCTGCCGGACTCGCCGGTCAGCGCGACGCGCTCGCCGGCCTTGAGGTCGAGGTCGACACCGCGCAGCACATGGACCGGCTCGCCGGCCGAGGAGAAGGTCTTTGAGAGGTTTCGGATGCTCAGCAAGGTCAATGCGCCGGACGGAATTAACTCAATGCTGCGTAGCACACTTGCCGTGGAAATGCCGGGGTTGCGTTGGCCTTGAAGCCGTTGTTAGCTCCCAAAACGGCCAAATCAAAAACGTGCCGACAAAAAGACATACGGGGAGATTGATGAGCGCTCAGGGAACGCCCGACGTTGCGGGCAGGACGGCAGGGGAAACCAAGGCAACGCCGAAGGGCGCCTGGACCGTCACTTTTCTCCTCTTTCTCTTCATGGTGGTGAACTTCGCGGACAAGATCGTCGTCGGTCTCGCCGGCGTGCCGATCATGACCGACCTGAAGCTCGATGCCGAGCAATTCGGCCTGCTCGGCTCCTCGTTCTTCTTCCTGTTCTCGATCTCGGCCATCGTGGTCGGCTTCATCGTCAACAAGGTGCCGACGCGCTGGGTGCTGCTGACGCTGGCGGTGATCTGGGCGCTGGCGCAGTTCCCGATGGTGGGCACCGTCTCGTTCACCACGCTCCTGATCTGCCGCATCGTGCTGGGCGCTGGCGAAGGACCTGCCTTCTCGGTCGCAGCCCACGCCATCTACAAATGGTTCCCCGACGAGAAGCGCACGCTGCCGACCGCGATCCTGTCGCAAGGCTCGGCCTTCGGCGTCATCCTGGCCGTGCCGGCGTTGAACTGGGTCATCGTCAATCACTCCTGGCACTACGCCTTCGGCGCGCTTGGCGTCGTCGGCCTGCTCTGGGTCTGCGCCTGGCTGACGTTCGGCAAGGAAGGCCCGCTCGAGGATACGCAGGTTCTCGCCGTCACCGAGCCGAAAATCCCTTATGTGCAGCTGCTGACCTCGCGCACCTTCCTCGGCTGCGTGATCGCGACCTTCGGGGCCTATTGGGCGCTGTCGCTCGGCCTCACCTGGTTCACGCCGTTCATCGTCAAGGGCCTGGGCTTCTCGCAGAGCCAGGCCGGCTACGTCTCGATCCTGCCCTGGGTGTTCGGCGCGACCGTCGTCATCCTCACGGGGTGGGTCTCGCAGGTGATGATGGCGCGCGGCTACACGACGCGCATCTCGCGCGGCGTGCTCGGCTCGGTGCCGCTGATCATCGGCGGCCTGATCCTGGCGATGATGGCGCATGTGCAGGGTGCTGGCCTGCAGATCGCGCTGCTCGTCGTCGGCTCCGGCCTGTGCGGGGCGATCTACGTCGTCTGCCCGCCGATGCTCGGCGAGTTCACCCCGGCGTCGCAGCGCGGCGCGGTCATCGCGATCTACGGCGCGCTGTACACGCTGTCGGGCATCATCGCGCCGAACGTGATGGGCACCGTGATCCAGCGCGCCGGCAACATGGTCGACGGCTACCTGACCGGTTTCACGATCAACGCGGTGGTCATGGTCGGCTCCGGCGTCATCGGTCTGATGCTGCTCTGGCCGAACACGGAAAAGGCCAGGCTGACCCGTGGTGCGGCCCCGCAGGCCGCGGCGCTGAAGGGCGCGGTCTCGCCGACGTAAGGGGCGCGATTGCTCCAGGCACACTGTCGTCCCGGGGCGCGCGAAGCGCGAGCCCGGGACCCATAACCATAGGGAGTGGTTTGGGGTGAGTAGGTAACTCCGAGCCTTCGCAAAACGATTGCTGCGGCGTATGGGTCCCCGCCTTCGCGGGGACGACAGCGAGAGTGAGGCGCGGCCTTCGCGCCTCACTGCATCTCACAGCGCTAGTTCGCCATCCCCTGCGCGCCCCAATCAACTTGCCTGGCCGGCGTCCCGTGGCCTCGCCGTGCCGCCGCGTCACCACGCCCGACACGATCGTCGCGTCATAGCCGTCGACATCCTGCAACAGCCGCCGCCCGCCGACCGGCAGGTCGTAATGCACCTTCGGCGGATGCAGATGCAGCCGGTCGTAGTCGATCACGTTGACGTCGGCTTTGTAGCCGGGCGCAACGAGCCCGCGATCGGTGAGGCCGACCGAGAGCGCGGTCTTGCGCGACTGCGCGGCGACCACGAAGGGAATCGTGAGCTTCTCGCCGCGCGTGCGGTCGCGGGTCCAGTGCGTCAGTAGATAGGTCGGGAAGCTGGCATCGCAGATGATGCCGCAATGCGCGCCGCCGTCGGAGAGGCCCGGCACCGATTGCGGATCGATCAGCATCTCGCGCGTCGCGTCGAGATTGCCGTCGGCATAGTTGAGGAAGGGCACGTAGAGCATGCCCTTGCCATCATCCGACAGCATCGCATCGTAAGCGAGTTCTTCCGGCTGGCGGCCCTGCTTGCGCGCCTGCGGGCCCAGCGCGTTCTCCGGCGGCTGCTCGTAATCGGGGGGATCGCCGAGCAGGAACATCTTGTCGTAGTTGGGCCGGAAGAACAGCGGATCGTCGGTCGCGGTCGCCGTCTCGCTCAGGATCGCCTTGCGTACGTCCGGCTGATGCAGCCGCGCCAGCCGCTCCTTGAGCGGCAGATGCGCGATCGCCTTGTAGCTCGGATGGGTCTGGAACGGATTGCGCGACAGCTCCAGCCCGAGCAGCAGTCCGACCGGGCGCGCCGCGATCTGCGCGGTAATGGAAAGGCCGCACTTAGCCGCCGCGTTGATCTCGTCCAGCGTCTGGCGCCAGCGGTTTGGCGCCTTGTCGTTCTGCGTGATCGAGAACGAGATCGGGCACTTGGTGCTGTCGGCCACGCGCAGCATCATCGGCAGATCTTCGTGGAGGGTGGAGAGATCCAGCACGAATTGCAGCACGCTGCGGCCCTGGCTGTGCATCGCGCCGGCAATCGCGGTGAGTTCGTCCTCGCCCGCCTTCAGCGTCGGCGTGAAATCGCCGGTCGAAGTGCGGTGGTTGAGCGTGCGCGAGGTCGAGAAGCCCAGCGCGCCGGAGCGCACCGCTTCGCCCGCGAGCTTGGCCATTGCCGCATTGTCCTCGGCGGTCGAGGGATCGCGGCGCGCGCCGCGCTCGCCCATGACATAGACCCGCAGCGCCGCATGCGGGAGCTGCGCGCCGACGTCGATGTCGAAATCGCGCTTCGACAGCCAGTTCATGTAATCCGGAAAGCTTTCCCACGCCCAGGGAATGCCGGCGCTCAGCACGGGCTCGGGAATGTCCTCGACGCCTTCCATCAGCTGGATCAGGCGGGTGTGGTCGGCAGGCTTGCACGGCGCGAAGCCGACGCCGCAATTGCCCATGATCGCCGTGGTGACGCCGTTCTGCGACGACGGCGTGATGTCCTGACTCCAGGTGACCTGGCCGTCATAATGAGTGTGCACGTCGACGAAGCCTGGCGTGACGAGCTTGCCGCGCGCGTCGATCTCTTCCTGTCCCTTCGCGGAGATCTTCCCGACCTCGGTGATCTTGCCGGCGGTGATGGCGACATCCGCCTCGAACAATTCGCCGCCGCTTCCATCCGCGACGGTGCCGCCGCGGATCACGAGATCAGGGGTGCTCATGGTGTCTCTTCCCAGTTTGTTGTTTTGCTTGAACGCATTTTCGGGCGCGCAAGCGAAGTGTCAACCGCGGGGAAGTGCGCTCAGGGTTGCGTGGCAGCCTTGGCTTGCGGCTTCCGCTCCGTAAACGGCGACAGCACCACGGTCGCGACCATGAAGATCACGGACGCCCCGAACACCCAGTGCGGCGCGCTCTGGTCCATGATCCAGCCGAACAGCAGCGGGCTGACGATGCCGCCGAGATTGAAACCGGTGGAGACGATGCCGAAGGCGCGGCCCGCCGCACCCGGAGGCGCGGCGTTGCGCACCAGCATGTCCCGCGAGGGCGCGATCACGCCGGAGAGGAAGCCCGCCATCATCATCGCGGCGGTCAGCATCCCGCCGGGCAGCGTGACCAGCGCGATCAGCAGCACGATCGCTGCATTCGCGGCAAAGCAGGCGGCTGCGACATAGCCGTGGCGCGCGGTGCGGTCGGCGAGGAAGCCGCCGGCGAGCACGCCTGCGGCGCTGGAGCCGAGAAACGCCGTCAGCGCCACGTTGGCGGCGGAGTAGGACGCGCCGTAGCCGCTCATCAGCGCCACCACGCCGAAATTGTTGATGCCGGCGACCGACAGGCTGAGCAGCATGAACAGCACGGTGAGCGTGATCAGCGCCGGCGTGATGACGGCCTGCTTGGGCGCGTTTTCGTTGCCCGGCTTGGTCTTGTGCGCGCCGGCATCGGGAATGTTCATGACGACCAGCAGCAGGGCCACCAGCACGGCGATCGCGCCCGACGCGATCAGCGCACCCGTGCCGCCGGAGACGGTGACGAGCGCCGCGACGATCGCCGGCGCCACGGCGCCGCCGAGATAGCCGGCAAAGGTGTGGACCGAGAAGGCGCGGCCCATCCGCGCCTCATCCATATGCTCGGCCAGGATGGCGTAGTCAGCGGGGTGGTAGACGCTATTGGCAAGACCCAGCAGCACCGCGCACGCAATCAGCGAGGCATAGCTGAGGTGCAGGCCGAGCAGGATCAGCGCGAAGCCGCCGAGCGCGAGCCCGCCCAGCAGGATCTTGCGCGCGCCAAAATGGTCGACGAGATAGCCGGTCGGCGCCTGCGTCAGGCCGGATACGACCGCAGAGACGGTGAGCGCGAAGCCGAGCTCGATATAGCCGACGCCGAGCTGGCTCTTCAGGAACGGAAACAGCATCGGCAGGACCAGCAGATGGAAATGGCTGACCCAATGCGCGATCGAAATCCCGGTCAGCGTGCGCAGCGCGCTGTCCGCCTTGCCTTGTTGCGGTGCGGCGAGAACGTCGACCATTGCAGTTCCGTTTCACGTCCTTAAGCGGACGCGCAAACTATCGGGGAGAGCCGTTATTTGTCCATGAACGCGGGCGCATGGCAGGTAGCGCGGTGGGGCTTCCATCCCTGCGTTCGCAGGGACGACATGGGAGGGTGTCGCGTCAGTGCGCGTCAAAGCCGAGCTTCACCCCTCACAACGGCTCGTCATCCGAACCGTAGCGGTCGCGTTTCGGCGTCGCGATGTCGCCGTCGTCGTAATCGTCGTCGTCGAGCGGAGGCGAGGGCTTCTTCGCCTTGTCGTCCGCTTGCTTGTTATCAGCGACTTTGGGCGGCTTGCGCGGCTTGGCGGTCTTGGCCATGGGTGATCCCGGATGGTGATGCGTCATCCGCTTCTACCCCAAAAATATGTGCGGTTCCTGACTTACCGCAAGAAGGGGGCGTCAGTGCACCACAGGCCCGCCCGCCTTCTTCCAGGCATCGATGCCGCCGGCGATGTGGGCAGTGTTGGAAAGGCCGGCTTCCTTGGCGGCGGCGACAGCCATCGCCGAGCGTTCGCCGAAGGCGCAGAAGAACACGACGCGGCGGCCGGTGGCGGCCGCGACCTCGCGCAGCATGCCGCCGGGCTTCAGGCTGTCTTCAACGGACGGGTAGGGCGTATGCAGCGCGCCTTCGAGCATGCCGTGCTTCATCCGCTCATTGGTCTCGCGCAGATCGACCAGCAGGATATCGGGACGGCCAAGGATGCGGATCGCCTCGACGGCGCTGACTGCGCGGCCCTCTTTCTCCAGCTCCTCCTGATGCAGGCCGACATGCATGTTGGCGGGCACCGCGACGTCCATCATCTTCGGATTGGGCAGCTTCAGGTTCGCCATCAACTCGATATATTCGTCGACCGAACGCACCTGGAGCCGCGGATTGTAGCGCTTCTCCTCGCCGATGGTGGAGACGGTGTCGCCCTTGTAGTCATGCGCCGGGAACACCATCGTCTCGTCCGGCAGCTTGAGCAGGCGATTGAAGATCGAATCGTATTGCGCGCGCGACGAGCCGTTCTGAAAATCGGTGCGGCCGGTGCCGCGGATCAGAAGCGTGTCGCCGGTGAAGACGCGGTCGCCCATCAGATAGGAGTAGGAATCGTCGGTGTGGCCGGGCGTATACATCACGTCGAGCGACAGGCCCTCGATCGTCACCTTGTCGCCGTCGGCGACCCGCATCGCCACAACGTCGGCCTTGGTCTGGTCGCCCATCACGGTCATGCAATGGGTGCGGTCGCGCAGTTCGCCGAGGCCGGTGACGTGATCGGCATGCAGATGGGTGTCGACGGCTTTCACCAGCTTGAGGTCGAGCTCGCGCAGCAGCTGGCAGTAGCGATCGACCTTCTCAAGCACGGGATCGAGGATCAACGCCTCGCCGCCGGGGCGGCTGGCGAGGACATAGCTATAGGTGCCCGAAACGCTGTCGAAGAGCTGGCGAAAGATCATGGCAAGACCCGGCGTGGAACTGGTTTCGAGGATTCTACTACGCCAGAGGCTGGAAAGAGAAGCAATTCACTGTATAGAGAGTGAAATTTAGAAAATTATTATTCTGCGTGATGGGGTGGGGGGCGGTTTTGCCGTAGGTCCTTGCCCCACCACCGCTGTCATCGCCCGCGAAGGCGGGCGATCCAGTATTCCAGAGGCCGTGGTGGGATACGGAGGGCCCGCGGCGTACTGGATTCCCCGCTTTCGCGGGGAATGACACCGAGGGTGGCGCGGCGCCRTGCCCCGACAAAAAGGTCAGGGCCGCACCACCGTGTACCCATTCTCCGCCAGGAACAGGATCTGCCCGACGCCCACCTGCACCGGCGTCGCAGTCGGAATGAACTCCGGCCGTCTTCCGGTCTCCCGCTCGATCGTGTCGACCGTGTTGAGGCAGATATCGAAGCGCACGCCCTGCACGATCAGGCTTTCGACCTGCTTGCGGCGCTCGCTGCCGGTGAACAGGAGATCAATGCCGGGACCGAACGCCACCACCTCGATCGCGACCTTGTCCGGATCGTAGGCCTTCAGGAGATTGTTGGCGACGCTCAGCACCAGCGCGTGCTTCTTCGCATCGCCGTCGGAGAGCTGAAGCACGATCTTGTGCTCGGCGAACGGCTTGTCCTGGAGCGGCACCTGCTGTGCCGAGGCCCATGGCGTGGCGAAGGCGAGCGCCGCCAGCAGCATCGCGCAGCAGATTTGCGATCGCATCATCCCTGTCCTGCAATGCCTGGATTGCCCTCGACGCCCTTCAGCGTCACGCCGGAGCCGAGCCGCTCCTGAAACATCCGGCCCGAGCGCAGATATTTGGCGACGACATCCCACACCGGTGCGCCCTGCTGGCCGTTGACCGAGGCCCAGCCCGCGACCTTGTAGCGGTTGCTCGCGCTGAGCGCCTTGCCGCCATTGAGCTTCAGTTCGGAGATGCGGCTGCCGATCGCAGCTGTCGGCGTGCAGGTGTAGCTGAGCCCGCCGGCGCGCACCATGTCGCCGCCCTGCTGGTAATAGGGATCGGGGTTGAAGAGGTTGTCGCAGATGTCTTCCAGCACTTCCTTGATCTGGGCGCCGGTCATCTCCTGCACATAGGTCTCGGGATAGGTGATCGCGGTTTCCGCGAGCACATCCTCCATGGTCAGCGGCTGGCCGGACAGTGCGGTGACGCCCCAGCGGAAGCCCGGCGACAGCGCGATCTCGGCATCGAGTTCGCTGCGCAGCGCGGTGCAGATCAGCTCGTCGACGGGGCCGGCGAAATTGTCGCGGCGATAGAGCAGGCGGTCGGGCGTTGCGATCTTCTCCGACCAGTCGGTCACATGCGGCGCACGCACCCGGCCGATCAGCTCGGCCATGCCGGGGTCGGGCTTCAGCAGCTCGGAATAGACCGGCAGCAGATGGTACCTGACATCGCCGACCTTGCCCTTGTCGAGCGCGAGATCGAGGACGCCCAGAAATTTTCCGTTGGAGCCGGCATTGGTGACGAGCGTCGTGCCGCTCGCGTTCTTCACCGCGATGGGCTGCGGGATCGCATCATGGGTATGGCCGCCGAGGATGACGTCGATGCCGGTGACGCGGCTCGCGAGCTTGAGATCGACGTCCATGCCGTTGTGCGACAGCAGGACGACCGCATCGACCTTCTCGGTGCCGCGCAAGGCATCGACATGCTTCTGCAACTCCTCCTCGCGGATGCCAAAAGTCCAGTCCGGCGTGAACCGCTTGGGATGCGCGATCGGCACATAGGGGAAGGCCTGGCCGATGATCGCAACACGATGGCCGCCGAGCTCCTTGATCATCGAAGGCTTGAACACGCGCCCGCTCGCCTTGTCGAAGGCGGGGGCGTCGTTGAACGCGGCCTCCTCGGTCAGGAAGACGTTCTGCGCCAGAAACTCGCCCTTGAAGCGCTCGAGATTGTCGCGCAGCGCCTGCTCGCCATAGGTGAATTCCCAGTGCCCGGTCATCGCCTCGATGCCGAGCAGATTGGCGACCTCGACCATGTCGCGGCCCTGCATGATGTTGGCAAGACCCGTGCCCTGCCAGAGGTCGCCGCCGTCGACGAGCACGGAGTGCTTTTCGCCGGCATCGCCGCGCAAGCGATCGATCAGTGTCTTCAGATGGGCGAAGCCGCCGAGCTTGCCGAAGCGGCCCGCGGACTTCTCGAACTCGAAGCAGCTGAAAGCATAGGCATCGGCGCTGTCGGAGCGGATCCCGAACCGTTCGAGGAAAGCGCGGCCAACCAGATGCGGCGGCCGTCCTGCCATCTCCCCGATGCCGATATTGACACTGGGCTCGCGGACATAGACCGGGTTGAGCTGCGCATGCGTGTCGGTGGTGTGCAGGATGCGCGCATTGCCGAACCGTTCGAGGTCGTAAATGCTCGCGGTCTCGGCGCCGCGCGCGAGCCGCGGCAGGCTGAGCGATGTGGCGACAGCAGCGGTGCTCTTCAGGAAATCGCGGCGGCGGATGGCCATCCAGAAATTCTCCGCGCCTCTCAACGGCAATTCGACGGTTCCACGAGATTTTTAGTCTAGCGGATTTCCATCGCCTTCCACGCCTCTTTTTCTGACGTCGCCTGGAAGATCGAGGCCTTCGCCAGCGCCTCGGCCTCCTTCGAAGCGGCAACCGCGCGGTCGAAATCGCCGCCGTCGGCCGCCTTCTTGGCTGCCGCCAGCGCAGATACGGTCACGGTCCACTGGTTGCGCATGCCGGCTGCCTCCTTGGAGGCGGCCTCCGCAGCGGCATAGGCCGCCTTGTAGTCCGCCTCGTTTGCCGCGCGCGCTGCTGGCGCGAGGCTCAATGCGAGCAACATGGCGAGAGGAAGTGACAGCTTCATGGCCGCGCTCCCGGCCCTGAAATCGGCAGGCCGTTGGCGACGTAGGACAGGAAATATTCGACGTCGCGATATTCATCGGCCTGCGGCTCCAGCGGAACCGCGCGGGTCTGGCTGTTGCAGGTGACGAAGCGGCGGCTGGTCGTGCCCATCCCGCTCCATTCGGAGCGGTAGATCGGCATCGCGTTCAGAATGCCGAGCGCCGGTGCCAGGATCTCGGCGCGGATGCGCTCGCCGGGGCTCTGCACATGGCAGCTCGCGCAGGAGAAATTCATCTGGCCGCGGCGCGTGTAGAAGTAGCGCTTGCCGTTCTCGTACGCGGCGAGCGCGCGGGGATCATCGGGGATCTTGATATCCATCGGCTTGCCGCGCGAGGTGAACGCCATGTAGGCGGTGAGCGAAGCCATCTCGTCCTTGACGTAGGAATAGAGCGCCTCGCCATTGGCCTCGCGGCAGCGGTTGAGCGCGAGCTCCAGCGTGACGACCTTGCCTTCCCCAGTGTCGAAGTAAGGATAGTTCTGGCGGATGCCGATGCCGCCGTTCGGGAAGCAGTCGGCATAGGTCTTGCCGTTCTTGAACGGGGTCGCGAACATCTCCTTGCCGGCGTCGAGCGCGAACTCGTAGGGCGGGAATTCCTCCTTCTCCTGCCACTGCCGCTTCATGTCCTCGTTCATCGAATAAGGACCGTTGACGAAATCGTCGTGCTTTACGGTCGGAAACTTCTGGAAGAAGAAGTTCTGGAACGCTTTCGCATCGGCAACGGGATCGACCTTGTCGGCCGCGATCACGCGCGGAGAGGTGAGGGCGAACGCGACCAGCGCGGCGCTCAACGAACCAAGGAGAAAGAAGCGGGCATTCATCACGAAATCTTCGCGTTGATCGTGTCCGACCCGCCCTTGTTGTCGGTCCAGGAGACCTTGAGGTCGTCGCCCTTCTTGGCGCCCTTGAAGCTGAACTTGACGTAGGGGTCCTTCGAGACCGCGGTGCCCCAATCGGCGACGAAGACGTCCTTGCCGTTACATTCGAACTTCAATTGCTGGATGAAGTGCGCCGGAATCACCTCGCCCTTGGCGTCCTTGACCAGGCCGGTGTCCATGGGGTGCTGGATCAGCACCTGCACCTCGGTGATGTCGCCGTTGGCCGTGGCGCGGACGCGAATGCTGGATGCCATCTAACTTCTCCTAACCGCCGCAGCCGCCGACTGTGACTTTGACTTCCTTGGTCGCGCTGTAGAGCTTGCCGTCGGCTTCCACGATCGCGGTCACGTTGGTGGTCTTGGCCATCTTCAGGCGGTTGGCGACAGCAGGGATCGTGCCATCGGGAATCTTGTAGCTCGCCGCGAGCGCGCTCGGATTCTCGGCCACGAAGAACGAGATCGAGGTGACCTTGTCGAGCGTCGTCGTCACCGAGATCGGCACCACGCCGCCGTTCTCGGCGATCTCGGGTGCGTCGAGCTTGACCTTGTCGGACGGCTCGGCGGTCTTGCCGTAGAGCGCCTTGATCGCGTCCGCCTCGCTCTTCTGCTTGAACGCTTCTTCCGGGTATTTGTCGTTGGCCGCTGCATGCGCGGGCGCGAATGGCAGGTTGCCGAGGCCGAGCAGCGCGACGCCGGCTGCGCCCTGAAGAATCAGGCGCCGCGTCGCATGAGGGCCGGTGGTGATGGTCATCTCAAATCTCCTGGACATTCTCTTGGCGTGCCGGCGGTCACAGGGTCTGGAGGAAATCAACGATCGCGCTGATCTCCTGCTCGGTCAAAATCCGGTTCCGGCCGAACGGCGGCATCATGGTCTGCGGATTGCGCTTGGTCTCGTCGAAGATGATCGCGACCAGCTCGTTGCGATCAGGGTATTTTGACTTGATGTCCTTGAGCTCCGGTCCGATCGTGCCCGGCAGGTCGCCGCCCTTGATGACGTGGCAGGTCAGGCAATTGCCCTTGCCGCGGTCGAAGGCGAGCTTCTGGCCGTCAGCCACGGCGGATTGCGCACGCGCGGGGCCTGCGGCAAGCCCGGCGGCGATCGCCAGCAGGACGTAAAGGACGGGCGTCCGTGGAAAGGCGGTCAAGGCGTCATTCCGAGGCGTTATGTCGATGATCTCGTTCGCGGAAATATAGTGTTCCAAAGCACAAAGGGCATCGGCTGACAATCAAGACTATGCGCGCGGCAAAATGGAGTTAATATCTTCCGCATTGCAACTAAAGAGCTTATTTGTCCGGCGGATTCGGGCCAGGGGTGCTGGCCGGCTGTTTTCGGGGCGTTTGGGCGCCCATCGTGTTTTTTTCCCGTTCTCGTTTTTTCAAGGGGACCTCAATTGGCTGAATATGTCGTCGAATTTGGCAGGGACGGCGGACGGGTGGAGTCGGATGGGCGGCTCGATGCACCGGCATTTCATCGCAATCACGAGCCGCTCTGGGCGGCGCTGGAAAAGCATCTCGCAGGCCTGACCGGCAATGTCGTCGAGCTCGGCAGCGGAACCGGCCAGCACGTGGTCCATTTCGCGCAGCACACGCCCGGCCTGATCTGGTGGCCGAGCGACCTCAACCAGCGCCACCTCAAGAGCATCGAGGCCTGGCGCGTTCATTCGGGCCTGCAAAACATCCGCTCGCCGCTGCGGATYGATCTCACCGACCCCGACTGGTGTCCGGAGATGCGAAGCGGGCAGGGCCCGACGAGCCTGGCCGCATTGTTCTGCGCCAACGTGATCCACATCGCACCATGGAGCGTGGCCGAGGGCCTGTTCGCCGGTGCCGGCCGTTACTTGCGGGCCGACSGCAAGCTGTTCCTCTACGGTCCGTTCAAGCGCGACGGCAAGCACACCGCGCTCAGCAACGCCGTGTTCGACACCTCCTTGCGCGAAGGCAATCCCGAATGGGGCGTGCGTGATATCAGCGACGTCGAGACGCTCGCCCGCGGAGCGGGGCTGAGCCTCGTCGATACGATCGAGATGCCGGCGAACAATCTGACGCTGGTGTTTTCGCGCTAAGCCACGAAGGCGGTGCGCTCCCTCCCCCGCAAGGGGGGAGGGAATGAGAGAGCAGTGGCCGCCTCACGTCGTGATGCGATCAAAGTCCACGAGGGGCTGCGCGCCTACGCCTCCCCGTCCTTCCACCCGATCCTGTCCTTCAAGAACCGGAAGCCGATCACCTCGAAGCCGGCGCGCTCCTTGTTGTCCTTGCCGTAGCCGTGGCCGCCGGCTTCCGGCTCGTAGAACCAGGCCTCGTAGCCCATCGCCTGCAGCTTTGCGGCCATCTTGCGCGCGTGGCCGGGATGAACGCGGTCGTCGCGGCGTGTCGTGGCGATCAGGATCGGCGGATAGGACTGGCCGGCCTTCACGTTGTGATAGGCCGAGTAAGTCTGCAGCCACTCCCACTCTTCGGGTTTATCAGGGTCGCCATATTCCGCGATCCAGCTCGCGCCCGCGAGCAGTTTTGTGTAGCGGCGCATGTCGATCAGCGGAATGGTGCAGAACAGCGCACCAAAACGCTCGGGGTAGCGCACCAGCATGTTGGTGATGAGGATGCCGCCGTTCGATCCGCCTTGCGCCGCGATCCGTTTTGGCTTCGTCACGCCGCGTCGCACGAGATCGGCGGCAACGGCCGCGAAATCGTCATGCGAGAGCTTCTTGCCGGCGAGGCGCCCGGCGTCGTGCCAGCGGGTGCCGAACTCGCCGCCGCCGCGCAAATTCGCCTGCACGATGGTGCCGCCGCGCTCGAGCCACAGCTTGCCGAGCGAGGGGTTGTAGTACGGCTTCACCGCATGGGCGAAGCCGCCATAGGCGCTCATATAGACCGGCGCATCGCCGGTCTCCCCAGTGGGGCCCGTCTGCACATAGGGAATGCGCTCGCCGTCGATCGAGATCGCCTCGTGCTGTGTGACCACGAGGCCGTCGGCGGTGAACGTCTTCGGCGCCTGCTTCAGCACGGTCGGGCTTGCGACGCCGCGTTCGATCAACAGCAGCGAGGGCGGCGTGAGCGGATCCTGGACATTGGCGAGCAGATCGCCATTGCTCTCGGACGGATGGCGATCGAGCGGCCAGATGTCGACGACGCCGATTTGCGGGAGTCCGGGAAGCGTCTCGCGGCTCCAGCCGCCGGCGGATGGTGTGAAGATCTCGAAGCGCGGCTGCAGCTCGTCGAGGATCGACAGCACCAACTTTCCCGCCGCCCAGAACAGACCTTGCAGGGCCTGCCGCGGCCCGGGTTCGAACAGGACGATGAAATCGCGGCTGCCGGCGAGGAATGCCGAGAGCGAGATGCCGAGCACGGTGTCGGTGGCGTAGGTCCGCCCCTCGACCGTCCAGTCCTTGCGCAGCTTCATCGCGAACCAGTCGCCATGCGCCTGCATCCAGATGCCGGTCGGCAGATCGAGCTTCGTCGTCGTGCCGGCCGCATCGCGCAGCCAGATCGCATGGTTGAAGAAATCGATCTGGTCGACGATCCAGACCCGAGGCGCCGGTCCCGTGTCGTCGGCCATGCCTGACATCGCCATGTGATCGGCCGTGGTCTCGAGGATCGTTTGCGCCTGATCGACAGGCTGGCCGCGCCGCCACACGCGAACGGTCCGCGAATATCCGGAAGTAGTCGCCATGCCCTCGCCATGGGCGCTCGACAGCAGCAGCGTATCGGCATCGATCCAGTCCACGCCGCCCTTGGCTTCCGGCAGCACAAAACCGTCCGCGACGAAGCTTTTCGTGTCGAGGTCGAATTCCCGCAGGGTGACGGCGTCGCTGCCGCCGCGGGACAGGCTCAGAATCGCCCGCGAGCGTCCGGGCATCGTGGCGATCCCGCTCAGCAGCCAGTCCTCGCCTTCGCTCGCCGCGAGCTGGTCGATGTCCAGCATGATCTCCCACGCCGGATGCGCTTTACGAAATTCCGCTAGCGTGGTTCGCCGCCACAGGCCGCGCGGGTTGGTGGCGTCCTTCCAGAGATTGTGAAGATCGCTGCCGCGCCGGCTGACATAGGGGATGTTGTCGGGACGATCGTAGATCGCCGCGAGGACATCGCGGTCGCGCTCGAAGGCCGCGCCCCCGAACGCGGCGAGCGTCAGTTGATTCTGCCGCGCGACGAAATCGAGCGCCTGCTTGCCTTCGATCTCCTCCAGCCAGAGCCAGGGATCGTCGTCGGGAGCGCTGAGCGTGGGTCGGTCGTCGACAGACATGAACGAAACTCCCAAGGATCGCGGCGGATAGGATTTGATCGAGCGCAAGCCGTCAAGCGCGCAGGCCCGGTATCATCCGCCCGATTGCGTCAGAGGCATGGCCTGCGCCCGTTTGCGCCGGTTGCCCGCCCTTCCGCGCCCCTCCATAGTGCCGGGAATCAACAAGTCCTCTCGGGCGGAAATGCCGATGTTAGACGTGACTACAGCCCACGAAATCGCTGCCGACGCCCGCGTGCGTGCCAAAGTGGTGCGCCTTGCGGCGGCGCAAGCGCTGACCGGCGCCAACTCGGCGGTGATCTTCGCCACCGGCTCGATCGTCGGCGCGACGCTCGCGCCCGACATGTCGTTCGCGACCGTGCCGATCTCGATGTATGTGCTGGGGCTCGCCGCCGGCACGCTGCCGACCGGTGCGATCTCGCGCCGCTTCGGCCGCCGCGCGGCCTTTATCGTCGGCACGGGTCTGGGCACGCTCACCGGCTTGTGCGGCTCGTTCGCGATCTTGCATGCGTCGTTCGCGCTGTTTTGCGTCGCGACCTTCCTCGGCGGCCTCTACGGCGCGGTGGCGCAATCCTATCGCTTCGCCGCCGCCGACGGCGCGAGCGCGGCCTACCGGCCGAAAGCGGTGTCCTGGGTGATGGCGGGCGGCGTGTTCGCCGGCGTGCTCGGTCCGCAGCTCGTGCAATGGACCATGGACGTCTGGTCGCCCTATCTGTTCGCCTTCAGCTTCCTGGTGCAGGCCGCGGTGGCGCTGGTCGCGATGGGCATCGTCGCCGGCGTCGACATGCCGAAGCCGGCACCGGCAGATCTGCACGGGGGCCGGCCGCTGCTCGACATCGTGACCCAGCCGCGCTTCATCGCGGCCGCTTTGTGCGGCGTCATCTCCTATCCCATGATGAACCTGGTGATGACCTCGGCGCCGCTCGCCATGAAGATGTGCGGCCTCAGTGTCAGCGATTCCAATTTCGGCATTCAATGGCACATCGTCGCCATGTACGGCCCGAGCTTCTTCACCGGCGCGCTCATTGCGCGTTTCGGCGCGCCCAAGATCGTCGCCGCCGGCCTGCTGCTGGAGGCCGTGGCTGCCGGCATCGGTCTCTCCGGCCTCACCGCGATGCATTTCTGGGCCACGCTGATCGTGCTCGGTGTTGGCTGGAATTTCTCCTTCATCGGCGCCTCCGCGCTGGTGCTGGAAACGCACCGTCCGCAGGAGCGCAACAAGGTGCAGGCCTTCAACGATTTTCTGGTGTTCGGCATGATGGCCATCGGCTCGTTCTCCTCCGGCCAGCTGCTTGCGAATTACGGCTGGTCGGCGGTGAACATGGTGGTGTTCCCGCCGGTGGTGCTCGGCCTCGCCGTGCTCTCGCTGGCGTCCTGGGCCCGCCGCCGCAAGGCGCAGCTGGACGCGGCCATGGGCGAGTTCCCGGATGCGATCTGAGTTGGCAGGAGGCTGTCAGCAGCGTCGATACTTCGATCTGCGCCGAAGTGATTTTCGAGTGAGAGTTAATTAGATGTCGTCATGGCCGGGCTTGTCCCGGCCATCCACGTCTTGGGACGTCGAAGAAAGAACGTGGATGCCCGGGCATAGGCGAGCGGAAGCGACGCCGTCCTTCAGACGGCTATGCCCGGGCATGACGGAGTAGGCGGCAAATGCTCGACAATCCTCAACAGCCCCGAATCGACGAATCCGCGCTCCGCTACGAAGGCTGGCGCATCGTCGCGGTCTGCTTCCTGCTCGCGACCTTCGGCTGGGGGCTCGGTTTCTACGGCCAGAGCGTCTATGTCGCCGAGCTCCAGCGCGCGCGGGGCTGGCCGGCCTCGCTGATCTCCTCGGGCACGACGTTCTTCTATCTGTTCGGTGCGCTGCTCGTCGTCTTTGTAGGCGAGGCCGTCAGAAAATATGGCCCGCGACTCTGCCTGATCGCCGGCACGCTGGCGATGGCGGCGGCCGCGGTCGCGATCGGCGCGGTGCGCGAACCCTGGCAGCTCTATCTCGCCGACGCCGTGCTCGCCTTCGGCTGGGCCGGCACCAGTCTCGCCATGATCACCAACACGATCAGCCTGTGGTTCGACCAGAAGCGCGGCATGGCGATCAGCCTTGCGCTGAACGGCGCCAGTTTTGGCGGCATCGTCGGCGTGCCGCTGCTGGTGACCCTGATCGGCCATGTCGGCTTCGCCAGCGCGATGTACGCCGCCGCCGGCGCCATGCTGGTGTTGCTGCTGCCGGTGATCCTCCTTCTCGTCGGCCGGCCGCCCGATCTTCACGGCTGGCATGCGACGGCGAAGGCCAGGCCGCAATCGTCGACGGAGATCCGCGCATGGGCGCTGCGCGATATCGGCTTCCTCACGGTGACAATTGCGTTCGCGCTGGTGCTGTTCGCGCAGGTCGGCTTTATCGTGCACCTGATCTCGTTCCTCGATCCCGTGATCGGCCGCGAGCGCGCGGCGGTGGCGGTCGCGGTGCTGACCGCGATGGCGGTGATCGGCCGCGTGCTGTTCTCGATGGTGATCGACCGCCTCAACCAGCGGCTGGCGTCAGCGCTGTCGTTCCTCAGCCAGGCGGCGGCGCTTTGCGTCGTCATCAATTTGCACAACGACTATGTGCTGATCGCGGCCTGCGCGGTGTTCGGCTTCTCGGTCGGCAATCTCATCACGTTGCCGTCGCTGATCGTGCAGCAGGAATTCGACTCCGCCTCGTTCGGCGTGCTGATCAGCCTGAATACGGCGATCAACCAGGTGACCTATGCGTTCGGCCCGGGCGTCGTCGGCTTCCTGCGAGATTTCTCCGGCGGCTACGCGCTGCCGTTCTATCTCTGCATCGCGCTGGAGGTGGCGGCGGCGGCGCTGATCATGGTGCGGGGGAAGCCGCGAGCGAAAACGGCATAGAGGCGCGACGGCGCCTCAACACACTCCGTCATTGCGAGCGCAGCGAAGCAATCCAGGCTGCCACTGCGGAAAGATTCTGGATTGCTTCGTCGCTTCGCTCCTCGCAATGACGAGGAGAGAGCGGTATTTAAGCCTCGCGCTGCTTCAACAACGCCTCGACATCCAGCCGCTTCGTGAACATCGCAAGCTTGCCATCCGGCCCGAGCGGCCATTGCTCTTTCGGCTTGTCCCAATACAGCTCCACGCCGTTCTCGTCGGGATCGCGCAGATACAACGCCTCGCTGACGCCGTGGTCGCTGGCGCCGTCAAGCGCAATGCCGGCCGTGAGCACGCGGTGCAGCGCATCCGCCAGCGCCGGCCGCGTCGGATAGAGGATCGCGGTGTGGAACAGGCCCGTCGTGCCCGGCGGCGGCGGCGAGCCGCCCTTGCTCTCCCAGGTGTTGAGCCCGATGTGGTGATGATAGCCGCCGGCCGAGATGAACGCCGCACCGGAGCCCATGCGCTGCATCAGCTCGAAGCCGAGCACGCCGCAATAGAAGCCGAGCGCACGATCGAGATCGGCGACCTTGAGATGAACGTGGCCGATCCTTGTGCCGGCATGGACGGCTGGGCTTTGCGACATGGTGCTGCTCCGTTGACCAACTCCAGATAAGGCCGGCTCCGGGACAGTGCTACCTGCCTATCCCGAAACCCATCGTTTCCGGATACGAAACTATGAGAGCTCCGGCACCTCGCCCTCCGGCAGCTCGAACTCGAACGTGTTCAGCGTCATGGATACCATTGTGTAATAGCCGCACAGCCCGATCACCTCGACCACGCCGCGCTCGCTGAGGACCTTCACCGCTGCATCGTAGAGGCCCTTCTCGACGCCATGGCCTTCATGCAGCGACTTCGCGACGTCGTAGATCATCTGGCCCTTGGGATCGTCGAAGACAGGCGTGCGGCGATCGCGGATCGCGTCGATGATTTCAGGGTCCATGCCGCCCTGGAGCGCCAGGCGCTTATGCGCATACCATTCGTAATGCGCAGTCCAGTGCCGCGCCGTCACCAGGATCGCGATCTCCGAAAGCTTGGCGGGGAATATCGTGTCGTAGCGCAGCACTTCGCCGAGCCGCGTGGCGTGACGGGCCATGTCGGGGCTGTTGAGCCAGGCCATCATCGGCGCCGGCGGCTTGCCGCGCTTGCCGGCAATCGACTCGTCATAGGTCTGCCGCTGGCTCTCGTTCATTTCGCCAGGCGAAAGTAGTTTCAGGCGCATTCTCGTTTCCTCTTTGTTTTCAAGCGGCCATGCCATCGACTATAGCCGAATGCGGCGCGGCATGCGCGGTACGGAAGTGGTTGAATTCCACGGTGCGATGGCCCAGAGTCGCGCCCAACAAGTCGATTTTGATTGATGGAAACGACCAATGACTGACTCCAAAGCCAGCGACACAGAGACGGCCGATCTCGAACAATTCCGCGAGCAAACGCGCGCCTGGCTGGAAGCCAACTGCCCGCCGGAGATGCGCAAGCCCGTGACCTCTGATACCGACGTGTTCTGGGGCGGGCGCAATACGAAATTCGCGTCCGAGCCGCAGCGCCTCTGGTTCGAGCGCATGCGCGACAAGGGTTGGACCGTGCCGGATTGGCCGAAGGAGTATGGCGGTGGTGGCTTAAGCGCTGCCGAGCACAAGGTGCTGCGCGCCGAGATGGCCAGGATGGGCGCGCGTCCGCCGCTGTCGAGCTTCGGCATCTGGATGCTGGGGCCGGCGCTGCTCAAATACGGCAACGAGGCGCAGAAGAAGGAGCACCTGCCTGACATCGCGGCGGGCCTGATCCGCTGGTGCCAGGGTTATTCCGAGCCGAACGCCGGCTCCGATCTCGCCTCGCTCCAGACCCGCGCCGAGAGCGACGGCGATGATTTCGTCATCACGGGCTCGAAGATCTGGACGTCCTACGCCAACTACGCCGACTGGATCTTCTGCCTGGTGCGCACCGATCCCACGGCGAAGAAGCACGACGGCATCAGCTTCATCCTGTTCGACATGGCCTCGAAGGGCGTGACGACCAAGCCGATCCTGCTGATCTCCGGCTATTCGCCGTTCTGCGAAACCTTCTTCGACGGTGTCCGCGTGCCGAAGTCCCACGTGGTCGGCACTGTCAATCGCGGTTGGGACGTGGCAAAATATCTGCTCCAGCATGAGCGCGCGATGATATCAGGCATGGGCGAGCGCGGCGTCGGCCGGCCGCTCGGCCAGATCGCGGCGGATTCCGTCGGCACCGATGCACAAGGCAAGCTCGACGATTCCATGCTGCGCGGCCGGATCGCGAGCTTCGACGTCGATGAGGCCGCGCTCGCCGCTTGCGCCGAACGTGCGGTCGATCTCGCCAAGGCCGGCCAGGCGCATCCGGCGTTCTCGTCCGCGATGAAGTACTACGGCACCGAGCTCAACAAGCGCCGCCACGAGATCCTGATGTCGGCCGGTGGCGTCAACGCGCTGGAATGGGAGAGCGAGCGCTCCAGGCAGGGTGCCCGCCCGCGCGCCTGGCTGCGCACCAAGGCCAACTCGATCGAGGGCGGCACGACGGAGGTGATGCTCGGCATCGTCGCCAAGCGCATCCTGGATTTGCCGGGGGCGTGAGCACGCTCTCACGACCCGCCCGTCATTCCGGGGCGCGCGACTTGTCCGCCGAAGCTCGAAGAGCGAAGGCGGAAGCGCGAGCTAAGATGCGCAATTGCGCATCTGAGAATCCATAACCACCAATCGGGAGTATGGATTCCGGGCCTGCGCCTACGGCGCATCCCGGAATGACGAAGACAAAATAGATTTCGCATCGGAAACACGCACATGGCCCTCGTCCTCACCGAAGAACAATCGATGCTCCGCGACTCAGCGCGCGGGCTGATCAGCGACAAGGCGCCGGTGTCGCACCTGCGATCCCTGCGCGACGCCAAGGATCCCACCGGCTTCTCCAAGGAGCTGTGGCATTCCTTCGCCGAGATGGGCTTTGCCGGCCTCCTGGTGCCGGAAGAGTTCGGCGGCAGCGGTCTCGGCTTCATGGAGGCCGGCATCGTGATGGAGGAGATCGGCCGCACCTTGATGCCGTCGCCGTTCCTCGCCACCAGCGTGGTGGCAGCCTCGGCGCTGAATCGTGGCGGCAATGCTGCGCAGAAGTCGGAATTCTTGCCGAAAATTTCCAACGGCTCGTTACTCGCGACGCTCGCGATCGACGAAGGCGCCAAGCATCGCCCGCTTCAGACCAGCCTGCAGGCGGTGCGCGCCGGCAACGGCTTCAAGCTCTCCGGCGCCAAGGCGCTGGTCGTCGACGGCCACGTTGCGGACCTCTTCATCGTCGCGGCGCGCACCGCTGGCGCCGCCGGCGAGCGTGAAGGGCTGACGCTGTTCCTGGTCAATCCCAAGGCCAAGGGCGTTGCGATCGAGCGCACCATCATGGTCGACGCGCACAACGCGGCGCGGATCGAGCTTGCCAATGTCGAGGTCAACGCCGATAGCGTGCTCGGCGAGGTCGATCAGGGTGCAACGCTGCTCGACGGCGTGCTCGACATCGGCCGCGGCGCGGTCGCCGCCGAAATGGTGGGCCTGAGCGAAGAGGTCTTCAACCGCACCGTCGAGTATCTCAAGAACAGAAAGCAGTTCGGCAAGCTGATCGGCGAATTCCAGGCGCTGCAGCACCGCGCCGCCGAGCTCTATGTCGACATCGAGATTACCCGCGCCGCCACGATGAAGGCGCTCCAGGCACTCGATGCCGACGTCGCCAAGGCCGCATCAAGCGTCGCCGTGGCCAAGGCCCGCGCCGGCGCCACCGCCACCCGCGCGGTGCAGGAAGGCGTGCAGATGCATGGCGGCATGGGCATGACCGACCAGTTCGACATCGGCTTCTTCATGAAGCGCGCCAGGGTGTGCGAGGAGCTGTTCGGCGACGCGAACTACCACACCGAGCAGCTGGCAAGGGCGCGGGGTTATTGAGCTGCGTTGAGGAGAGGCGCGAGGGGCGCGCCTCACACGCGGTGTCGTCGCCCGGCTTGACCGGGCGACCCAGTACGCCGCGGCCTGTCCGCATACGATTGACGTCTCGGAATACTGGATCGCCCGGTCAAGCCGGGCGATGACAGTTGAGAGTGTGGAGAGCGCCTGCCCCAAGCTCCGTCATGGCCGGCCTAGTCCCGGCCATCCACGTTCTTGCGGTGCCTCAAAAACGTAGATGCCCGGGACTAGCCCGGGCATGACAATTGAGAGCGTGGCTGCAACCGAAGTCTATTACCGCATCGGCGGCGCGTACTGCACGCCACCGGCATTCCACAGCTGGTTCATCCCTCGCGGGATCTTCAGCTTGGACTTCTCGCCGATGTTGCGCTCGTACATCTCGCCGTAATTGCCGACGTTGCGGATGATGCGGACGACCCAGTCCTTGGTGAGGCCGAGCTGCTCGCCGTAATTGCCCTCGGTGCCGACCAGGCGCATCACTTCCGGCTTCTTCGACTTCAGCGCCTCGTCGATGTTCTCCGAGCTCACGCCGAGCTCCTCGGCGTTGATCATCGCGTAGAGCGTCCACTTCACGATCATCATCCAGTCGTCGTCGCGCTGGCGCACCACGGGTGCGAGCGGCTCCTTGGAGATCATGTCCGGCAGGATCATATGGTCGCCGGGCTTGGAGAGATTGAGCCGCAGCGCGTAGAGCTGCGAGACGTCGGCGCTCAGCGTGTCGCACTTGCCGGAGTCGTAGGCCTTCACCACGTCATCTAGCTTGTCGAACTTCACCTCTTCATACTTCATGTTGTTGGCACGGAAGTAGTCGGCGACGTTGAGCAGCGTTGTCGTGCCAGCCTGCACGCAGACCTTGCTGCCGGTCAGGTCCAGCGAAGTCTCCTTGTTGCGTGAACGCGGCAGCATGAAGCCGGCGCCGTCGTAATAGGCCACCGCCGGGAAATAGAGGTCATAGTCGAGCTCGCGCGCCATGCTCCAGGTCGAGTTGCGCGAGAGGATGTCCACCTTGCGGCTCTGCAATTCCTTGAAGCGCTCGCTGGCGTCGAGTGGAACGAACTTGGCCTTGCCGGGATCGTTGAAGATGGCGGCTGCCACCGCGCGACAGAAATCGACGTCGAATCCGGTCCAGTTGCCCTTGTCATCGGGGATCGAGAAGCCCGGCAGGCCCTTGTTGACGCCGCACAGCACCTCGCCGCGGCGAACGGTGCGCTTCAGGGTGCGGGTATCGTAGAACTCATAGATCACCGCCAGGGCGCCGACCAGTACGGCAACGGCGAGCCCGATCAGCAGGCCGCCTCGAAAAGTGCGCATCATGTTGCTCTCTCGAAATAATCGGGAAAAGGACTATTCGCTAAGGCGAGGAAGATCAGAGTTCGGGCTTCTGTCGGATGACCACCTTGGTGCCAACCGGGACGCGATCGTAGAGATCGGCGACGTCATGGTTGACGAGACGGAAGCAGCCCGAGGATACCTTKGTGCCGATCGTATCAGGACGGTTGGTGCCGTGGATGCGGTAGACGGTGGTGCCGAGATACATGGCGCGGGCACCGAGCGGATTGCCGGGGCCGCCGGCCATGAAGCGCGGCAGATAGGGCTGTCGCTGGATCATCTCCGGCGGCGGCGTCCAGTCCGGCCACTCCTTCTTGTTGGTGATGTTCACCAGCCCCTGCCACTGGAAGCCGTCGCGGCCGACGCCGATGCCGTAACGGATCGCGCGCCCGCCCGGCTGCACCAGGTAGAGGTGGCGCTCGGCGGTCGAGATGATGATGGTGCCCGGCGTTTCGGTGGTGCGGAAGTACACGACCTGCTTCTGCCATTCCGGCTCGAGCTGATAGGCGTCGTCGGCGACCAGCCCCGGCTCGTCGCCGCGGTCGAGCTGCTGGGCGGAGGCGTATGAGGTGGTCAGGACCAGGCCCAGCGCCGCGATGAACGCCCCGGTCAGGCGACGATAATCCGTCATTTCAAGCTCTCCCCGCTGCCACAGCGTAAATCATTCGGACCATCTGAACTCAGGGGCAGCTTCGTGGCAAGTTCATGGCGCGCCCGGCTGGTATGTCACGAGAATGCTTTGGTTTTTTGACGAGGCCGGGCAATGCCACAAACAGGGGATGGCGCGAAAAGCCTAGATTGTCGCGGCAATGGTGGTGCGCTCCCTCCCCCGCTTGCGGGGGAGGACGATCGCACAGGAGTTCCTAGCGGCGGTCTGAGCGCGCGCCTCGTCCTTCGAGACGACCGCTTCGCGGTCTCCTCAGGATGAGGCTAAGACGCATCGGAGCCCGTCGAAATTGTCGCCGCGCACTCCGTCCTCATCCTGAGGGCCCGCCGTAGGCGGGCGTCTCGAAGGATGGCCGCAGGCGACTCTGTCAGATCGCCTTCAAATGCGATCGCGACGCCGCAAGCGGGGGAGAGCTAAATCTTGTTATTCTCCGCCGCGATCCCGAGCCGCCGGACGATTTCGGTCCCCACCGCGCGGGCCTCGATCCGCGACCCGATTCGTGGGCTGCGAAAGCGTCGCCCCGAGCGCAACCGGATCGTGACGATGCAGTGCTCGTCCTCGGACCGGCCGCGGCGGTCGACGGTGATCGTCTTCACGTCGTGCCCCTCGATATGGTCGGCGCGCGGCGTGCCGTCGCCCCACAGGCGTTCGACGCGGATATCGCTCTCGCGGATGATCCAGAACGCGCCGGTCACGAGATTGGCGTATCTGTAAACCGCGAATGCGGCGATCGCGCCGAGCGGCAGCAGCAGGATGTCGACATGGCTGGGCGGCCATCCACGCCAGAGCTTGTAGGCGTAGGGAACGGCGGACAAGGCGACGGCAATCAGCGCGACTATCCTTATGTCCCGGGCGGAAAACGCCTCGAGCGGCTCGCCGAGACGCATTTCGGGATTGCTGGCATCGAGCGGATTGACGGGTGACTCGACGTCGGGGACATCGAACTGCGCGGCGATCCGCGCCACGGTGTCGCGTACATGCGTGACGTCCGAGATTGGCGGGGACGTCAGGCGCTCCCCCGAGGCCAGTGTGAAGGCCAGCTGGAAACGGGCTTTCGCCCGCTTGCTGCCGGGAACCTGTAATCCCCTGATGTCGTCTTTCGCGACGATCCTGGTCCGGAGTTTTCCGAACGGTCGCTGTTGCCCGATCAGGATCTCGTTCGGCGTGATGATCCACACCACCGCAGGCGCCAGCATGATGCCGGCCACGAACGCTGCTCCGACGAGCAGCGCGGCCACCGAGACGATCACCTCCAAAGTGTCGTGGGTGAACAGGCCCGGCGTGAAGCACAGCGCCACGGCGGCCGCAAAGCCGGACATGACCAGCCGCTGCGCGATCGAGGCGCCTTCGCGAAGGCGAATGTCGGGGCTGGTGGTCGCGTCGTCCATTGCGGGCGCTGATTCCGTCGCTCGGGAAACTCCACGGACGGGTCCGTGGAGTCAAGCAACAACGGCGGCAGCGGCGAGCCGGCCTCAGCTGCTGGCGTTCAGCAGCTTTGCCACGGTGCGGTCGATCTCGTCGTAGCGGCCCTCGCCCTCGTGCTGGAACACGATCTTGCCGTTCTGGTCGATGATGTATTGCGCCGGCCAATACTGGTTCTGGTAGGCGTTCCAGGTCTTGGAATCATTGTCCTGCGCCACCGGATAGGTGATGCCGTGGCGCTTGAGCGCGGCCTGCACATTGGCGGCGGAGCGCTCGAACGGGAATTCCGGCGTGTGCACGCCGACCACGACGAGGCCCTTGTCCTTGTACTTGGCATAGAGGTCGGTGACGTGCGGCAGCGTGTTGACGCAGTTGACGCAGCCATAGGTCCAGAAGTCGACCAGCACGACCTTGCCGCGGAGGTCGGCGATGCCAAGCGGTTTCGAGTTGAACCAGGTGTTGATGCCGGTGAAGTCGGGCGCAGCCTGCTGGCTTACGGCAGCGGTGACGACAGGGGTGGCGCGCGCGGCCTCGTCGCAGATGCCGGGGATGACGGCGCCTGTCACAGCCATGCCGATCAGTGAGGCGGAGACGGCGAGCAGTTTGAAAGTCATGGAAGCGTCCTCCGGTGAAGATGAGGGATGATCACAGGCCGATCTGGCCGGTGGGATAGAATCCTGTGAGCCACGCCACGATCAGCGTGTCGTATTGGAAGTAGGCGGCGACCGCGAAAGCGATCACGACGACACCAAAGCCCTGCTGCAGCCGCGGCGAGATCCGCGCGAGGCTGCGCACGCGCGTGGTCGCAGCCTGTCCGCCATAGGCGATCGCGAGCATCGGGATCGCTGCGCCGATGGCATAGGCAATCAACAGCACGCCGGCCCAGCTGGCGTTCTTCGACGTCGCGACCAGCGTCAGGATGGAGCCGAGCACGGGACCGGCGCAGGGCGTCCAGACCAGGCCGAGCGTGGTGCCGAGCACGAGGCCGCCGAGCGCACCCTCGCGCTGCACGGCGCCGGAATTGCCGAGATCGAGCCAGCCGTTGAGCCGGATCGAGAGCCATTCGAACGGCGCCGGCCACAGCATCAACAGGCCGAAGCCGAGCAGCAGGATCGACGCGGCCTCGCGCAGCACGTTCGGATCGAAATCGAACAGGCGCGTGATCGCACCCAACAGCAGCGCGGTCGCCGAGAACGAGACGACGAAGCCGAGCGCGATCATCGCGGGCCGCAAGTGCCCCGCCCGCCCGATCGAGGCGCCAAGCAGGATCGGCAGCATCGGCAGCGTGCAGGGCGCGGCGATGGTCAGGATGCCGGCAAGGACGGCGAAGACAAGTTCGAGCATCGGGCACTCGTGAAGGAGGTCACGAGGGCAGTTCGGGATGGATGCGCGGGTTGTTACGTGGCGTCACGCCTTCGTGAGGGGCGGGTGCCTGGTGTGGGGCGTGCCGGGCGGCACTGCGAGGCAGCCCTGTTGGCCACGGCGCCGGCGCGCTCCCTCCCCCCTTGCGGGGGAGGGTTGGGGAGAGGGGTAGCCCCGGGATAAGGTCTATCGAGCTTCGATCGTGCCGCGCACGACAAATCGAGGGAGTCCCCGTGCGGTACCCCTCTCCCTGCCCCTCCCCCGCAAGGGGGGAGGGAATGAAAGAGCGGTGCCTACCTCACTCCAGCAGGAAGCGGGCCCTCAACCACCCGCCAAACACAAAACGACCCGGAGGGGGGCATCCCGTCCGGGTCGCTGGAAGTCTTGGGAGGTTTAACGAAACCGTATGTGAGCTTTATAGGAGGGAAGTTTTTCCGCGCGATGTTGTGCTTTGTTTCAATTGTTTCGTCGGCGGTAACACTTCCGTGTCCGGGGGCAGGGCCGAAAGTGCGGTCCTATCCCATTGAAATCCTTGGCCTTAGGCGGCGAAACGGTCGACGCCGGCGCCCTTAAGCAAATCGGCCAGTTGTTTGCGGGCATAGAACATCCGGGTCTTCACCGTGCTCTGCGGGATGCCGATGATCTGACCGACCTCCTCCACCGACTTCTCATGGTAGTAGACGAGGTTGATGATCTCGCGATGCGCGGGCGACAGTTTTTGCACGCAGGCGCGCAGGATGGCGCTGGTGTCGTTGCGGTCGAGCGAGGTCTCGGGCGTCTCGGCATCGTCAGGAATCTGGCGCACGTCGTCCTGGTCGATGTCCTCGAAGCGGCGCTGGCGCATCGCGGTCAGCGCTTTGAAGCGTGCGATCGAGAGCAGCCAGGTCGAGACCTGCGAGCGGCCCTGGAACTGGCCTGCGGTGCGCCACACGTCGAGGAACACCTGGCTGACGAGGTCTTCCGCCGTGGTCGCGTCACGCACGATGCGCAGGATGAAGCGATAAACCCGCACATTGTGCCGGCAATAGAGGATGTGCATGGACGTCCGGTTGCCGTCCGCAATGCTTTCAAGAAGCATGTCGTCCGAGGTCGCCTGAGCGGCAATGATGCTCTGGCTGGCTTGGGCGTTGATGGCGATGACGTTCGGCATTGACTTGCTCCCCGTAGCGCCGCAACCGAGCGGCGTTTCCTTGGACCAAAGTGTTAATCAGCGAACGTTTCGGGACGTCTGCACGAAAAGCGAAAAATGGTTTCGTGCGCCGCCAAATTGTTTCGTCGGACAGGCCGCGACGAAACATTCGGGGCGAAAAGCCGTGGAATTTCAATGTACGGAAAATACGGGGGTGGGGATTGGGGAGCGCCCGGGGCCGCCGGGAACGAAATTCCGGGCTTTGCGTTCGGTCGCGCCACCCATGCCGTCATTCCGGGGCGCGAAGCGAGCCCGGGACGACAGCGGTAGGTGCCGCGCGCCCTACGCCTTCTCGCCCGCGGGCGAGAACAGATAGCCGCCGCCGCGGATGGTGCGGATCACGGCCGGCTTGGTCGGGTCGGGCTCGATCTTGCGGCGGATGCGCATGATGCGCAGATCCACAGCGCGGTCGAAGGCTTCGGCGTCGCGCGCATTGGCCAGTTCGAGCAGGCGCTCGCGCGACAGCACGCGCTTCGGATTGGCCGCGAACACTTTCAGCAGCCCGAACTCGGAGGCGGTGAGCGGATGCTCGTTGCCTTCGTCGTCGCGCAAGGCCTGCGCTTCGAGGTCGAGCCATTTGGTGCCGAAGCGCACCAATTGATCCTTGTCCGATTTGGCGGGCGCGGTCTCGGCCGCCTTCACCGGCGTGCTTCGCCGCAACACCGAGCGGATGCGCGCCATCAGCTCGCGCAGCTCGCAGGGCTTTGCCACGTAATCGTCGGCGCCGAGCTCGAGGCCGACGACGCGGTCGATCGGGCTCGCGGTCGCCGTCAGCATGATCACGGGCACGTTGATGCGGCTCTTGAGGTCGCGAATGATCGAGAGGCCGTCTTCCTCGGGCATGTTGAGGTCGAGCACGACGAGGTCGGGCATGCTGCCGTCGATCGCGGTGCGCAAGCTCTTGCCGCCGTCGCACAGCGTCACGGTGAAGCCGTGCATCTTGAGGTAATCGCCGACCATCTCCCTGGCCGGGGCCTCGTCGTCGACGATCATGATGTGCTGGCTTTGGGTCATATCACTCAGATCTCGGTACTCGAATCACGGCAACTCGGTCGCGGGCAGGGTGATGGTGAAGGTCGATCCCTTGCCGGGACCGTCGCTCTCGGCCGTCACCTCGCCGCCATGCATGTCGATAATACGCTTGACGATGGAAAGCCCAAGCCCCGTCGAGCTCTCGCCCGCGGTCGGTTTGGCCGACAGCCGCTGGAACCGGCCGAACAGGCGGCCGAGATCCTCCGGCGACAGGCCGGCGCCCTCGTCGCTGACGCGGACGACGGTATCGCTAGCCTCATGGGTGACGGCGACGATGATCTTGCCGCCGATCGGGCTGTATTTGATGGCGTTGCTGATCAGATTGTCGATCGCCTCGCGGATGCGGTCGGTGTCGCACATGGTGACGATGTTGGGGGGCGCCGTGACGCTGATCGCCTGCTGCTTGTTGACCGCGAGCGGGTGGTTGGCATCGGCGACCTCTTTCACCAGCGCCGCGACGTCGACCGGCTCGCGGCGGATGGTGATGTCGAAGGCATCGGCCATCGCGTCCGAGATCAGATGATCGACCATCGTGGTCAGGCGCTTCGTCGCATCGCGGATGTGATCGACCTGGGCGACCACGCCGTCGGACGAGGCGCCGGTCGAGATCAGCTCCTTCAGCATCTCGGTGCGGCCGAGGATCACGCCGAGCGGGTTCTTGAGGTCATGGGCGACGGTGCCCAAAATCTCGTTCTTGAAGCCGTTGGCGCGCTGCAGCCGCAGCCATTGCGCCGAGAGGCGGCGGTTGGCCTGCATCAGCGCGCGGGTACGCTGGGCGACGCGGTCCTCGAGCTGCGTGTTGGCGTCCTGGAGCTGCTGGTAGAGGATGACGTTGTCGAAGGCGATCGAGAGCCGGCTGGAGAAGATCTCGACCAGCGAGCGGTCGGTCTCGGACAGCTCGCGCTCGGCCTGCAGCAGCACCACCACCTCGCGGCCGGAGCCGGTCCGCAGATAGATCACGCTGCGGTGGTCGGCGAATTCGTTCTTGCGGCCCTGGAACGCGGCTTCCACCATCGTCCGCAGATCGGGGTCGAGCGCCTTCGACGACGTCGTGCCGATGAAGCGGCTGTAGCAGCCGCTGCCGGCGAGCACGGAGAGCTCGGGGTCCACGCCGCCATTGTCGCGCAGCACCAATATGCCGGCGCAATCGACATTGAGCAGCGAGGCGAGCTGGGTCAGCACGCCCTCGGCGAGCCGCTGCATCGACTTGAAGTCGTACAGCGTCGAGGCCGCGTCGATGATGATCTCGAGCCCGCGCCGCGTCTGCACCATGCGCTCGAGCTGCTGATAGGAGCGCAGCGCCGCGGTCAGCGAGGTGAACAGCTTGTCGGCGGTGAGCTCGGTCTTGGCCTTGTAGTCGTTGATGTCGTACTGGACGATCACGCGCCGCTCCGGCGCCTGGCCGGGCTGTCCCGTGCGCAGGATGATACGCACGGTCTCGTTCTTGAGCTCGTTGCGGATGAACTCGACCAGCTCGAGGCCGGCGACATCGGTCTCCATGATGACGTCGAGCAGCACGGCGGCGATATCGCCATGCGCGGCCATCAGCTTGCGACCTTCCGCCGCGGAATGGGCGGAGAGGATCTCCAGCCCCTGGCCGTTGAGGCTGTAGTCGGACAGCGCGAAGCGGGTGCCGTCGTGCACGGCCGGATCGTCGTCGATGACGGCGATCTTCCACTTCCGTGCGTTCTGGTCCTCCGGTGCGGTACCGGTATCGTCGATCAGGTGGAGGACATCGTCCTGTTCGGCCATTGAGAAGTCCCGTCAGTCTCTGTGCTTTGCGCGCCGCCCTTGGCGACCCGGGGCATGATAATGCGAAAAGTAGTGCCTTGTCCCAGCTTGGATTCCAGCATCATGCGCCCGCCGAGCTGCTGGGTGACAAGGTTATAGACGATATGCAAGCCGAGTCCCGTACCACCTTCATTGCGCCGGGTGGTAAAGAATGGGTCAAAGGCCTGGCGCTGCACGTCAGGGGTCATGCCGGCCCCGTCATCGGCGAAGATGATCTCGATGTCGTCGGTCCCGCGCGGCCGCGCCGAGATCGTGATCGTGCCGGCGCGGCCGTCGGCAAAGGCGTGGTTGGCGGCGTTGAGGAAGAGGTTGGTCAGGATCTGGCCGTAGGAGCCGGGATAGCCGTCGAGCAGGAGTCCCTCGGGCACGTCGGCCTGGAGCGTGATCGGCGAGCGCTTCAGGACCGGACGCAGGCTGGCGATGATCTGGTCGGTAGCTTCGCTGAGTGAGAACTGCCGCCGCTCGGCATGCGAGCGGTCGACCGCGACCTGCTTGAACGACTGGATCAGCTCGCCGGCGCGGGTGAGGTTGGCGACGAGCTGCTGCGAGGCGTCGCGCGAGGACTGCACGAACTCCTCAAGCTGCGAGCGGCGCAGGCCGCCGTCGCCCTTGAGCTGGGCCTCGAAGATCTCGGTGCGCCGGGCGAAGCTGGAGGCGACGGTCAGGCTGATGCCGATCGGGTTGTTGACCTCGTGCGCGACACCGGCGACGAGGCCGCCGAGCGCCGCCAGCCGTTCGGCGTCGATCAAATTCTGCTGCGCGGTGTTGAGCTCGAGCAGCGCGCTCTCGGCCTTCTCCTTGGACGCGCGCAGCTCGTCCTCGGTCTCGCGCTTCGCGATCGCGTTCTCGCGGAACACCTCGACCGCGCGCGCCATGGCGCCGACCTCGTCGCGTGCCTTGGTGCCCTGCACCTCGCGGTCGAGGTCGCCGAGCGTGATCGCGCGCATCGCGGTCATGATCTGCTGCAGCGGCAGGCGGATCGACAGCGCGATCAGCACGCCGGCGGTGAGGATGATGCCGAGGAAGATCACCGCGATCGACAGCACCCGCCGCGAGATATCGGCGAGGGTACGATCAAACGTCTCCTGCGCCTTCTGCTCGCGCTGGCGCATCTTGGTGGAGAGGTCGTCGATGGCGCCGATCGCCTCGGCCTGGCTGGCGTCGATGGTGTTGCGCAGCAATTCCGTGCGGCTCGTCAGCTGCTCGGAGAGTTTCGCAAAACCCTCGCGCAGCGCCATGGTGCGGGTCCCGAGCCGTTGCAGGGCCATGCGCTGCAGGTCGTTGTCGGCGAGATCGATCATGACCGGAATGGTCTTCTCGATCGTCTCGGTGTTGCGGCGCGCATCATCAGCGGCACCGGGCGACAGCGAGAGATAGTAGGAGTTGGCGGCCACCAGCATCGCGGTGAAGGCCTCGCGTGACTTGCCGAGCGAGGGCCAGATCAGGGCGTCGCGATGACCGGTGGCACCTTCGATGATGGAATAGAGACCGGCCATGTCCCTGGCCGGGCCCTGCACCTGCTCCTCATAGGTCTTGGCGATGGTCGCCTGCACGCTGCGCAGCTCGCCGAAGCCGTTGAGGAAGCGGTCGGTGGTGCGCTCCAGCTCCTCGACGGAGCCCGACAGCATCGGGTCCTTGGCGGCACGGTCGGTCAGCGTGCCCAGCACCGCCTCGCGCAGCAGCAGGATCTCGGCGAACAGGTCCGGGCTCGGCTGGTTGATGTAGCGGTGGATCAGATTGTGCAGGCGCCCGGTCTCGCTCTCGAGCAGCGCCAGGATGCGGTCGGACTCGCGCACCTGCCGGACGTCGCCCCAGGCCGAGCCCAGCACCTGCGTGCCGTTCCAGATCAGCCCCACCAGCACCACGACCACGGCCGAGTTCAGCGCCGCGATCGACAGGATGCGCCAGCGGATCGGCACCGCGCGGAGCATCCCGACCAGGCGTGCGCGCAGCCGCCCGAGCGGGCCGGGCGGCCTGTCTGCGTGCTCGCTGTGTCCAAGTGCAGCCAAGCGGCTCACTCCACCTTGCGAATGCGTTCGATCAGCGCGGCCGCGGCGGGATCGCGCCCCGCCTTGGCATAGATCGCAGCCATCGCCTCCTCGAACGGCTTGCGGTCGATATCCCTGGCGACGGTGATGCCGGCGGCTTCAGCCTTGTGCTGCGACTGCTCCTCGAGGTCGTGCCACTTCTCGCGCATGAACCGGCTGGAGCGAGCCGCGGCCTCACGGAAGATCTGCTGGTCGTCCGCCGACAGGCTTTTCCAGGCCTTCAGCGAGATCACCAGCACTTCCGGGCTCATCGTGTGCTCGGTGAGCGCGAGGTGGCCGGCATGTTTGTAATGGTCTGTCGTCACGAAAGATGGCCAGTTGTTTTCGGCGCCGTCGATCAGATGGTTGGCAAGCCCGGTGAGCACCTGCCCGTAGGGCATCTCCACCGGCTCGGCGCCGAGCGAGCGAATCATCTCGCTCATCAACTCCGACTGCTGCACCCGGATCCGCAATCCCCTGAGGTCGGCGACAGTCCGTGTCGGACGGACGCCGTTGTAGATCGACCGCGCGCCGGAATCGTAGAAGGCGAGCCCGACGAAGCCGTAGGGCTCGAAACTGCCGAGGATCTCGCTGCCGATCGGCCCGTCCAGCACCTTCTGCATGTGCTCGATGGACCGGAACAGGAACGGCATGGCGAGCACGTTCATCGCCGGGACGAAGTTGCCGATCAGCGCCACATTGGTCCGGTTGAGGTCGATCGCGCCGACCCTGGTCTGCTCGATGGTCTCCTTCTCTTCGCCGAGCTGACGGGAGTGGAACACCTTGATCTCGTGCCGGCCGCCGGTGCGCTCGGCAATCAGCGCGCCCATGTAGCGCAGCGCCTGGACGGTCGGGTAATCCTCGGCCTGGGTGTCGGCGGCGCGGAATTCGCGCGCAGCTGCGCTCGTCGCGCAGACCGCGAGCAGAAGCGCGACGAAGATCAACCCGGTCCGCGAGAGTTCGGCACGGTTCAACACTGGCACACTCAACCCCTCAGTGGTGGAGTCTATGGCGAAGCCAAAAGGTTCAACGCAATCTAGCAGATGGTTGAGGGAAGGCCATCCCGCCGCACCCGGCGGCGCGATTGTGCGGCGCGGCCGCCGTTCATTCCCGGTTGAAACAGGAAATGCCGCGCCTTAAGCAGGTATGGTCGCCTTTTGCCGCGCGACACGGGAAGAGCCATCGTGATTTCAGCATCGAGTCTTTTGCGGATCGTCGCCGCTTTCATCGTCCTCGCAATGCCTCTTCAGGCGCGCGCCGCCACCGACATCGCGCTGTGGCACGCCATGTCCGGCGAGCTCGGCCGGCAGCTCGAGAAGCTCGCCGCCGACTTCAACGCCTCGCAATCCGATTACCGCATCGTGCCTGCTTACAAGGGCAGCTACACCGAGACGGTGACGGCGGCGATCTTCGCCTTCCGCTCGCGCAGCCAGCCGGCGATCGTCCAGGTCAACGAGGTCGCGACCGCCACCATGACCGCGGCCAAGGGCGCGATCTATCCCGTGTTCACCATGATGCGGGACATGAACGAGCCGTTCTCGCTGGGCGATTACCTTCCTGCAGTCTCCGGCTATTACACCGATGCGGCCGGCAATCTGTTGTCCTTCCCGTTCAATTCCTCGACGCCGATCCTCTATTACAACAAGACCATGTTCCGCGACGCGGGCCTCGATCCGGAGACGCCGCCGAAGACATGGCCCGAGCTTGGGCTTGCCGCAAAACGCCTGCGCGAGCGCGGCGCTGTGTGCGGCTTCACCACCTCCTGGCCGTCCTGGATCCACATCGAGAATTTCTCCGCCTTCCACAATCTGCCGCTCGCGACGCGGACCAATGGCTTTGCGGGGCTGGATGCCGAGCTGACCATCAACAACCCGGTCGTCGTGCAACACATCGCCCAGCTCGCCGAGTGGCAGAAGGACAAGGTGTTCGACTACGGCGGCCGCGGGCAGTCGGCCGAGCCGCGCTTCCAGAAGGGCGAATGCGGCATCTTCATCGGCTCCTCGGCGACGCGGGCCGACATCAAGGCGAATTCGAAGTTCGACATCGGCTACGGCATGATGCCGTATTGGCCCGATGTGAAGAACGCGCCGCAGAACTCGATCATCGGCGGCGCCACGCTGTGGGTGCTGCGCGACCGCCCGCGCGCGGAATACAAGGGCGTGGCGCGGTTCTTCGCCTATCTGTCGCAGCCCGGCGTGCAGGCGGCCTGGCACCAGAACACCGGCTATCTGCCGATCACCCGCGCCGCCTTCGAGCTGACGCGCGCGCAGGGTTTTTACGAGCGCAATCCGGGCTCCGCGATCTCGTTCGAGGAGATCACGCTGCATCAGCCGACGGAGAACTCGAAGGGCATCCGGCTCGGCTCCTTCGTGCTGATCCGCGGCGCCATCGAGGACGAGCTGGAGCAGGCCTTTACCGGTCAGAAGGGCGCGCAGGCTGCGCTCGATGCCGCGGTCGAGCGCGGCAACAAGCTGCTGCGCCAGTTCGAGCGCGCCAGCCCGGACCGCTAGCGCATGCGGGAGTGCGCGCCTCGTCCTTCGAGACGACCGCTGCTCGCGGTCTCCTCAGGATGAGGCTAAGCGGCATCGATGCCCGCCAAACTTGCTGCCACGCACTCCGCCCTCATCCTGAGGAGCCCGCCAAAGCGGGCGTCTCGAAGGATGGGCCGCGGGGGAAACTGCTCTTGAAATGCATAAGGTCGCGATGTCGATGAAACTACCTCACTTCACCGACGCGGAAAGCTTTCGTGCCTTTCGCTCCGATCCACGGCAATGGCTGGGAAATGCGCTCGACATCGCCCGCAGCCACGGTCTCGATACCAGCGCGCCGCACGTGTTTGTAACAGGCACCAATCTCGTCGTCGGCCTCGGCGAGAAGCTGATCCTGAAAATCTTCCCGCCGCTTCTGCGCGCGCAATTCGTCTCCGAACGCGGGTCGCTGGCGCAGCTTGCCGGCCGCCTTCATCTGCCGATCCCGGAGATCGTCGCGGAGGGGGAGCGCGACGGCTGGCCTTACCTCGTCATCACGCGCCTTGCCGGCACGCTCGGCTCGGAGGTGTGGCCGCAGCTGGCGGAAGACCAGAAAGAGCGCCTGCTGCGCCAGATCGGTGAGACCATCGCCGCCGTGCAGCACGCGCCGCTTGGTCCGCTCGCAAAGATCGAACCGCGCTGGGACGACTTCATGCGCGCCCAGATGGAGGGATGCAAGGCGCGGCACACGCGCCTTGGCCTTGCGCCGAAATTCCTCGAAGGCTTCGACGATCTCCTGCGCGACGCCGCAAAACTGATCCCGATGGATGCGCCGCCGGTGATTCTGGTGGGCGAATATATCCCCCAGAACTTCCTGCTCGCCTGCGACGACGGCAACTGGTCGCTCGCCGGCCTGTTCGACTTCGGCGACGTGCTCGCGGGATGGCGCGATTACGATTTGCTCGGCCCCAGCGCCTTCATGGCGGCCGGCCGGCCGGGGAGGGTGCGCAGCCTGCTCGAAGGCTTTGGCTATGCGACGCTGGATTTCGCACTGAAGCGCCGGCTGATGGCGCTGATGCTGCTCCACCGCGCCAGCGACCTCAACAGCCACGTCTGTATCGAGGGCTGGCAGGACAGGGCGAACGATCTCGTCGAACTCCAGGATCTGATCTGGCCGGGCTGAACCGTCCGGGGAATGACGTCCTGCTCAATCCGGCAGCGCTCAATCTTTCAGCCCATTTTTGGAGCAGAATCGCATCTTTGTATGCAATTTACCGGGTTGCCCAAAGAGCGATCAACCACCGAAATATCGAAAAAGTTATGTGAAATCAACGCATTATCTGGAAATTAAGGCCTCGTTAAGCGCTGGCACGAACCTTGCGAATCCCTGTTCCAACCAGAAACTTTTGCGTTGGAGCATTTTCCATGAAGCGCCGCGATTTCCTCAAGTCMGTGTCCGGATTGGCCGCAGGCGCGGCGCTTCCGGCGATGCCACAGGTCATCTCCACCGCCTATGCCGATGCGCGCTCAGAGACGCTGCTGATCGTCTCGGAAGGCGGCCCGAACAATCTCGACATCCACGGCGTCGGCACCAACGTGCCCGGCTACGAAGTGTCCTGGAATTGCTACGACCGCCTGATCAGCCACGAGATGAAGACCGGCCCCGGCGGCGTGCCCTATTACGACCGCGACAAGTTCAAGGGCGAGCTCGCCGAGGACATGAAGATCGACGACATGTCGGTCACCTTCAAGCTGCGCAAGAACGCCAAATTCCACGACGGCACGCCCGTCACCGCCAAGGATGTGAAGTGGTCGCTCGACCGCGCCGTCAGCGTCGGCGGCTTCCCGACCTTCCAGATGAGCGCTGGCTCTCTCACCAAGCCAGAGCAGTTCGTCGTGATCGACGACTACACCGTGCGCGTCGATTTCTTGAAGAAGGACAAGCTCACGATCCCTGATCTCGCGGTCATCGTGCCCTGCATCGTCAACTCCGAGCTGGTGAAGAAGAACGCCAGTGAGAAGGACCCCTGGGGTCTCGAATTCACCAAGCAGCAGACCGCGGGCTCCGGCGCCTACAAGGTGACGAAGTGGACCGCCGGTACCGAAGTCATCATGGAGCGCAACGAGGATTGGGTCTGCGGTCCGTTGCCGAAGATCAAGCGCGTGATCTGGCGCATGGTGCCGCAGGCCGGCAACCGCCGCGCGCTGCTGGAGCGGGGCGACGCCGACATCTCCTACGAGCTGCCCAACAAGGATTTTCAGGAGATGAAGGCGAACGGCAAGCTCAACGTCGTGTCGCTGCCGTTCTCCAACGGCATCCAGTATATCGGCATGAACGTTACCAAGCCGCCCTTCGATAATCCGAAGGTGCGCCAGGCGGTTGCCTATGCGCTGCCCTATCAGAAGATCATGGACGCCGTGATGTTCGGCCTCGCCAACCCGATGTTCGGCGCGCCGAAGGACAAGCCGACCGAAGTCGCCTGGCCGCAGCCGCACAAATACAACACCGACATCGAGAAGGCGAAAGCGCTGATGGCGGAGGCAGGCCTCGCCAACGGCTTCGAGACCACGATCTCGTTCGATCTCAACTTCGCGGGCGTCAACGAGCCGCTCTGCGTGCTGGTGCAGGAATCTCTCGCGCAGATCGGCATCAAGACGACCATCAACAAGGTGCCCGGCGCCAACTGGCGCACCGAGCTGAACAAGAAGGAGATGCCGCTCTTCACCAACGTGTTCTCGGGTTGGCTCGATTACCCCGAATACTTCTTCTACTGGTGCTACCACGGCAACAATTCCGTCTTCAACACCATGAGCTACAAGTCGGCGGAGATGGACAAGCTCATCGACGGTGCCCGCACGGCAGCGGCGACCGGCGACACCGCGACCTACGATGCCGACGTGAAGGGCTTTGTCGATCTCGCTTTCACCGACATCCCGCGCATCCCGCTGTACCAGCCTTTCGTCAACGTCGCGATGCAGAAGAACATCAGCGGCTACCAATACTGGTTCCACCGGAGGCTGGATTACCGCGCGCTGGCGAAGGGGTGAGCCGTCATGCTGATCGTCGGCGACGCATCGGCATGTGTTTGTCTCTCTGATCCTCGCGGTGCAAGTTCTTCATCGCGTGAGGCGGCCACCGCTCTCTCGCTCCCTCCCCCCTTGCGGGGGAGGGTCGGGGAGAGGGGTAGCCGCGAACTCAGACCTCTCCCGGGGCCACCCCTCTCCCTAGCCCTCCCCCGCAAGGGGGGAGGGAACGCAGCGGAGCGCGGGGCAACGCTCTTGTCCGCTAGCGAGATTCGTCCGTCATCCAGGAGCGTCTTTCCATGCTGACCATGATCGGCAAGCGCCTGATGTTCGCGATTCCCTCGCTGATCGGGGTCGTCATCGTCACCTTCCTGCTGACGCGCGCGTTGCCCGGTGATCCCGCCGCCTACTTCGCCGGTCCCGCAGCGACCAAGGAAGCCGTCGAGCAGATCCGCAAGAAGCTCGGCCTCGACCGGCCGCTGATCGAGCAGTTTTTCCGCTACACCAACGATCTCGCCCACGGCGATTTCGGTAACTCGCTCACCACGGGACAGCCGGTGGCGGCCGAGATCCGCAATCGCCTGCCGGCTTCCGCCGAGCTCACGCTGCTCGGCCTCATCGTTTCGGTCGTGATCGCCATTCCGCTCGGCGTGCTGGCGGCGACGCGACCGGGATCATGGGTCGACCATCTCTGCCGTGTCACGACGACGGCGGGCGTGTCGTTACCCGTGTTCTTCACCGGCCTCGTGCTGGTCTACGTCTTCTATTTCCGGCTCGGCTGGTCGCCGGCGCCGCTCGGCCGTCTCGACGTGTTCTACAGCGCGCCGCCGACCATCACCGGCTTCTATCTGATCGACACGCTGATCGCGCGCGACTTCGAGGCGTTCCGCTCGGCGCTGAGCCAGCTCATCCTGCCGGCGACGACGCTGGCGATCTTCTCGCTGGCGCCGATCGCGCGCATGACGCGCGCCTCGATGCTGGCGGTGTTGTCGTCGGAGTTCGTGCGTACGGCKCGCGCCAGCGGCCTGTCGCCGTCGACCGTCATCATCACCTACGCGTTCCGCAATGCGATGCTCCCCGTGATCACCACGCTCAGCATGGTGTTCTCGTTCCTGCTCGGGGCCAACGTGCTGGTGGAAAAAGTGTTCGCCTGGCCCGGCATCGGCTCCTATGCGGTGGAAGCGCTGATCTCGTCCGACTTCGCGCCGGTGCAGGGCTTTGTGCTGACCATGGCGGTCATGTACGTGCTGCTCAATCTCGTGATCGACATCCTCTACGGCGTGATCGATCCGCGTGTCAGGTTGGAGGGCTAAATCATGAGCTCCGTTGCGCCTGCTGTTGAACCCGTCGGTCCCGCGCGGACATCAGGGCTCGTCGCGATCCTCGAACAGACCCGCTACGTTATCGGCGAGAACAAGGTCACGGGTTTCGCCTTCGCGCTGCTGATCGTGATCCTTATTGCCGCGATCTTCGGTCCCTATGTGGTGCCGTATGATCCACTCGCTTCCGATACGGCGGCGGCGCTGAAGCCGCCGTCGATGGCGCATTGGTTCGGCACCGACCAGCTCGGCCGCGACATCTTCAGCCGCGTCATCGTGGCGACGCGGCTTGATACCTTCATCGCGGTCGCCTCCGTCGTGCTGGTGTTCCTGATGGGCGGCCTCGCCGGTATCGCGGCGGGCTATTTCGGCGGCTGGACCGACCGCATCGTCGGCCGCATCGCCGATACCATCATGGCGTTCCCGCTGTTCGTGCTCGCGATGGGCATCGTCGCAGCGCTCGGCAACACCGTGCAGAACATCATCCTGGCCACGGCCATCGTGAACTTCCCGCTCTATGCCCGCGTCGCGCGCGCCGAGGCCAATGTCCGCCGCAATGCCGGCTTCGTGCAGGCCGCGCGGCTCTCCGGCAACGGCGAATTCCGCATCCTGCTGGTGCACATTTTGCCGAACATCATGCCGATCATGATCGTGCAGATGTCGCTGACCATGGGCTACGCTATCCTCAATGCCGCAGGCCTCTCCTTCATCGGCCTCGGCGTCCGCCCGCCGACCGCCGAATGGGGCATCATGGTCGCGGAAGGCGCGGGCTTCATGGTGTCGGGCGAATGGTGGATCGCGCTATTCCCCGGCCTTGCTCTGATGATCGCCGTGTTCTGCTTCAACCTCCTCGGCGACGGCCTCCGCGACATCGTCGACCCGCAGCGGAGGACGTGATGATTGTCGAGTGCGGGACGAGAAGCGCAACGCTTGGAAGTGAAGAGAGCACCGCTCTCTCATTCCCTCCCCCCTTGCGGGGTCCGAAGCTCGCTCTCGAGGGCAGGGAGAGGGGTAGCCACAAACTCCGAGCTCTCCCGTGGCCACCCCTCTCCCCAACCCTCCCCCGCAAGGGGGGAGGGAGCGATGCCTCACCCTCAAATTCAGAGCTGAAATTCCCCAATGATTCCAACCCCGTTCTACTGTGCATGGGGTTGATTTCGACATTTTTGATCGGGAGGCCCTCATGACCGCCCAGCCCCTGCTCGACGTCCAGGACCTCACGGTCGAATTCACCACCCGCCGCGGCATCGTCAAAGCGGTGCAGCACGTCAACATTTCCGTCGCCAAGGGCGAGACGCTCGCCATCGTCGGCGAGTCCGGCTCCGGCAAGTCGGTGACGTCCTATGCAGTGATGCGCATCCTCGATCGCGCCGGGCGGATCGCCGAAGGCTCGGTGATGTTCTCCGGCATCGACGTGAAGGCGGCCAGCGAAGACCAGATGCGCGATCTGCGCGGCCGCGAAGTCTCGATGATCTTCCAGAACCCGCGCGCGGCACTCAACCCGATCCGCAAAGTGGGCGACCAGATCGAGGACGTCTTGCGCACCCATGTGCAGCAGGCTCAGGTCGCCGATCACGGCGAGAAAGCGATCGAGGCGCTGGAGCAGGTCAAGATCGCGCGCCCGCGCGAGCGCTACCACGCCTATCCGTTCGAGCTGTCAGGCGGCATGTGCCAGCGCGTCGTCATCGCGCTTGCGCTCGCCTGCAATCCGCAGCTCCTGATCGCGGACGAGCCGACGACGGGTCTCGACGTCACCACCCAGAAGGCGGTGATGGACCTGATCGTCGAGCTGACCAAGCGCAAGGCGATGTCGACGATTCTGATCACGCACGATCTCGGCCTTGCGGCTGCCTATTGTGACCGCGTCGTCGTGATGGAGAAGGGCCGGGTCGTCGAGACCGCCAATGCCGCCGACATTTTTGCGAACCCGCAGCACCCCTACACCAAGAAGCTAATGCGTGCGACGCCGCGGCTCGGGGTGAGCTTGCGGGATCTGTTGCCGGAGGAGGAGGGCGCGGCCGCCGCGGCCGCGAGCCCAGCATCCGCCCCGACCGCCGCAGCAGGCACGGAGAGCCAAAAGCCCCTCCTCCTCATCGAAAAGCTCGTCAAGGAATATCCCCGCCAGGGTGCCACGGCCACGCTCGGAAAACTGTTCGGCCGCAAACCGCCCGTGGAGCCCGACGTGTTCCGCGCCGTCGACGGCATCAGCCTCTCCATCGGCCATGGTGAGAGCGTCGGCCTCGTCGGCGAATCCGGTTGCGGCAAATCGACCACGTCGATGATGGTGATGCGTCTCCTCGACCAGACCTCGGGCCTGATCCAGTTCGACGGCGAGGACATCGGCGCCATCGCGCCTGCCTCCTTCGCCCGGCTGCCGCAGCGCAGCCGCATCCAGATGGTGTTCCAGGACCCGACCGACAGCCTCAACCCGCGTTTCACCGCCGCCCGCGCCATCGCCGACCCCATCATGCAGCTCGGCGACATCAGGGGCCGCGATGCGCTGCGAACGCGCTGCGAGGAGCTGGCCACCATGGTCGGGCTGCCGCACAATCTGCTGGATCGGTTTCCGCACCAGCTGTCCGGCGGCCAGAAGGCCCGCGTCGGCATCGCGCGCGCCATCGCGCTTCATCCAAAACTCGTCATCCTGGACGAGCCGACCGCGGCGCTCGACGTCTCGGTCCAGGCCGTGGTCCTCAATCTGCTTCAGGACCTGAAGGCGCGGCTAGGTATGAGTTATCTGTTCGTCTCGCATGATTTGAACGTAGTGCGCTTGTTGTGCGATCGTGTCATTGTCATGCGGACAGGTCGAATCGTCGAAGAGGGCTCTTCCGAAAAAGTCCTCAGCGATCCGCAGGACGACTATACCAAGGAGCTGTTGACGGCGATCCCGCATCCGCCGTTGCAGGTCCACTAAGAGTGCACTGAGAGATTGTTTGGGAGCGTGATGGCCGAGCCGCTGGACGACTATATCGACGCCGTATCGAAAGCGCTGGCGCTGCCGGTCGAGGAGGCCTGGAGGCCGGCGGTGCGCGCCAATCTCGAAGTCTCGCTCCGGCTTGGCCGACTGGTCGACGAATTCGCGCTGCCGGACGAGACCGAGCCGGCGCCGATCTTCACGGTCTGATCCCGCCATGACCACCAAGCCAGAGATGACGGCTGCGGACATCGCCAAGGCTGTGGCCGGCGGCAAGATGTCGGCACTCGATGCCACCGAAGCTGCGCTTGCGCGCATCAAGCAGCACGATGGTGTCCTCAATTCCTTCACCGACGTCACCGCCGATCGCGCCCGTGCGAAGGCGCGTGCTGTTGATGCCGACATTGCTGCCGGCAAGGAGGTCGGCCCGCTCGCCGGTGTTCCCTTCGCGGTGAAGAACCTGTTCGACGTTGCCGGCCTCTCGACACGCGCGGGCTCGAAGATCAACCGCGATCTTGCGCCGGCGAAACGCGATGCCACGCTGATCGAGCGGATGGAAGCCGCCGGTGCCGTGCTCGTCGGCGCGCTCAACATGGGCGAATATGCCTATGACTTCACCGGCGAGAACGTCCATGACGGTCCCTCGCGCAATCCGCATGACACGACCCGGATGACCGGCGGCTCCTCCGGTGGTTCGGGCAGCGCCGTTGGCGGCGCGCTGGTGCCGATCGCGCTCGGCTCGGACACCAATGGTTCGATCCGCGTGCCGTCCTCCTTCTGCGGCATCTTTGGTTTGAAGCCGACCTATGGCCGGCTGTCGCGGGCGCGCTCGTTCCCGTTCGTCGCGAGCCTCGATCATCTCGGCCCGTTCGCGCGCTCGGCGACCGATCTCGCGCTCGCCTATGACGCGATGCAGGGGGTGGATGCAGATGATGCCGCCTGCATCACGCGCGGTCTGGAGCCGACGCTGCCGCTGCTCGCCAATCCGGTGTCGGACCTGCGCATCGCGATTGCCGGCGGACACTTTCAGAACAACGTGTTTCCCGAGGCCGTCGAAGCCGTCAGCCGCGTCGCCAAGGCGCTCGGCGCGACGAAGATCGTTGACGTGCCCGAAGCCTCGCGCGCCCGCGCGGCGGCCTATGTCATCACCACCACCGAAGGCGCCTCGCTGCATCTCGATCGCCTGCGCAAGCGCCCGAACGATTTCGATCCCGCCGTGCGCGATCGGCTGATCGCCGGCGCGATGGTGCCGGCGCCGCTGGTCGACCGCGCGCAAAAATTCCGCCGCTGGTATCGCGCGCAGCTCGCCGAGATCTTCAAATCCGTCGACGTGCTGATTGCACCGGCCACGCCCTGCACCGCGCCGAAGCTCGGCCAGGTGAATTTCACGCTCGACGGCGTCGAGTTGCCGGTTCGCGCCAATATCGGCATCCACACCCAGCCGATCTCGTTCATCGGATTGCCGGTGGTCGCCGTGCCGGTGCCGCTCGAGCCGTTGCCGATCGGCGTGCAGATCATCGCCGCGCCCTGGCGCGAGGACATCGCGCTGCGCGTGGCGCACGCATTGGAGAAGATGGGCGTGGTCTCCGCGCCGTCGCCAAGGGGACTTTGAGAGGGATTTAAAATGGAGATTGATCTCCCCGAGGTGATCGCGGAAGTGAAGGCCGCGTTCGAGCGCTATGAGCAGGCCCTGATCACCAACGACGTCGCCGTGCTCGGCGAGCTCTTCCGCAACGATCCCCGCACGCTGCGCTACGGCATCGGCGAGAACCTCTACGGCTATGAGGCGATCTCTGGCTTCCGCGCCGGGCGCTCGCCGGTCGGCCTCAACCGCCGTACCGCGAAGACCGTGATCACCAGCTATGGCCGCGACACGGCCGTGGCCTCCACCCTGTTCTATCGCGACACGGCTCCCGGCAAGGTCGGCCGGCAGATGCAGACCTGGATTCGCTTCCCGGAGGGCTGGCGCGTCGTCGCCGCCCATGTCAGCATCATCGACGAGTCGAAAGAGACCTGACCGTATGACGCTTGACGATCTTCCGCCCGAAACATTGCCGGCCGAGCCGGTGGTGCCGCGCGTCGACCGGGCGCAGCCCAGCGTGCACAAGATCACGCGCGCCGAGGAGCTGCGGCTTCAACTCGCCGACGAGATCGTACGCGGAACCCTGGCCCCGGGCGCGCCGCTTGATGAAACCGACATCGCGCGGCGCTTCAGCGTCTCGCGCACGCCGGTCCGCGAGGCGTTGCGCCAGCTGGTGGCGAGCGGCCTCGTCGAATCGCGCGCCCATCGTGGCGCGGTGGTGGCGCAGCCTTCGGTCGAGCGGCTGAAAAGCATGTTCGAGGCGATGGCGGAGCTCGAGGCGCTGTGCGCGGGCCTTGCCGCCGAGCGCATGTCCGCTGCCGAGCGCCACGGTCTCGAAGCCATCCACGAAGAGCTGCGCGTGCTCAGCTACGCCGGCAATCCCGATCGCTTCCACGAGGTCAACGAGCGCTTCCACAATGCGATCTATGCGGGATCGCAGAACGGCTACATCGCCGAGATCACGCTGGCGACGCGCGTCCGCGTGCAACCGTTCCGCCGCGCCCAGTTCCGCAACCTCGGCCGATTGGCAAAGTCGCAAGCCGAGCACGACCGCGTCGTCGTCGCGATCATGCGCGGCGACAAGCAGGGCGCCGCCGCCGCCATGCGCGCGCATATCGAGCTGGTGCGCGGAGAGTATGAGATTTACGCGGTGTCGGTGTAGGGCGGCAAACGCGGTACCGTAGGGTGGGCAAAGGCGCAAAGCGCCGTGCCCACCATCTTTCCTAACTAATGCTGTTGGTGGGCACGCTACGCTTTGCCCACCCTACGGCAGCTACGCCTTCGCAGCTTCCGCCATAAACTTCCGCCAGCCGCCATACGCCGTGATGTCTCGCGCCCCGCCCAGCACCTCCGGCTCGACGAGAAACCCTTTCACGCTGCGGCCGTCCGCAAGCCTGATTGTGCCGATTGCCATCGGTGCTGGAATCGCATTCACGAACTTGCCGAATGCCGACGACGACAACGACCAGATCTCCAGCTCGATCGCCGCGCCCGTGCCAGCCTCGACGCGCAACATGCCCGGCTTCGGGGGCGTCGTCTTGAGTGCGTAGAGCTTGTAGTCCGGCGCTGTCCTGGTCGCCTCGACCAGCTTTCCGTTGAGCGCCGTCAATTCGCCGTTCAGCGCCATACCGGAGAGATGCGCGCCGACCACTGCGATCGGAATCTCGTCGCTGCTGCTTGCGGCAAGCGGCGCCAACGGGGCCTGCGCCACACCCTTCGCGCCGACGGTCAGCTTCGTATCCGCATGGAATGCACGGCCGATGCTCGCAAGCAGCGCATCGCGCCCCGGGGGCGCGAGCAGCGTGATGCCGAACGGAATGCCATCCGCGCGCATCGACGCGGGCACCGCAAGACCACAGAGATCGAGCAGATTGACGAAATTGGTGTAGGTGCCGAGCCGGCTGTTGAGCTCGATCGGATTGGCCAGCACCTGCGCCGTCGTGTACGCCGTCGGCGCCGTCGGCAGCACCAGCGCGTCGATGCTCGCAAAGGTGCGCTCGGCGATCTTGCGCAGGCCCTGCAAACGGTAGAGCGCAGAGAAGGTTTCCGCAGCGGTCAGCCGCGCGCCGGCGACGGTGATCTCGCGCGTCACCGGATGAATCGAATCAGGCGCGGATGCCAGTAGATCTTTGATCACGAGATAGCGCTCGGCGACCCACGGCCCCTCATAGAGCAGCCGCGCCGTCTCGTAGAACGGCTCGAGGTCGAACTCGACCAGCTTAGCGCCGAGCGCAGTCCAGCGCTTCAGCGCATCGCCGTAAGCGGCTTCCGCCTTCCTGTCGCCGAAGAAGATCAGCTGCCCGTTGCGGGGCACGCCAAGGCGCAAATTCGCGGGGAACGGCGTGATCGCGCCCAGCGGCCGGTCACGCGAGAACGGATCGGCTTGGTCTGGACCCGCCATCACGGCGAGCGCCAGCGCGGCGTCGTCGACGGTCAGAGCGAATACCGAGATGCAGTCGAGCGTGCGGCAGGCCGGCACTAGGCCCGCATTCGAGATCATGCCGAGGCTCGGCTTCAGGCCGACGATGTTGTTGAGCATCGCCGGCACCCGGCCGCTGCCGGCGGTGTCCGTGCCCAGCGAGAGCGGCACGAGTCCGGCACCGACCGCGACCGCCGAGCCCGAGCTCGATCCGCCGGGAATGAGATCCTCGCGGATCGAATTTTTGGGGATGCCATAAGGCGAGCGCACGCCGACGAGGCCGGTTGCGAACTGGTCGAGATTGGTCTTGCCGATGATGATCGCGCCGGCCGCGCGCAGGCGTTCCACCGCGGTCGAATCATGCGTCGGCGTATACGAGAAGGCCGGGCAGGCTGCGGTGGTCGGAAATCCCAGCGCGTCGATATTGTCCTTGACCGCGACCGGCACGCCGTAGAGCGGCAGGCTGGTGGCATCTCTTGCGGCAAGCTTCTCGGCTTCCGCGATCGCGTCCTTCTCGTCGCGCAGGCTGATGAAGATTGCGGGATCGTTGTGATCGCGGTTGCGCTGATAGGTTCGTGCGACGGTCTGCGCAGGCGTGATCGTGCCCGCGCGATGCGCGGCCACAATCGCGGCGATCGTTTCAGGCTGCTCAGCCCCCATGGTGACAAAACTCCGGCAACAGGTCTTACCCGGATTGAAGCAAGCGATGTGCCATTGTGTACACAATCCGGGCAGGCGCAATGTCTCGGATATTATCGAGGGATCAGTGGCTTGTCGGATATTTCGAGGACTGATGGGCCGTCGTTCCAGCGCCCTGATACGGGCATTTGCGTAAATGTTGGGCAGTCTCGATCAGGTGAAGCCGGCCAGGATCTGGAGCAGCCGCTCCCGGTTCTCCCTGCCGATCTTCTCCACGACATGCCGCTCGTGTTCGGCAGCGAGGCGCTTGAATTTGGCAAGCGCCGTCTCCCCCGTTGCGGTGAGGTGCAGCGCATGGGAGCGGCGGTCCGCCTTCGACTTGACCCGCTTCACCAGCCTGCGCTGTTCGAGGCTGTCGAGCAGATGCACCAGCCGGGCGCGCTCGATGCCAAGACGCTTCGCCACCGCCATCTGGGAGAGGCCCGGATTGGCGCCGATGACCGTCAGCACGGAATACTGCGTCGGCTTGATGTCGACCGCGCCGAGCGTCTTGATGAAGTCCTGAAAGATCCAGATCTGGAAGCGACGCACCGCATAACCGGCGTGCCCGACCAGCGCGTCGAGGCCGATCTCGTCCGCGTCGTTCGGCCGCGCCGCGCCGTTGCCGGCACGTTTGCGTGGGGAGGGGCGGGGCTCAGTTCGGGCTGCGCTGGCTGTCACGTGATCTCTCCTGCCGTGCAACCTTAGCGCCTCGAACGCCCCTACGGAAGATTGTTGTTGACGACAACAATTGTCGTACCCAACAATATGGCCAAAGCGGCCCGGAACGAGGCTGTAGCCGATCCCTGATACGGGCGAGGAGGAAACCATGACAACCGCCGCACGCGGTGACGCTTCGAGCCTGTTCGCAACACCCAAGACCGTCGCCGAGCATCGCCCCGACGGCAGCATCGTGCTGCGCTCGCCAGAACCCTTGCGCGACAGCGCCCGCTGCATCGGCGACTGGCTGGAGCATTTTGCGCGGCAGACGCCTGACACGATCTTCCTCGCCGAGCGTGACAGCGCCGACACGCCCTGGGCCACCATGACCTACGCGGGCGCCCTGCGGCGGGTACGCGCAGCGGCGAGCTGGATTTTGGCGCAAGAGCTCAGCGCCGAGCGTCCCGTCGTCATCCTCTCCGACAACAGCATCGACCACGCGCTGCTCGCGCTTGCGGCCCAGCATGTCGGCGTGCCCTCGGCCGCGATCTCGCCGGCCTATTCGCTGATGTCGAAAGATTTCGACAAGCTTAAGAGCATGATCGCGCTGCTCGAGCCGGGCGCGATCTATGTCTCTGCAACCAAGCCATTCGCTGCCGCGCTCGCGGCGATCGAGCCGCTGCACAAGGCGCAGATCATCAGTGGCAATGCTGGCGATGCCGATGCGCTGGCCTTCCGTGACATCGCGGCGACGCCCGAAACGGGCGACGTCGCAAAAGCCTTCGCCGCGGTGACACCGGACACGATCGCAAAATTCCTGTTCACCTCGGGCTCGACCGGCACGCCGAAAGCCGTCATCAATACGCAGCGCATGCTGACCTCGAGCCAGCAGGCCAAGGCGCAGACCTGGACGTTTCTCGAACCGGGCCGCGGCGATCTCGTGATCCTCGATTGGCTGCCCTGGAGCCACACGTTCGGCGCCAACCACAATTTCAATCTCGTGCTGCGCAACGGCGGCTCGCTCTATATCGACGGCGGCAAGCCCGCGCCTGGTCTCTTTGCGACGTCGCTCGCCAATCTGAAAAGCGTGATGCCGACGGTCTATTTCAACGTGCCGCGCGGCTTCGACATGCTGATCGCAGCGCTGCGCGGCGACGAGGAGCTGCGCCGCCGCTTCTTCGGCGAGGTGAAATTCGCCTTCTATGCCGGCGCCGCGCTGCCGCAGAACCTCTGGGACGCGCTCGAACAGCTTTCGGTGGAGACTGTTGGTCGTCCGCTGCCGATGGTGTCGGCCTGGGGCTCGACCGAGACGTCACCGCTCGCGACCGACTGTCATTTTCTCGCGGAGCGCTCGGGCAATATCGGCGTGCCCATTCCCGGGACGGAACTGAAGCTCGTCACGTCCGGCGACAAGCTCGAGGTGCGGGTGCGCGGCCCCAACGTCACGCCGGGCTACTGGAAGGCGCCGGAGCTGACGAAGCAGGCTTTCGACGACGAGGGCTTTTATCTCATTGGCGATGCCGTGAAGCTTGCCGATGCGGAACGGCCTGAGCGCGGGTTGTTCTTCGATGGTCGTGTTGCGGAAGACTTCAAGCTCAACTCCGGCACCTGGGTCAGTGTCGGCACGCTGCGCGTCGCCGGCATCGCGGCACTCGCGCCGCTGGCGCAGGACATCGTCGTTACCGGCCATGGCGGCGACGAGGTGCGCTTCCTGGTCTTCCCGAACATGGCTGCTTGCCGTGCCCATGCCGGCTTGCCCGAGACGGCAGGCGTGAACGATGTGCTCGCGCATGACAAGGTCAGGACTTCGATCGCGCAGGGCCTGGCGAAGCTGAAGCAGCAGGGCACCAACTCCTCCGGCCACGCGACGCGCGCGCTGCTGCTCGCCGAGCCGCCGTCGGTTGACGGCGGCGAGATCACCGACAAGGGTTACATCAACCAGCGCGCCGTGCTGACGCGGCGGGCCGATGCGGTGGCGCGGGTGCATGATGATGCGTCGGGTGAGTGGATCGGTCTGTAGCCACTGGCAGATCAAGTCAGAGTGAGGCCACGCTCTCTCCACATCGTCATTGCGAGCGCAGCGAAGCAATCCAGAATCTTTCCCCGGAGGGGCTCTGGATTGCGTCGCTGCGCTCGCAATGACGGGGATAGAGCTGCCGCCAACTAAGCCAGCCATTCTGCCGCAATATCCTGCATGATTATTTTGTTGCTTAAGCAACTAATTTGTGCGAACCGTTCCAGACAAGGATGACGGCGGGGGAACCGCTGCGCCCGATCCTGGAGGAAACGATGCTCGGCAGAGAGGGTGCCGCGGGCAAATGCCGGCGTATGCCTGAAGTCGGCGATGCCGCGCGCTTCGCGCGCGCGTCAACTGGTGGTGCTGCCGGTCACTGCGTCGAGATTTTCGTGCAGCCGGCGCAGCAGATCGATCAGCACCTCGCGCTCGTCTTTGTTCAGGCAGGACAACAGCCGCCGCTCGCGCTCGAACGCCGCGACGATCACCTTGTCATGGGTGGCGCGGCCCTTCGCCGTCAGCGAGATCGAATGGGTGCGGCCGTCGTTCGGGTCGGTTCGAATCGAGACCAGTCCGCGCTTCTCGAGGCCGGCAAGCGTCCGGCTCACCGGCCCCTTGTCGAAGCCAATGACGTGGCAGATCCGCGAGGCCGGAATGCCGGGCTCGATCGCCAGCAGCGACATGATCCGCCATTCCGTGACGTTGACGCCAAACTCTCGCTGGTAGAACGCGGTAGCGCTGTTCGAGAGCTTGTTGGCGATGAAGGTGATGAAAGCCGGGACGTAACGGTCGAGATCGAGCGTCGGCCCGGTTTCGGCGGGTGCGGGCCTTTGGCGGGCTCTGGTCGAAGACGGCGGCATATCGATCTTTTGTCTCGCGGCGTGTCCGAAGACCTAAGGGCAAGCGCGGCCCTTTCACAAGATCAAAATGAGGGAGGACTTCAATGAGCGCACCTGGCTCCGCCGTATCAGGCGTCCCGCATCTCGACGTCGATCCCTTCGACATGAATTTTTTCGCCGACCCCTATCCCACGCACGAGCTGCTGCGGGAGGCAGGTCCGGTCGTCTATCTCGACAAGTGGAACGTCTACGGCGTGGCACGCTATGCCGAGGTCCACGCCGTGCTGAACGATCCCGCGACGTTCTGCTCCAGCCGCGGCGTCGGCCTCTCCGATTTCAAGAAGGAGACGCCGTGGCGGCCGCCGAGCCTGATCCTCGAGACCGATCCGCCCGCGCATACGCGGACCCGCGCCGTGCTCTCAAAGGTGCTGTCGCCGACCGTGATGAAGCAGGTGCGCGACCGCTTTGCCGCGGCGGCCGATGAGCGGGTGGACGCGCTGATAGAAAGGCGCAGCTTCGACGCGATCGCCGACCTCGCCGAGGCCTATCCGCTCTCGATCTTCCCGGATGCGCTCGGGCTGAAATCCGAGGGGCGCGAGCATCTGATTCCCTACGCGAGCGTCGTGTTCAACGCATTCGGGCCGCCCAACGAGCTGCGCCGGGAGGCGATTGCGCGTTCGACGCCCCATCAAGCCTATGTTGCCGAGCAGTGCCAGCGCGAGAACCTTGCGCCCGGCGGCTTCGGCGCCTGCATTCATGCCCAGGTCGACGAKGGCGCGATCACGGCCACCGAAGCGCCACTGCTGGTGCGCTCGCTGCTGTCGGCCGGTCTCGACACCACTGTCAACGGCATCGGCGCGGCCGTCTATTGCCTCGCGCGCTTCCCCGAACAATGGCAGCGCCTGCGCGGCGATCTCACGCTCGCGCGTAGCGCCTTCGAGGAAGCGGTTCGTTTCGAAAGCCCGGTGCAGACCTTCTTCCGCACCACCACACGTGAGGTCGAGCTGTCAGGCGCGACGATCGGCGAAGGTGAGAAGGTGCTGATGTTCCTTGCCGCCGCCAATCGCGATCCGCGCCGCTGGGACAAGCCCGACAGCTACGACATCACGCGCCGCTCGTCCGGCCATGTCGGCTTCGGCTCCGGCATCCACATGTGCGTCGGCCAGCTCGTCGCGCGCCTCGAAGGCGAAGTGATGCTGACGGCGCTGGCGCGGCGTATCGCGAAGATCGAGATCACGGGCGAGCCGAAACGCCGCTTCAACAACACGCTGCGCGGGCTCGACAGCCTGCCGGTCACCATCATCCCGGCCTGACGAGGAGCCTTGATGCCCGCCATCACTTTCATCCATGCCGACGGCAAGTCCGATCGTGTCGAAACTTCAGGCGACGAAAGCGCCATGCAGGCCGCGACCCGCCATGGTCTCGACGGCATCCTGGCCGAGTGCGGTGGCAATGCCATGTGTGCGACCTGCCACGTCTATATCGACGCAGCCTGGCTCGCGAGCCTACCCGCGATGGCTGATGACGAAGACGCGCTGCTCGACGGCACCGCCGCCGAGCGGCTGCCAAACAGCCGGCTGGCCTGCCAGATCATGATTACGCCCGCGCTCGACGGGCTGGTGCTGAGATTGCCGGAACGGCAGGTCTGATTCCAGAACGTGCCGGCGGTGACCGGCGCGACACACAAAGGGGAGGGAACGATGAAACACCTGAAATGGACGCTTGCGCTGGCGGCGAGCCTGGTAAGCGGCGCGGCAAGCGCCGAGATCTCCGACAATGTCGTGCGCGTCGGCGTGCTCAACGACATCTCGGGCATCTTCCAAGACACCAACGGCATGGGCTCGGTCGAGGCCGCGCGCATGGCCGCGGAGGATTTCAACGGCGGCGGCAAGGGCATCAAGGTCGAGATCGTCTATGCCGACCACCAGAACAAGGCGGATGTGGGCAACGCCATCGCGCGCAAATGGCTCGATGTCGAGGGCGTCGATGCCATCGTCGACGTGCCGAATTCGGCCGTCGGCCTCTCCATCAACACGCTGCTGCGCGACAGCCGCATGACTTTCCTGGCGTCGTCGACCGCAAGCTCGGATCTCACCGGCAAGGCCTGCTCGCCCAATACGATCCAATGGGTCAACGATGCCTGGGCGACCGGCAACACCACCGCGGCTGCGATGATGGCGCGCGGCGGCAAGGACTGGTATTTCCTCACGGTCGACTATGCGCTCGGCAAGGGCATCGAGGCGGAGGCGCAGAAATACATCGAGGCGCACGGCGGCAAGGTGCTCGGCTCCTCGAAACATCCGCTCGGCACCTCCGATTTCGCCTCCTTCCTGTTGCAGGCGCAGGGCTCGAAAGCGCAGGTGATCGGCCTCGCCAATGCCGGCGGCGACACCATCAACGCGGTGAAGCAGGCTGCCGAGTTCGGCATCCAGCAAGGCGGGCAGAAGCTCGTCGCGTTCCTGCTCTTCATCAACGACGTCCATGGCATGGGCATCAAGGTCGCCCAGGGCCTCCAGCTCATGGAAGCCTTTTATTGGGACATGAACGACGATACCCGCGCCTTCGCCAAGCGATTTGCGGCGCGGCCCGGCATGAACGGCAAGATGCCGAGCGGCAACCAGGCCGGCGTCTATGCCTCGACGCTCGCTTATCTGAACGCAGTCGCCGCGACCGGCAGCGACAATGCGAAGGACGCCGTGCCCGAGATGAAGAAGTTTAGGGGTAAGGACAAGCTGTTCGGCGACACCACGATCCGCCAGGACGGCCGCGTCGTGCATCCCATGTATCTGTTCGAGGTCAAAAAACCGGAGGAGTCGAAATATCCGTACGACTATTACAAGCTGGTCTCGACGATCCCCGCGGACCAGGCGTTTAGGCCACTCGCGGAGGGCGGGTGCGAGTTGGTGAAGTAAAAGATGGCTACGAGCGCTGCTGCACCCTCGCCCCTTGTGGGAGAGGGTAGCTTCGCGAAGCGAAGCCGGGTGAGGGGTCTCTCTCCTCACGAATGGTCGTGCGAGTGGAGAGAACCCCTTGTAAGTCGAAGCGCCGCAGGTCTGCTATTGTAGACGTTGCGGTGACGGACGGGAGCCCGCAAACCCCCAGGTCGTTGCAGGCCGTGGGTGAGAGAGGTGCCCCGTCCGTTAGTCCATTGAACCCGAACAGTCGCCTGGGCCGCAAAGTGCGAAGCCCGATTAGGCAAGGAAGGGTGACCATGGATATCATCGCGGTTGGTATCGACGTATCGAAGGACCGTCTTGACGTTGCAGTTCAT